>JAIOZF010000120.1 GCA_021740745.1 Crocinitomicaceae bacterium | reverse complement strand
CTCGATCTTCCCGATTGGTTGATTTCTCTTCGAACAATGGTTTGATCGCTATAATCGATATCATTTTCTTCAAAGATTACTTTCAAATCAAATGATGATAAATCAAATTCGGCTTCAACACTTGCTTTTTCGGATACCGGTCCAATTAACGAAAAATCAGCACGTTCGCCCAAAAGCAGTTCGAGCGCGCCTAATAAAATAGATTTTCCTGAACCAGTTTCTCCTGTAATAACAGAATAACCCTTTTCTAACGAAAGGTCAAGATGTTCAATAAGGGCAAAATTGTTAATCCTTAGATGACGCAGCATTAGTCGAGAATTTCCTGATACAAAGACGCGTTTGCAGGATCAATTCGCTTCAATAAATTAACGACATCGTTTTTATCTTTAACGTCTGCATCAGCATATAAATTTTTCAATTCATCTTTTTTTGCTTGGACAAAATTAAGGAGATTAACAGAATTTGGACGCGTAGAAATAACCTTTGTCAACTTGTTCAAACCGTCGTACATTGCTTTTCGTCCTTTTACTTTGTCATCATAAAGAATATCTACCCCCAAACGATGATATTCGTAATTGCATTCTCTTAATGGTTCGAATAATTGGTGCAAAACATTATCAACTAAATAAAAACGATTTCTTTTTCCCTGCTCACTTGATTTCCATCCAGTCGCTGGAGCTGACTGCGCATTCGAAACAATTTGTTGCGCTTCTGCGAAATATGGCGAGCCACCTTTCAATGAAAACCCGTCATAGTCCATCCCAATGATGAAATAAGCATAGAATGCTAAAATGGAAGTTAGGTTGTCTCTAAATTGATTTGGAGCATAAACTAAAACAGCATTTCTTGAATAGCTGAATTGAATATCATCATCTTGAAAATTGAAAACCGTTGTATTGTAAGAACTATTAAATGCAGGTCGTGATGATTGAATTTGCATAGCTCCTTCGTAATTTCCTGAGGAAGGTATTTTTTTGATTTGCAGTTGGATGTTGCAGTTGATGCGTTCTTCCACTTTGAACTTGTCTTTCGTCCATTGTGTTGAATTCATCATGTCATAAATTGTTTGCTTCAGTTGTTCGAAAATTTCTTTCTCAACAGACGTTACCTCTAATCGTGCGTCAGTGATTACACTTACCTGACAATTTAATTCCTGTGCAGATGCTGTAAAAACACCAAATGTGAAAGCTAGAAAGGCAATAAAATATCTCATTTTTACAATTTAATCATATAATCAACAATGTCTTCTGCAACCGCTGACTTTGGTTTTAACTCAAAACTAAGTAAATTATTGTGACTATCCAAAATACTTATTTTGTTGGTATCGTGTGCAAAACCTGCCCCATTATCTTCGAGCGTATTTATGACAATCATATCTAGGTTTTTCGACTGTAGTTTTTTCATTCCATACCCAGTTGCATTGTTTGTTTCCAATGCAAAACCTACTAATTTTTGTGCTGTTTTATGCTGACCAGCCCAAGCTAATATATCTGGATTTTTGACGAAGTCAATGTGCAAATTATCATCGTTTTTTTTGATCTTTTGATCTGACACTATCGTTGGACGATAATCAGCTACTGCGGCTGAAAAAATTCCATAATCTTGCTTTGACCAATGCTCTTTTACTTTTGAAAGCATTTCTTCGGCTGATTTAATTCGAACAAGTTGCAAACGATTATTCTTCAACGTAAGATTTGTTGGACCAGTGATTAAAATGACTTCTGCTCCTTCGTTCAAACATTTTGAGGCCAATTCAAATCCCATTTTACCACTTGAATGATTGCCGATGAAACGAACTGGATCAAGCGCTTCATAAGTTGGTCCAGCAGTAATAAGCACTTTCTTCCCTTTTAAACGTCCTTCCTTCAATGCAAAATGCATTTCGATTGCAGCAAGAATTGTTTCTGGTTCAGCCATGCGTCCATCACCTTCCAATCCACTAGCTAATTGACCATTTTCAGCTGGAATAACCTCCACACCATCTTTTTCAATGATTGCCATGTTTCGCAAAGTTGAAGGATGAGCGTACATATCTAAATCCATTGCAGGAGCAACGATTGTTGGACATTTCATGGAAAGATAAGTCGCTAGAAGAAGGTTGTCGCACGAACCATGCGCCATTTTACTCAATGAATTTGCTGTTAATGGAGCAATGAGGAACAAATCAGCCCAAAGGCCATATTCGACGTGATTGGTCCATTCGCCTGTTTGTTTATTCCAAAACTCAACACCAACAGGATTTTCAGATAAGGTAGAAACAACAAGGGGACTTATAAAATCACAAGAGGCAGGAGTCATAATACATTTGACTTCTGCCCCTGATTTTTTTAATAAACGTATAAGGAATGCGATTTTGTATGCCGCAATACCTCCTGTTATTCCGAGAAGTATGCGTTTACCTTGCATTTATTCTTTCACTTCTGGATTACGAACATAAATATCGTCATTCAACATTTCCTGCATAGCCATTGCAACTGGCTTCGGCATTTTTTCGTAGAATTTCGAAATTTCAATTTGCTCGCGGTTTTCAAAAATCTCTTCCAAGTTATCAGTTGAAGAAGCAAATTCTTGCAATTTTCCTGTAAGCTCTTCTTTCAATTCAACATTAATTTGATTCGCTCTTTTTGACATGATCACAATAGCATCATAGACATTTCCTGTCTTATCTTCAAACTTGTTTGTGTCGCGCGTAATTGTGGAACGCTCAGCTGTACTGTTCTTAAAGTTCATATCTTTTATTTTCCGGAATTAATATTCTCTAGTTCTTTTTTCATTAATTCATTGTCATCTGACAACTCTTTTTCGTAAATCGAACCTGGGAATTCGGTTACAAAGTTATGATATCTTTCGATAGTTTGTTCAATACGCTCCTTTTTTTTGGTGTCGATACTGTTTTTCGAAAGTAAATAGGAATTTTTAACCAGCAAATAATAAGCAATTTCTTTGTTTTTGGAACGTGGATGATCTTCCATGAAGGTTATTGCAGCCGTTACTGCAGAACGATAATTCTCCGTCTTATCATATAGTTTAACTGTCTCAAAGTCTTTTTTCTCCAATTTCGAACGCAAACGGTCCATGATGTGATTGCACGAATCAACCAACTCTGACTGCGGATATTTATCAATAAACTGCTGTAAATTATTAATTGCTAAATCTGTTTCATTTTGGTCTAAGGTGAATTCAGGAGAATTATTTACCGAACACATTGCAGATAAAAACATGGCTTCTTGTGCTTTAACACTTACGGGATATCGCTGTGCGAAAGAACCAAGGTAATATCCAGCCATGTAGTAATCACCCGAAAGATAATATGCCTTTCCTATTCTGAAATACGCTAATTCACCTTCACCTGTCTTTGGCATTCGTTGGTAAATTTGCTCGTATAAGGTTACAGAATGTAGCAAATAATTATCATTCAATTTATAAGCACCAGTTGCTCTATTGGTTTTTGGTTTTTTTGAAAATTTTCCAATTTGTGGTTCTGAACCTTTGTCGAAGTATTCGTTGGCAACTTTTAGTTTTTCGTCATAATTATCTGACTTAACAACTTTGTTGTAGTCTGAACATGCGCTAAATATTAGCACGAATAAACTAAAGGAAAATAAAATTAAGCTGCTTCTCATGGATGTCAAAAGTAATACAAACAAAGGAATGAATTTCACATCTGGGCTATTTTCTAACGCTCAAATTCTTAATGTTTCTTAAATAAGTTCAAAAATTCAGTTCAGAACGTCAAAAAGTGAAGCTTATTTGACTCTCAAACTTTTTCCGACTTGCAAGGTTGTTGTAGGTCGAATTCCGTTCAATTGACAAATTTTTGAAACTGTTGTTCTATTTCTAGAAGCAATGGCAGATAGTGTATCACCTGAGCGAACTTTATAATAAACGCGATTCGTAGTTGCAATGCGTACTTCTTCTGGAGACTCGCCTAACTCTTCTACATCTGAAGGTTTTGCCCCCGGACGAAATAAACCTTTGTGAACAAATAGATTTTCATCCTTACATACTTTCTTTTCAAAATCAATCACCTCCTCTGGATTCATTGCGGCATCAAAGAAACGCACTTCAAAATGTAAATGCGAACCATAAGAACGTCCAGTGTTTCCACCCAAACCAATTGGCTCACCTGCTTTAACATCTTGATCTGGAACGACCAACATTTTACTTAAATGAGCATAAAACGTTTCTAATCCGTTGTAATGACGCACAATGATCAAATTTCCAAAACCACCTTCATTGTATTTTGCATAACGAATCTTTCCTGACCAGCACGAACGAACGGTATCACCTGTTTCTAAATCTAAATCAATACCATTATGACTGCGACCGTTTCTTGGACCGTAACGTGAAGTTACAATTCCAGGAACTGGGGAAACAAATTCGCTGTGTTCATCTTCTAAAACACACAACCATAAGGTATCTTTCAAGGTAGAAAGATCATTTTTACGATCAGAAGTATAGCATACTTGATTGTCCCAATTTTGAACAAAATTGTACGAAGATTCAGTTAAAATTGTATGAAGACGTGGGTTTAAGATTCCATCGAATCCTTTATCTTCTAGGTATTCCCATGTGCGATTGGAGTATATTAACATTGCCCCTTTATCGGTATAGACGGTGTCGATAACGGTTTGAGCGCACGTGGAGAATATACCTGCAAAAAACAGAAAACTGGAGAGTATTCTAAGCATTATATTATAATATTTTAAGGAAAAGTGTAACACGTTTTCCAAATAGATTTCTAGTCTTGACCTTCAAATATAATCAAACCTTCTTATTTTTTAACCACATCCATGACTAAAACATTATAAAACAAATCTTCATTTGGTTTTACAAAATCGAGGTATCCTTTGACTCCATAAGCTTCTGAAGCTGGCACAACAATAAATAAACGGTCAGATGTTTTAGCATTTATTAACGCTTTTTTTAATCCTGGAACCAATCCATAATCTCCTAGTTTGAACTTAAAAGGTTGATTAGTGCGGAAGGTATTTGCATACAAGGGGTTGCTTGGCGAACTAACCATGGAGTGAAATGAAATCTCCATTCCTTCGGCAAACTTCAGTTTGTTATTGGTATTTTCCTCTAGCACCCATACTTTCGTCCCTTCAATAGTTCGCGTTGGCGCTGCTTTCTCAATGATGCGAATTGTCAAAAAGTTATCGGCATTTGGTGGAATTAATCCATTTACACCTTTTTCACCTCTTGCTAAATGACTCGGAATTTTAACGCGAGCAAAATCACCCACTTTCAATTCATTCATAGCAATATCCCAGCCTTTAGTCTGCATTTGAAATCCAACCAAAAATGGAAGTTTATCTTTCTTCAATAAATGATTTCCATCTACTACATCTCCATCTTTCAATCGGACTTTATAGTCAATCATCACCATATCTCCGGGCTTTATGCTTTCACCTGTTCCTTTTTCGAACCATTCGATCACCATTCCATTGTCCATAGGTTTGGTTTCAATTACTGCATGATTTTTATCAAGCGAACGGTCGGTTTTCACATTCGACTGAACTGGTTTTTTATCTTGTTCCACGCCTGATGTAGAGCATGATGCCAAATACAATCCAACACAAACAAAAAGTACTTTTTTCATTAATTCAAGTTTAACAAATGAATATCAACAACCAAAATTGAAAGGGGTGGAATTTTCTCGAAATCACCAATTAATCCATGCGCTAAGTGACTTGGAATGATCAATTTCGCTTTACCACCTTTCTTCATTTTTTTAATTCCTTCATGAATACCTGATTCAATTTCACTTTTATCAATCACGAATTCGTCTACATGATCTTTCTTGGTTGAATACACTTCCGATCCATCCAATAAAGTGATTTTCATCTCTACATCAGCTGTTTGACCAACACTTCCAATTGAACCTTCACCCTCTTCGTAAATAAAGTACTGTAAACCAGTACCAGATTTCTCCATTTTCCAATCCTTGTGTTGTTCAAGGAAAAGTTTAATCTGTATCTCCTCTTCAATCGCTAAGTTTTTATTCATCTCAGTCGATTTTTCTTGATCCCATTGAGGAATCACTTTTGGCTTTTCGGTCTCTGTACAAGCAACCAAAACAAGCAACATCACAAGAAAAGAAAATTGTTTTATCATGCTGGAAAATAATCGTTTACCAAAGATTTAAATTTATTTACGGCATGGTCTAAACCTTCATAAGAAATTCCACCAGCTGCATATTGATGTCCACCACCTTCAAAGTTTTCCATGGAAAGTTTATTCACAAAATAATCTCCTTTCGAGCGGAAAGAAATCTTAACAACACCATCTTTCTCTGCGAAAAACGCAGCGATTTGAATTCCTTGTACTGAAAGTGCCATGTTTACCAATCCTTCAGTGTCTCCTTTTCGATAATTGTAGCGCTTCAACTCTTCATCTGATAATGAAATCAAGGCAATTTTATTTCCAGGAAGAATTTCCATTTTCTCACTTAATGCGAATCCGCGCAATTTTAACCGATCCAACGTGTTGGTGTCAAATACATTCTCATGTACCTTGAAATGAACAACACCTGCTTTTAACAATTTTGCTAAAATTTCGTGTACAACAGGTTTCATGGCAGGGAAACGGAAAGATCCGGTATCTGTCATAATTCCCAAATATATTGGTGTCCCAATGCGTTCGTCTAACAAATCCAGGTTACCCGAACCTTCAATTAAATCGAAAATCAATTCGCACGTTGAACAAGCGCTAGTGTCTGAAATAATCAATTGACAAAAATCT
>JAIOZF010000119.1 GCA_021740745.1 Crocinitomicaceae bacterium | reverse complement strand
GATGTAACGGTATTAATTCCCAAATTCTGAGCCGTGAAAGAAGCTATGGAACCACTGCCACTCGACGATAGTCCTATCGATGGTAAACTGTTCGTCCAATTGTAAACCGTTCCAGAAACACTTCCGCTAATGGAAACAACTGTAGAATTAGTCCCGTTACACAATAACTGATCTCCAATTAGATCAACTGAAGGTGTTGGATTTACTGTGATAGTAAAGACCATATCAACACCGGGACATGTTAATCCCTGACTATCAAATTCAGGTGATACAACTATTTGAGATGAAACAGGAGAATTTGTTGAATTCTGAGCTTGAAAATTTAAATTGCCTGAACCATTTGACTGCAGCCCTATGGTTCCATTTGAATTGGTCCAGTTAAACACAGTTGCAACACCTTGAAAAGAAATATTTACAGATTGATTATTACAAACTTGAACATCTGGTACTTGAACGACAGATGGTCCTGGATTGACTGTAACAGAAAGTGTGAATGTTGCACCTAAACATGATGAAGAGGATCCTGACAAAGGAGTAATATTGTAAAGAACTGTTTGTGGTACAGCGCTGAGATTCACTAAGCCTTGCTCGATTGTAGACAAGGCATTCGTTGAATTGGATTCTCCGGATATGTTTTGATTATCAATAAATTGCCAAGTATAGGTGGTTCCCGGCGGTATAATATTCCCACTTGAATTAGTGGGGCTATAAGTAAATGTTTCTCCGGAGCATATTATTAGACTTTCATCACCAATAAAAGGAATTGGGTGGACAAAAAGATCGATCACATCTGTTACGGCCGGACAAGGATTCATACCTTGACTTGTAAAAACGAGAGATGCATTTCCTGAAAAAGACGGATTAGGTGTCCATACAGGGCTAGGAACATTGGAAGAAGGTATGAAAGTGCCTCCTGACAAGCTTGACCATGTGCCGCCCGTGGCGGATCCTCCAAAAATTCCGTTCAATTGAATGGAACCATTTTGACAAAGCGAATTGTCAGCACCTGCATTCACCTGAGCAACAGGTATAAATGTTAACGTCGCCTGATCAGAGGCCGCTTGACATGGCCCATTCGGATCATTCGTTTCAATGCTCAATGTGATTGTTCCTGAAAAACCTACTGGTGGAGTATATGTGGAAAGAGGGTCATTTACATCAGAAAAAGTACCTAATCCATTCGAATTCCAAGTGATTGATGATGCAGCACCTCCAAAAACAGCATTTAATTGAACTGCTTGATTGGTACAAAAGTTTGCGTAGGTTCCTGCGTTCACCGTGGCATCAGGATCAATCGTCACAGTATGAATTGCGCTGGCTGAAGGACAAGGTCCTACAGGATCAAGAGAGGTAAGCGTAAAAATTATCGTTCCAATATAACCAAGAGGCAAAGTATATTGTGGATTTAGAGAATTCGCTGAAGGTATAAATGTGCCACCTGATACTGAAGCCGTCCAAGTACCTGTTGTAACTGCCCCAGTGACCGAACCTTGCAGCTGAATTGTAGAATTTAGACATGAACCCTGAGGACCTAATGCTTCTACAAAAACTTCAGGAAATACAGTGATTGTTTGATTGACATTGAAGTCTCCGCATTCATTACTGAGCAAAACTGAATATGGATAGGTTCCAGCTTGATCATAACTAACTAAAGGAGAAGCAACATTGGATGAACCAATCGAAGCCGGCGGTGTTGCTCCAAAATCCCAAGAATAATTGGGAACTAGGTCCGAATAACAGGAATTTAGACTTCCAACCGTAACCACAACCTCATCCTCAACACATACTTGAATTGGTTGAAGAGTACCAAATGGGATGTCTTTGATTGTAATGAATTTAATCATTGTATCAGGATCGCACAAAGATCCTGCTAGACTGCCTGTTAAACCAACAATTAATCTTATTTCATATTCTCCAGGTGAATTAAATAAAATCTCAGGCTGAAAATCATTTGAATTCGATCCATTTATAAACTGATAACCCGGGTTATTTCCGAAAGGACAATTTTCAGGATTAGTTCTTGTAATTGACCAGTTGTAAAAATTCTGCAGATTACATCCAGGCAAAGATGAATTATTAATTGGAATTAATTCAAACGGACTACATTGAGGCTGCGTTGGAATCTCAAAATCAGCAATGACCTCAGGTACCACACAAATAATTCTTGAAATTGAATCTACTCCACAATCGTTGCCAATAAACAGGGTTAACTCATACTCGCCTTCAACTGGGAAGGAGATTTCCAATTCATCCGTACCGTTTGTCCAACCATACCAGTTATAATTTTGTTGTGTTGCATCCAGTATGTAGTTACCTCCATTTCCATACGTTCCGCTTACTAAAACTCCTGATGCAGGAGATAATTCCCAAAAAATTCCATATAAGGAATCGCAATATCCCTGAATAACATTTGCTCCAGGCATAGAAATATCTGTTGCCGTTACAGTTTGACCAACACAAACTATTTGATTATCTAATTCAAAATTAGCAACTACACTTTCCGAGACCTGAATAGGTCCAATTGCGGCGAAAGTCCCATTTACATTACATCCATTTGTTGCCGTTACCTGAATTGAATAGGAATCTTGATAAGGGTTACTATTAATTACTGTTGTAGTACCGCAAGAATTTACGTTAAAATTGTGAAAGTAAGAATAAGGTAAGCTAGCAAGACCTTCTAAGATGATAGGTACGGAACCATCATTCACTTGAATCGTGTAAGTTGTCGCTGGTGGCTCAAATGGTGCTGATATAATAATCTCATAATCATTTGGTTTACAAAATGAAAGCCCAGACCCTGAAATTGTTAAAGCAGGTGGGGTTGATCCGTTATATACAGCATAATTTCTTACCTCAATACATCCATTTGGAAAAGTAACTGTATAAGTTAGATCGAATTCTCCAGGAGGGTAATTATGAATTGCTGGAAAACTATTTCCTGGATTCGTCCCATCTCCCCAGTCTAAGGAGAAAATGGTTCCTAAAGGATACGAACTAATATTCGGGTCGTTAAAATTAAAATTCCAATTTTGAATGTTATTATTACATCTTCTGAAAACAGTAATTCCACCAAAACTTGATGTAGTTATCTGAGGACCAGAAGCGACCAAGTTCGTGTTATATGATTGATCTACAATAATTTGGACAATTTCCTGTTGACCATTTATTTCTAAAATGGCAGCGTAAGTTCCGACATTATTATAAGCTACGTCATGCGGCCCAGCTCCGACGGCATTTGCTGGATTACCTCCATTAAATGTCCAATTTAAATTCGCTCCTTGAGGAATATTTGACGATGCATCAATAAATGAAATAACTGATCCTTCACAAATGAGTATAGTGCCGTTTGAACTTGAAGGAGTGCTATTAAAACCAACAGACAATTGCCCCAGGCAAAGTATAGGACTGCAAAGCAATAAAGCTTTCAAAAATAAAATACGCACCATCTAATCTTCAATTTGACAATAAATCACAAATTTTACTTTTCAAAAAAGCAGGATTTAAAATAAAAGTGGCATATTAAAATATGAAGTAAAATTAAGTAAAAAATAGAGATTTTTAAAGAATTAGCGTTTAACCCTCATAAAAAGATTTACTTTTCTTGTTCAAAATTTAACTTATCCTGAAATTATTCGATAAATCAAACGGCTTCATTGGGTATTTTGTCTAAATTTGCTCCTCCATAATTGTGTACAAAACCATGGATAAAGTATCATATGTCGGGAATGCAGATGTGAACGCGATTGATCACCTCTACAAAATGTATCAACAAGACCCTGAAAGCGTTGATATTGGTTGGAAAAAATTCTTTGAAGGATTTGATTTCGCCAGAACAAACTACGAAGATGGTGGTGAAATACCTGAGAATTTCCAAAAGGAATTCAAGGTGATCAACCTAATCAATGGCTATCGGTCACGTGGTCACCTTTTTACTAAAACGAACCCAGTTCGCGAAAGACGTAAATATTCACCTACCTTATCTATCGAAAATTTTGGACTTGAAGAGAGCGACTTGAACACTGTTTTTCAAGCTGGTGAACAAGTGGGAATAGGTGCTGCAACTTTGCGCGATATCATTCATCATTTAGAATTAACATATTGCCAATCAATCGGTATTGAGTTCGCATACATGCGTGATCCAGAACGTATTGACTGGTTCATCAATAAAATTGAAATTGCCAACCGTCCTAAATTCGACAAGGATCGCAAGATCAATATCTTCAAGAAATTAAATCAAGCAACCAATTTCGAAGCTTTTTTAGGAAAGAAATTCGTTGGACAAAAGCGTTTCTCCATCGAAGGTGGTGAAGCACTTATTCCTGCTTTGGACACCTTGGTTCACAAAGGATCTGATTTAGGAGTAGAATATTTTGTAATGGGGATGGCACACAGAGGTCGTTTGAATACACTTACAAATATTTTTGCGAAACGTCCACGTGATATTTTCTCGGAATTTGAAGGAAAGGAATTCGATTCTATTGAATATTTCGATGGTGATGTTAAGTATCACCAAGGATTTACCTCTCATGTTACTTTGGCGAATGGAAAGAAAATTGGTGTAACCTTGGCTCCAAATCCATCTCACTTAGAGGCAGTAAATACTGTTGTTGAAGGAATTGCTCGTGCAAAAGTAGACCACGTTTTGCATGATGAGGATAAAATTTGTCCAGTATTAATTCATGGTGATGCTGCTGTTGCAGGTCAGGGAATTGTATATGAAACAATTCAAATGGCACACTTGGATGGTTACCGCGCAGGTGGAACAATTCACATTGTCGTGAACAATCAAGTTGGATTTACAACGAATTACTTGGATGGTCGTTCATCGACCTATTGTACGGATGTTGCTAAAACAACATTGTGTCCGGTATTCCACGTAAATGGAGATGATATCGAGGCAGTAGTTACAACTATAGAAATTGCGATGGAATACCGTCAGCAATTCAACCGCGATATTTTTATCGATTTATTGTGCTACCGTAAATATGGTCACAACGAAGGTGATGAGCCAAAATTCACGCAACCAAGTTTATACAACTTAATTGCTAAGCATCCGAATCCAAAAGACATTTATTTTGATCAGTTAGCTGCAGAAGGTGTTATAACGAAAGAAGACGCTAAGGTAATTGAGGATGAGTATAACAATCATTTAGAGACAGAATTCGATCTTTCTCGTCAAGCTGAAAAGGCATTGGTCTACGATTTCTTGAGTTTAACTTGGGAAGGTTTCCGACATGGAAAAGCAAGCGATTTCATTTCTTCACCTGAGACAGGCGTTGATAAAAAGAAGTTGTTAGAACTTGGAATCAAACTTTCAACCTTACCTGAAGGAAAAAAATACTTCCGTAAGATTTCAAAAATTTTCGAAGATCGTATGAATGCGATTAAAGAAGATAAATTGGACTGGGGATCGGCTGAAATGTTAGCTTATGCAACACTTTTAGATGAAGGTCACCCTGTTCGAATTTCTGGTCAAGATGTTGAAAGAGGAACCTTCTCTCACCGTCATGCAGTTGTTAAAACGGAAGATACAGAGGAAGAAATCGAAACATTGAATTTACTTTCTGATAAACAAGGAAAGTTCACTGTTTACAATTCACTTTTATCGGAATATGGGGTATTAGGATTTGAATACGGTTATTCATTGGCGACTCCGCGAGGACTTACAATTTGGGAAGCACAATTTGGAGATTTTTTCAACGGCGCTCAAATCATGATTGATCAGTTTATTACTGCTGGTGAAGATAAATGGGCAACTCAAAGTGGCTTGGTTATGTTATTGCCTCATGGTTATGAAGGTCAAGGTGCAGAGCATTCATCAGGACGTATGGAGCGCTTTTTACAACAATGTGCAGATACCAATATCCAAGTGGTGAATACATCTACTCCAGCTAATCATTTTCACTTATTACGTCGTCAATTAAAGCGTGATTTTAGAAAACCATTGGTTGTTTTCTCTCCAAAAGCTTTATTGCGTCACCCATCTGCAGTTTCTTCTTTAGATGAAATGGCAAAAGGATCTTTCCAAGAAGTGATTGATGATTCTGCTGCAAAAGTTGCAAACATTGACACGGTAGTTTTCTGCTCAGGTAAGTTTTACTATGAGATGAAGGAAAAAGCAAACGAGTTAGGTGTTGAGAATATGGCATTTGTGCGTGTAGAGCAATTATATCCATTACCGAAAACACAAATTGATGCTGTTTTAGCGAAATATAAAAATGCAACGAACATTGTTTGGGCGCAAGAAGAGCCAGCGAATATGGGTGCTTGGTCACACATCGCTATGTCAATGCGTGAAATTCCATTCATTGGTATTTGTAGAAATGCAACTGCTGCTGCTGCTGAAGGATCGAAAAAACTACACGAAAAACGATTGAAGCAATTGTTTGCAGATGTGTTCCAGTTTGCAAAAGTTAAAGTAAAATAAGAAGCAATTAATTACTATTAAGTTGAATCAGTAAATAATTTATCATAACTTCCCAAAAATAGATACCATGAAAAAACTACTGATTTTTGCTATTTCTTTTTCAAATTTACTCTTTGCACAAGAAGAATTTTCTTTTGAATTGTATTTCGAAGATGCTTTAGGGAATAAAGACACCCTAATTTTGGGATATGACAGTAATGCTACTAACGGTATCGATCCACTTTTTGGTGAATTAAATATGACCGGTCAACCATGGGACAATACATTTGAAGTAAGGGCTGGTAATGGATACTTAGGTGAACCTGACTTCCCATTGAACATAAATAATTTTGATTATCAGACAAAAAAACAGATTAAATTCAAAGACTGTCTAGTAGGACAGCGCTACGGAATTCCATTGATT
>JAIOZF010000118.1 GCA_021740745.1 Crocinitomicaceae bacterium | reverse complement strand
AAAACAATTTCACTTACCGCGCCTGTTTACAACCTGAATATGACACGCGTTTTTCCGTTCAAAAAGTTAGTTAAAGGTTTTGAACCATGGAAGCAAGTTATTTCAAGAATTGGTGTAACGTATAATTTAGAAGTCCAAAATAGATCAACATTTAAAGATTCCTTGCTTCAAGCTCAAGACTTTGGAACAATAGGTCAACAGTTTTTAAATGGCTTCAATCAGCAACTTAACATTCAAACAACAGCCGCATTTTTTAAAGGAAAATTCAAATTGACTCCATCTGTTGCATATACCAACAAAATTAATTTTCAGCAGATTGAAAAAAGTTATGATGCTACACTGAATAAAACAGTAATTGATACAATTGGTCAAGCAGGAATGCTTCATGATTTAAATATCAATGCTCAGCTAACAACCGTAGTTTATAGTTACTATAAATTTATAGGGAAGAAAAAGCCACTTTTGAGACATATCCTAACTCCTTCATTTGGTTTTAGATACATTCCACAACTTAATCCATTAATCACCTCAAATGTAGGCGTAAATCAAGCTTCACTAACCTATTCACCTTTTGAGCGAAGTTTGTACACGGGAAATTCGAATAAAGACATAACACAACTTACTTTTGGCTTCAATAATACCATTGAACTAAAAAGAATTTCTGCAAAAGATACGTTGACAGGATTTAAAAAAACACGTTTAATTGATGCCTTGAGTCTCACCGGAAACTATGACTTCCAAAAGGATTCAATGAATTTGTCTGATATCGCAATCAATATGCGTGTTAGTCCTATTGAATGGATAAATTTCGTTGCGACATCCTCTTTTAGTCCTTATTCGTGGATCGATTCAACTGGAAAAACAATCAATGAATATGCAGTAAAAAATGGCAAATTGGGTCGTTTTTTACGCAGTGAATTTGCTACCACCATAACATTGACTTCAAAAGAAAGTAGAGAAGTAATGAAATCCACGAGTGACCGATTAGCAAATACATGGAATGCTGATTATTCTTATTTTATTTTACATCCAGAATACATTATTGATTTCAATATACCTTGGAAAGTTTCATTTTCTCATGTTTACTCAATCATAGCAAATACAGATCGAGATAGTGAAACTCCTGAAAAGAATATCCAATTGCAAACATTGATGATGAATGGAGATATTGGATTCACGAAAAATTGGAAAATTTCTGGTAATGTCAATTTTGATTTAAAAGAAACTAAAGTAACAAATATGCGACTTGCGTTATCCAGAAATATGCATTGCTGGGCACTTTCGTTTAATTGGACCCCAATCGGAGGTAATAAAAGTTTTATGTTGAGCCTTCGAAATACATCAACCATTTTCCAAGATGCGAAAATTGATATTCGCAAACCTCCAGTTTTCTTATAAATAATTGAAGAACTGATCAATTTTAAAAGATTGACTTATTTTTTCCCGCAACTAATGAAATGCATAAAAGATGTTGTTAAATGGGATTGAAAATTCAGCTTGTTGAACTTCAAACTATTGAATCTTAGCTAAGTTTAAAATTAGCAATATTGCAAATTCGCAATATTGCTAAGAACCCCTAATTTTAAAGACATACAGAAGGATGTTTTGTGAATATAAGGTTGGAATTTTGTGATTTTTCAACTTTTCAATCATGAAACTTTTCAATTTTACAAATTTTGATCATTTCAACTTTGCAACTTTATAATATTGCAACTTTACAATATTATAAGGAATCTCCATTTTTATTGACTTACAGACCTTTAAAATCGAATTAAATAGCTTTTTTACACCTTACACTAAATCGCTATTCAGGAACTCAACCAACAAATGATACTAACAATTGCTCGCCTCTTTTCTAATTTGAAAATTTTACATTAATCTTTCTTTTTTCCTCCAATAATACGAGAAACAATTCCATGATCACTTGTGAATTCAGCCATAATTACACCTCCAATATGCAAAACGATGTATACCAATAAATAATAGAGCGACAAAACGTGTATTTCTTCCATTAACTCCTCTTGACTTTCTGGTCCAAATTTCAGCATCATACCTGTAAATAGTGATGTAAATACACAGATATAAAATACAATATATACCCAACTTTGAAATTTCTCTTTTAAACTAAGACCGGCTTTAAAAGGACTAGAAAATTTCATTTCCCCAAAGAAAGGTAAAGCAAAACGAAGAGCGAACAATCCAACCAACACATAACCTAGGTAAATATGCCAAATCCACATGGGCTGTCTAATTTGTTTTGCTAAGAGAATTGTATCATCTTCTGGTAAGGACATGTTTTTAGTCTCAAGAAACTGTTGGATTATATCTGAAACATGGTTCTTATTCATCCAATACATTCTTAAAAATATTGTGCACAACAAAAGCATCATTGAAATTGCAATCGCCCAATGCAACAAACGGTATATAAGGCTGTAGTCTTTATTTTTCATCAATCATTTATTTGGATTAAAAGTAATGCAATAAAATTCACATGATGCCTTGCGCACTAATAAATATACCCTATGGTATGTTTAAAACAAAAGAAACTCCATGAACTTAAGTCAAAATTTCATATTGTTAAAGCACCAATGGCTCCATTTTGCTTTCTGATAAATTTTTAGATTGAACAGAAAAGACAATTTTCGGGAGTAAAAACTCTAGAAAGAATGACGAAAATCATGTATTGAACAAAATGTTGTGCTTACTTTTACCACGAACTTTGGCACAACGCTTATGAATTCGATGAAATTATTTCTTATCAGTTTGCTTTTAATTGGCTTTTTGAGTCCTGTTTACGGACAAATGGTTAAAGACAACTATTATAGAAAAGGAAATTTTTTCATTTATTGGGGATGGAATCGAGCGGCATACACGACTTCTGATTTTCATTTTTCTGGAAATGATTACGATTTCACCTTAGAAAATGTGGTTGCAAAGGATCGACAATCACCATTTAGCGCTAAGTTGTACTTTTCCCCAAATACATTATCTATTCCTCAATACAATCTGCGAATTGGCTATTTTTTCCATGATAAATACACTATTTCTATTGGTGCAGATCACATGAAATATGTCATGGAGCAATTTCAAACAGTTAAAATCAACGGTACTATTGCCAATGGCACTTCATTTGACGGAACATATAATGATTCTGACATCGAAATGTCCGAAGACTTTTTAAAGTTTGAACATACAGATGGATTGAATTATGAGAACATTGAAGTTCGTCGATTTGACGTAATTTTTGGACGTAAAAATTTCAGTTTCGCAGCAAACGAAGGATTAGGAATTGGTGTTTTAGTTCCTCGTACGAATACTACTCTGATGAACAATGCACGCTACGATGAGTTTCATTTGGCAGGTTATGGTTTTAGCACCGTTCTTGCTTTAAACGCCACTTTCTTCAAGTATTTCTTCGTGCAAATGGAATGGAAAGGTGGATTTATTCACATGCCAGACATTCGCACAACGATGTATAAATCGGACCGTGCAAGTCAACATTTCTTATTTTCTCAATACAATGTTGTATTCGGAGGTAATTTTAGAATCCCAAGCAAAAAAAGTTCAGAAAAGTAGCTTACCTTTGAAAGAAAAAGGCAATGGCAATTTTTGAATTCAACGGCTTCCGTCCTGTAATCAAAGAAAGTAGTTTCATTCATCCCAATGCAACCGTAACTGGAAATGTAATTATTGGAGAAAATGTTTATGTTGGTCCAGGTGCTGCAATACGCGGCGATTGGGGACAAATTATCATTGAAGACGGTTGCAATGTCCAAGAAAATTGTACGATTCACATGTTCCCTGGAACAATCACGCATTTAAAAAAAGGTGCACACATTGGTCACGGAGCGATTATTCATGGTGGCACAATTGGTGAAAACTGCCTGATTGGAATGAATAGTGTTATCATGGATGATGTTATTATGGAAGATGAATGCATTATTGGTGCTTTGAGCTTTGTACCCGGAAAAATGCACCTTCCCAAAAGAAGTCTTGCCGTTGGAAATCCAGCGAAAATCATCAAAGAAGTTTCTGATGAAATGATTGCATGGAAAACAAAAGGAACGTCGCTTTATCAAGCTTTACCCAAAGAATGTCACGATACGTTGAAAGAATGCGAACCGTTGCGTGAAATTGAAAAGGATCGTCCAGCTCAGGAATCGATGTATGCTACTTGGAATAAAGTGAAGGATGGAAAATAGGCATTAGGTATTAAAGACTAGGAATTAGAAATAAAAAAAAGCCGTAAAATATTATTTTACAGCTTTTTAAATATAATTACTTATTATTTTTATTTAAGTGTTGATGGACAAACGTAATCGGTACGTGGCACCTCCGTTTTAGCTATTGCATTGTATCCACCTGCTACTTCAATGAAGTTATCTATTCCTCTTGATTTAAGAATTGATGCTGCTATCATGCTTCGGTAGCCACCCGCACAATGAATTACAAAAGGTTGATCCTTTGGAAAATCACTCATTTCATCATTAATAAAATCTAAGGGTAAACTTTTAGCACCATCAACATGTTCCGCTGTAAATTCTCCTGGACGACGCACATCAATTACGAGCGGCTTATTCTTATAGCTTTCTGCAAATTCAACTGCTGTTATTCGCTTAATGGTATCAGTATCATATCCTGCTTCTTTCCATGCTTTATAACCACCTTTCAGGTAACCAATCACGTGATCGTATCCAACTCGAGCCAAACGTTTAATTGTTTCTTCTTCTTGTCCTTCATCCGTGATAATTAACAATTCCTGTTTCACACTAGGAATTAAAGCACCCACCCATGGGGCAAATTGTCCATCTAAGCCGATATTAATGCTATTTGGTACAAATCCTTCTGAAAACAATTGTGCGTTGCGCGTATCCAAAACTAAAGCACTGGTTTCATTTGCTGCTGCCTCAAAGGCTTCTGGTGTTAATTCATGCATTCCACGTTTCATAACGTCTGTAATGCTGTCATAACCCGTTTTATTCATTTGAACGTTCATTCCAAAATAACCTGGAGGAGGTAATAATCCATCTGTCACTTCTTTCACAAACTCTGCTTTTGTCATATCAGCACGCAAGGCATAATTCAGATGCTTTTGTTCACCTATGGTTGACACAGTTTCTTTGCTCATATTCTTGCCGCATGCCGAACCCGCGCCGTGAGCTGGATAAACAGTTACAGCATCTCCTAAAGTCATAATTTTAGTGCGAAGGGAATCAAAAAGTGTTTCAGCCAACATTTCTTGCGTCATATCCGCGGCTTTTTGAGCAAGATCAGGTCGACCAACATCGCCAATAAACAAAGTGTCTCCAGAGAAAATTGCATTGTCATTACCATTTTCATCTTTCAATAAATAACACGTACTTTCCATTGTATGTCCTGGTGTATGCAGTACCTTAATAGTGATGTCTCCTAATTGAAAAATCTCTCCATCCGTCGCAATATGTGCCTCGAACGTTGTTTTTGCATTAGGTCCATATACGATTGTAGCACCGGTTGCTTTCGCTAAATCAACGTGACCACTAACGAAATCGGCATGAAAATGCGTTTCAAAAATATATTTAATCGTAACATTGTCACGTTTTGCGCGCTCAATATAAGGTGCAATTTCTCTTAATGGGTCTATAATTGCGGCTTCGCCGTTTGAAGTAATGTAATACGCTCCTTGTGCTAAACAGCCTGTATAAATTTGTTCGATCAGCATAATTGTCTCTTTTGTAATGCAAATATCGTTGAATTTACTCAGAAATAATGCAACGAATGTTACTCAATTCTTTGATTTATCTTGTAAAAGGAAATATTTACTTCTTAAATCAAGTCTTTAGTATGTTTTTCCTATTTTTTCCCGAATACTTTTCAATCAAATCAAATAATCTGATTACTTTTGTGTGGGGTAAGTCTTGTACGACCAGCTCCCTCTGACTCCTCCAGGACAGGAATGTAGCAAAGGTATGAGGTTGAGCGGTGCGATATGAGTAGCTTACCCCTCTTTTTTTTCTAAAAAAGTAAATTCCCTTCCCATTTCAATTTAAAGGCAATTAGGTGGTGTTGTTCACCACAGAGACACAGAGGACACGGAACTAGAGTCAATGTTTTCTATGTGTTGATGATCTACTCAGTGCACTCCGTTGCTCAGTGGTAACATTCTTATCCTGAATCCCCAGCACTTTGTTCAAAAAGCGTGTAAAAAGATTTTGATTTCTTGCTAAATCGGTTTGGATGCGAGTTATTTTTGTAAAAAAAAGAGCAACATGAAATTTTTTATCGACACAGCTAACCTAAATGATATCCAAGAAGCCAATGATATGGGAATTCTTGACGGTGTAACCACTAACCCATCTTTGATGGCGAAAGAAGGCATCACAGGCGAAGAAAACATCATTAACCATTATGTGGCAATTTGCAACATCGTTGACGGTCCAGTAAGTGCAGAAGTAATTTCAACTGATTTCGAAGGAATGGTGCGTGAAGGCGAAAAATTGGCTGCCTTGCACAAAAATATCGTGGTAAAAATACCGATGATTCCAGAAGGAATTAAAGCTATCAAATATTTCTCTGGTAAAGGAATAAAAACAAATTGCACACTTATTTTTTCGGCTGGACAAGCACTTCTTGCAGCTAAAGCGGGAGCAACGTACATTTCTCCGTTCTTAGGTCGTTTGGACGATGTATCAACTAACGGTTTAGATTTAATTGCTCAAATTCGCTTGATTTACGATAACTATATGTTTGATACACAAATCTTAGCAGCGTCTGTTCGTCACCCAATGCATATTATCAATTGTGCTGAAATTGGTTCTGATGTTATGACTGGGCCCTTAAGTGCAATTAAAGCGTTGGCAAAGCATCCTTTGACTGATATTGGTTTGCAGCAGTTTTTAGCTGATCATGCGAAAGGGAATAGCTAGGCATTAGAAGTTAGATAAAGGCATTAGTTACTAGGGTTCAGCCTACAGAGTGATACGCTGCGGCGGATTGTACCGAGGAAGGCATTCGGAATTAGAGACTAGGGATTAGCTTGAGGAGCAAGCGGTTGAT
>JAIOZF010000117.1 GCA_021740745.1 Crocinitomicaceae bacterium | reverse complement strand
GCCCAATTTTCGAAAAAATCAAAATCGCTGTTATGGCCATCTGTTAGAAAAAGAAGCATTCTTGCTAGAATAGAAAGGCCAATTAGCATTTTCCAGCTTTGCCGATCTGCAAAAATACTTGCCGAATACTGCTTGAATTTGGTATTGAAAATTTCGAACATCCTCAAAAATATCAATTCATTTGTAACAGAACAGATTTTTTCATTAATTATTGCGAAAATAGGCAGAGAATGCTACATTTGTGCTCCAATTAGCAATAATTAGAAATGGTGGTTGTAGCTCAGTTGGTTAGAGCATCGGTTTGTGGTACCGAGGGTCGTGGGTTCGAGCCCCATCTTCCACCCAAGAAAAGGTTGAGCATATACTCAACCTTTTCTTTTTATATCTAAAACGCATTTGCCGGAAATAATCAAGTCATGAAGAATCTGGAATCCATAGAAAAAAGAAGAACGTTTGGGATTATCGCCCATCCCGATGCCGGAAAAACAACGCTTACGGAGAAATTATTGTTATTTGGTGGAGCTATTCAAACGGCTGGAGCTGTAAAAAACAATAAAATCAAAAAAGCAGCAACTTCCGATTTCATGGAAATTGAAAAGCAACGTGGAATTTCTGTTGCAACTTCCGTAATGGCTTTTGAATATGGTGGTAAGCAGGTAAACATTTTGGACACTCCAGGTCACAAGGATTTTGCAGAAGATACATACCGCACATTAACAGCTGTCGATAGTGTTATTTTGGTGATTGACTGTGCAAACGGGGTTGAATCACAAACTGAAAAATTAATGGAAGTTTGTCGCATGCGAAACACGCCTGTCATCATCTTCGTTAATAAAATGGACCGAGAAGGAAAAGATGCATTTAGCCTTTTAGATGAGTTAGAAGAAAAATTAAATATCCACGTTCGTCCCTTGACTTGGCCGATAGGAATGGGTGACCGTTTCAAGGGAGTTTACAATATCTATCAGCATAACTTGAATTTATTTCAAGCAAGCAAAACCAAAAAAGCGAATGATATCGTTTCCATTAAAGACTTATCTGATCCTCAATTGGATGAGCTTGTAGGTGCAGCTTTCGCGGAAGAACTGCGTGAAGAAATCGACATTATTGATGGTGTTTATGATGATTTCGATCGAGAAAAATATTTAGCCGGAGAAATTGCACCTGTATTCTTTGGCTCAGCTGTAAATAATTTTGGGGTTCAAGAATTACTTGACACCTTTATCGAAGTTTCACCTTCTCCAATCGGTAGAGAATCAGATGTGCGCTATGTTGAACCAACTGAAGATAAATTTTCAGGTTTCGTTTTTAAAATTCACGCAAATCTTGATCCAAAACACCGCGATAGAATTGCCTTCTTGCGAATTGTATCTGGCAAATTCGAACGCAACAAATTCTATCATCACGTTCGCTTAAATAAAAATTTCAAATTCGCGAATCCAACCTCCTTCATGGCGCAAGAAAAAAGCGTTATCGATGAGGCATTCCCAGGTGATGTAATTGGTTTATATGATACCGGGAATTTTAAAATCGGCGATACTTTGACTGAAGGTGAAAATATGTTCTACAAAGGAATTCCTTCCTTCTCGCCAGAAATTTTCATGGAATTGGAGAATTTAGATCCAATGAAATCAAAACAATTGGACAAAGGTATTCACCAATTAACAGATGAAGGAGTTGCTCAAATGTTCGTGATGCAACCAGGAAATCGTAAAATCGTTGGAACTGTTGGTATGCTTCAATTTGAAGTAATTCAGCATCGTTTAATCAATGAATATGGGGCTAATTGTCGTTTTGTACCTAAAAATTACTTCAAAGCTTGTTGGATGACAACTGATAACAAGGAACAATTGGAGACTTTCATTCGTGCTAAGGCAAATTATATTGCAAAAGACAAAGATGACAATCAAGTATTCATGGCAGAAACACCGTTTCTATTAACGATGGCTCAGCAAGATTATCCAGAAATTACTTTCCACACGACATCTGAATTCAAGTTGGAGAAGACAGTTTGATTTTGATGTTGGTTTAAAAACTAGAAATTGCAACCAGGATAATCTGAAAAGTTTTGTTTGGATTTTTAGAAGGTTTGATTAAAAACTTTAGTCTACGATGAGTTAAATATGCGCTACAACTCAATAAAATTAGGGATTCCTTGTAATATTGTAAAGTTGTAAAGTTGCAATTTCAGATGGATGAAACGTTGCATGGTTGTAAAGTTTCAAGCATCTAAAATTTTAAAGTTTCATTTTTGAAAAATTCCGATGTTGCAATGCTACTAATTTCACCCAAACAAATCAAAAAACAACGCTGTAAACCAATAAAAACAGTGGTAATTAGCAATATAGCTAAGTTGCTAAGTTTAAACTTAGCTAAGTTGAAAGATTACTAAGTTTAGCTGAAGTAAGTTCCAATTTGATTTTTCAAAATATCAACAAATCATCATAAGAATTCCATTTCGGAATAAAATTTCCTAAAATCAACGCTGAATGACATCCCAATCTGGAATATCTTCCAAATAATTGATAGAATTCTGAATTCGATCTATTTGACAAACAATATGATTCAAACCATTGGTCATCAATAGAAAATCAACATTTAACTTGAAATTGTATTGTGCAATTTGATGAAAAACATTCTCGGTCAAAGTGATTTCCGGAGCCTTGCATTCGATAATTAATCGTGGTCTACCCTCTTTCCCGAAAACGACGATATCGCATCTGCGACTTAATCCATTAACCTCTATTCCCATTTCTGCTGAAATCAATCCTTGAGGATAATTTTTAGTAGTAATCAAGAAATGAATGATATGCTGACGAACCCATTCCTCTGGAGTTAGCACTAAGTTTTTCTTTCGAATAATGCACCAAACGAACACTTGTTCATCTTTACGAACCAATTTTAACGGAGCTTTCGGTAAATCAAGCGCAGGAAACATGCTCATCTAAATTTTTCATAGAATCACATCCCTGGTAAGAGTAATTCAATGCTCTTGTATTTCAATCCAAATACTTTCCCTAACACTTCACTCGTTAACGTTCCTTTGTAGATGTAAACTCCACTTCTAAAACCTTCGTCGTTTTTAATCAAATCTTTGCATCCACCATGATCACCCATATCTAAAAGGATTGGTGAAAAAATATTTGAAAGTGCAAAAGATGCCGTTCTGGAGACACGTGAAGCTATATTTGGAACACAATAGTGTATTACTCCATGCTTCTCAAAAGTTGGTTCGTTGTGATTCGTAATACGTGAGGTTTCAAAACATCCTCCTTGATCAATGCTGACATCAACCAATACAGATCCTGACTTCATACTTTCAACCATTTCTTCGGTCACAACACAAGGAGTTCGACCGAGTGGTGCACGCAAAGCACCAATGACTACATCTGCTCGTTTTAGAGATTTTGCGAGAACTTTTGGCTGTAAAACCGAGGTATAAACGCGTGTACCTAAATCATTTTGTAATCTGCGTAGCTTTGACAATGAGTTATCAAAGACTTTAACTGAAGCTCCCAATCCCAAAGCTGCGCGTGTAGCAAATTCACCTACGGTTCCTGCTCCTATTACGACAACTTCTGTTGGTTGCACTCCTGCTATTCCGCCCAACATAATACCTTTACCTGTCGAAAATGAAGAAAGCAATTCTCCAGCAACCAACATACTAGTGGTTCCAGCTATCTCTCCCATTGTTCTCACAACTGGAAAAACTCCTTCATCATCACGAATATAATCCCAAGCAATTGCAGTGATTTTTTTATCCATGAGTTTTTGAAGAATAACCTTAGGTTGAACGGATAATTGTAAGGCAGAAATCAATGTTTGATTTCCAGTCATCATTTCTAATTCTTCTTCAGATGGAGGGGCAACTTTGAAAATTATATCACACGAAAAAACTTCTTTTCGATCATAACAAATCTCTGCACCTGCCTCACTATATTCATTGTCTGTAAAATTCGCTCCTTCTCCACTCTTTGTTTCAATTTTAACGCGGTGACCATTCGCTACTAACAAAGAAACTGCTTCAGGAACGAGTGCGACCCTTCTTTCTTGAAAAGAGACTTCTTTTGGAATTCCAATGTACAAACTCCCCTTTTTACGGGCAATTTCCAACATTTCCTCCTTCGGCAAAAGACTTCCTTGCTGAATTAGTTTCTTAAGAATTTCAGGATCTGTAATCATTGTTCTATAGTTATGGTGCGGGTGTTGTCATCTTTTTTACGAATATACACCCAAATCGTGTTATCTGGAAGTAAATTTTTGATTTTTTCAGGCCATTCAACAAAACAAATTGAACCACTGTAAAACATTTCTTCAATACCAAAATCCATAGCCTCCGTTTCATCGTTCAAACGGTAAACATCGAAATGATAAACTTTACCAAACATGGAACTTTGATACGTATTTACAAGCGAATAAGTAGGCGAACCATCTATTTCTTTGATTCCCATTGCTGTCAATAAACCCGATATGAAAGTCGTTTTACCCACTCCCATATCTCCATCGAAGGCAAACACCTTGTTGTGACCAAAACTCTCAAGAAATTCTTGAGCGACCGATGGAATATCTGCTGTGTCTTTAAGTTCAAGTACCATTTAAAAAAGCTAACTTATGACAAAAAAACGCAATTAACTTTGACCAAAATATCAATCGACAAAATCTTTCAAACAGCGGAATATTAAAAAGTGATTTTATTGCTTTTCTCTAGCTCTTAGAAAAGTTAATAATCCATTGATCTCCGCAACATCACTTCCAAACTCAAATGTTACTTTTACCGTTTTTTCTTCTGTAACAATTTCTATCCATTCTGCGCCACCATCTGCACAATCTGGACAACCGATAACTTCAGATAAACCATAAAACTTTTCAGTATCAAGCAACTCAAGTAGATTGTCCCAATCTTTGTTTGAAAATTCAGTTGTGTCGTACTTATCCGGATAATTTGATAAATCAGTCCTTCCCCACCCTTTACTGAACTTAATAGAAGATGATTCGCTATAGGTATATTCATTAAAACAATAGCCATTGCACATCCCAAAACTGGTACCGTGTTTTATGGAGACAATATCATTAATTGGCTTTTTAACACCACAAGAAACAGTCAAACATAAAATAACAATCGACAATAAACCAAACTGTTTTGTTTTCATACTTTAATTAGTTTTTGAACCGAGTATCACAAAAGGAATCAAAACCTCTTCCAATGAAATTCCGCCATGTTGAAAGGTATTACCGTAATAATTGACGTAATAATTATAATTATTCGGGTAAACGAAAAAGTCATTTTCACCTGTAAATACATATTCAGAAGCAAATTTAGAAGATGGTAAAAAAGCCTCTTGTGGCTGACGAACGACAAACACCTCTTTTTCATTGTAAGAAAGTCCTCTGCCAACTTTGTAACGTAAATTTGAATTCGTATTCTTTTCTCCAACAATCTTTACTGGATTCGTCACTTTTACTGTTCCATGATCGGTTGTAATCACCAATTTAGCCCCG
Source organism: Crocinitomicaceae bacterium (assembly GCA_021740745.1). Lineage (GTDB taxonomy): Bacteria > Bacteroidota > Bacteroidia > Flavobacteriales_D > Crocinitomicaceae > M0103. The sequence continues at coordinate 1,702 of JAIOZF010000117.1, read as the reverse complement.
GAATCTGAAATTTTCTTTACGATATCAAATAAGGGAGAATGATCAAACCAAGATAAAGTAAGGGAACGATATGCTGCTTCATCGTCCGCCAATTCACGAATTACTTCCATTTCTGTCCGCGCATGCGAAAGCATATCAACAAAATTATAAACGATAAAATTGATATCGTTTTCTTTTAACTGACTGAAATTGTCCCCCAATTTTTTACCTGCATCGAAATTGGTAATCTTATTGTATGACCATTTTACATTCTTCCCTAGACGCTTTAAATTCGCATCCAAGAAATCTTTTTCGTGCATATTTTTTCCACCTTCATCCTCTTCTGTTACCCACCAATTCGGAAACTTCTTTTGAATTTCGCTTGGCATTAAACCCGCAAAAAAGGCATTTCTTGCATAATGTGTAGCTGTTGGAAGAATGGAATAAATAATTTCTTCCTCTTCAATCGCGAAGTACTTTGAAAAAACTGGTTGTAACACTTTCCATTGATCGTAGCGCAAATTATCAATGACCAAAACGAAAACTTTTTCTTTTCCAATAAGTGGTGCAATGCGCTCCTTCATCAAATGATGAATCATCATTGGAGCATCCGAAGGGTCATTCAACCAATCTAAATAATTGTTCTCAATGAATTTCGTAAACAAGGAATTGGCCTCTTTCTTTTGCATTTCAAGAATTTCGCGCATCCCAGAATCTTCAATTTTTTCCAATTCCAGTTCCCAGTAAACTAATTTGGCATACAATTCAAGCCACTCATCTTTATCTAAACGTCCGTTCAACTGCATTCCCAATTGTCTGAATTCTTGTTGATACGATGAATTCGTTTTTTGTGAAATCAATTTACCGTGATCCAAATTTTTCTTAATACTCAATAAAATTTGATTCGGATTCACTGGTTTTATAAGGTAATCGGCAATTTTTGAACCGATCGCCTCTTCCATAATGTGCTCCTCTTCACTCTTTGTGATCATTACAACGGGAACGTACGATTTTGCTTCTTTAATTCTTGCAAGCGCCTCTAAGCCAGAAATACCAGGCATATTCTCATCTAAGAAAATAATATCATAGTGATTTTCATTGCTTTTTTCAACAGCATCTGAACCGTTATTTACCGAATCTACTACATAACCTTTTGATTCTAAAAAAAGAATGTGTGGTTTCAATAATTCAATCTCATCATCTGCCCAAAGTATTTTGCCTTGCATGTGCTTGATTTTTTTAATTTTGGATTAAGTTTTAAAAGTATTCAATTGCGACCAAATCTCAACCGAAATAACAAAAAGAAAATTTTCAACGACCCAGTCTATGGTTTTATTTCAATTCCTGACGAGTTTATTTTCGATTTGATTGAACATCCTTACATGCAACGCTTGCGTAGAATTATGCAATTGGGTATGAGTCACCTCGTTTATCCAGGTGCTTTGCACACGCGTTTTCATCACGTTTTAGGCGCAATGCACTTAATGACGCTAGCAATTTCAACTATTAGAAGAAAAGGTCACGAGATCACTGCTGAAGAAGAAAGAGCAGTTCTTATCGCAATTTTATTGCACGATATCGGTCATGGTCCGTTTAGTCATGCTTTGGAATACGATATCGTAAGTGGTGTGAGTCACGAAGAAATTTCAGGATTTTTTATTGAACGGTTAAGTAAAGAATTTGGTGAGGACTTAGATCATGCACTTTTAATTTTTAAAAACAA
>JAIOZF010000116.1 GCA_021740745.1 Crocinitomicaceae bacterium | reverse complement strand
GTTTGACCGACATGTTTAGACAAAAAAAGCGGTCCCTATTGAGACCGCTTTCATAGTTATAGATATATATTTATTATAAATCAAATCGATCAAGATTCATCACTTTTGTCCATGCAGCAACAAAATCTTTTATAAATTTCTCCTTTGCGTCGCTACTTGCATACACTTCCGCTAATGCTCTTAATTCTGAATTGGAACCAAAGATTAAATCCGCTCTTGTTGCAGTCCACTTTATTTTTCCCGTTTTACGATCTCTTCCCTCAAAAACTTCTTTCGAATCTGAACTAGCTTTCCAAACAATGTTCATATCGAGTAAATTAACAAAAAAGTCATTGCTTAAGGTGTTTTGTTGTTCTGTAAAAACACCATTCGAAGAATTGTCAAAATTCGCATTAAGCACACGCATTCCACCAACTAAAACTGTCATTTCTGGAGCTGTTAAGGTTAGTAATTGTGCCTTGTCAACTAATAATTCCTCAGTTGAAACAGTATATTGTGTTTTTAAATAATTACGGAATCCATCTGCCATTGGCTCCAATACTTTCATTGATTCAATATCAGTTTGTTCTTGAGTAGCATCCATTCTACCTGGTGTAAACGGAACTTCTAGAGCAAATCCTGCATTTTTTGCAGTTTGTTCAATTGCCGCTGATCCCGCCAATACGATTAAATCAGCCATTGAAATCTTTTTATTACCTGCTGTTTTATTGAATTCTTTTTGAATTTTCTCAAGTGCAGATAACACTTTTTCAAGTTGTTTTGGATTATTTACTTCCCAGCCAATTTGAGGTTCTAAACGAATTCTAGCACCATTTGCTCCTCCTCTTTTGTCAGACCCACGGAAAGTCGAAGCAGAAGCCCAAGCTGTTGCTATGTATTCATCTAACTTAATATTTGTGGCAAGAATTGCTGTTTTTAAGGCAGCAACATCTTTTACGTCAACCAATGGATGGTTAACCGTTGGAATTGGATTTTGCCACAACAGTTGTTCTTTCGGAACTTCTGGTCCAAGGTAAACAGCACTAGGTCCAAGATCACGGTGAGTTAATTTAAACCAAGCGCGGGCGAAAGCATCTTCGAAAGCCGCTGGATTTTCTAAAAAGTTTCTAGAAATTTTTTCATAAACTGGATCATATCGTAGCGATAAATCTGTGGTAAGCATTGTTGGTAAATGCTTTTTGTTTTCGTCGAATGCATCTGGGATAAAAGCTTTAGCATTTTTTGCAACCCACTGGTGCGCGCCAGCTGGGCTTTTAGTCAATTCCCATTCATATTTAAACAAGAATGTAAAGAAGTCATGTCCCCACTGTGCAGGTGTTGAAGTCCAAGTAACCTCAAGACCTGAAGTTATTGCATCTTTTCCTTTCCCTGTATTGTAATCACTTTTCCAACCTAATCCTTGTTCTTCGATTGGTGCCGCTTCTGGTTCTGGTCCAACATGTGATGCTGGTCCTGCTCCATGTGCTTTTCCAAATGTGTGACCACCAGCGATGAGTGCAACGGTTTCTTCATCATTCATACCCATTCTGGCGAATGTTTCGCGAATATCGATAGCTGCCAACTTTGGATCTGGATTTCCGTTCGGTCCTTCAGGATTGACATAAATTAATCCCATTTGTACAGCGGCCAACGGATTTTCTAATTTTCTACCATCAGAATAGCGTTTGTCATCCAACCATTTTTTCTCAGCACCCCAATAAACATCCATTTCAGGTTCCCAAACATCGGCTCTTCCTCCTGCGAAACCAAATGTTTTGAATCCCATTGATTCTAGCGCAACGTTTCCTGTCAAAACCATTAAATCGGCCCAAGAGATTTTACTTCCGTATTTTTGTTTAATTGGCCAAAGAAGTCTTCTTGCTTTATCTAAGTTCCCGTTATCAGGCCAACTGTTCAATGGTGCAAATCGCTGTTGACCAGCAGTTGCACCACCGCGACCATCACCTGTTCTGTATGTTCCAGCACTGTGCCATGCCATTCGAATGAACAAAGGGCCATAATTTCCAAAATCTGCTGGCCACCAATCTTGTGAAGTCGTTAATAATGTTTTGATGTCTTGCTTCAGTGCGAAATAGTCAAGGCTATTGAATGCAGTGGTATAATCGAATGATTCACCCATTGGATTCGATAAAAGCGAATTTTGTCGAAGTACATTTAAATTGAGTTGATTTGGCCACCAATCTGAATTACTCGTTCCTTCGCTGCTGACTTTTGGTTGAGCAGACGTTTCGGTATTCGTTCCGGTATGAACCGGGCACTTTCCTTTACTTTCCATTTCTTTTTGGCCGATTGATGTAAATGCCACCAATAGACTTATAAATGCGATAGATTTTCCCATAGTTTTTTTATTATAAAGTTGAATACACAAAGGTAATCGATGTGTTGTATCGATTCAATCAATAATATTTATAAGTTCATTGAAAAAACTTATAGATTTTTGAGTTTTTTTGTTTTAACATAGACAAATTGATTCAATTCGCTGATTAGGTGGCATTTCGACTTTCGTGGAGTTCCAAAATATGCTATGCTATTCTTCTTGTTGGCGTCCTGTATTAATCCTTGAAGACAGATTGCACATCTCTTATCGGTTCTTTGTTTGGTGAATTTAGATGGAGCACTTTTTTAACTTGGGTATATTTGGACTTTTTTCTAAGCTCACAAAATCATTTGTTTCAAGAATCAAGTCCTCCACACTTTTCCATTCTGCATCAGTCAATTCCAAAAACCCCATACATTTATTGAACGGGTGACAGCGGTCGCAATATCCTCTTGTCATCCAAATACCTGGAAGGCCTTCGGGTTGAACCCATAATTCTTCTCTTCCAGTTGTGGGATTAATTCTTGTTTTCATTTTCTATAGTGTTTATCATCTTTTTTACCAGTAAAGAAACTCCCCAAAAAAGCGTTGCCGCAATAAGTCCCAGCAGATTATAAAAAACATCTTTCGGATCAAATTTCCCGTGAATTTTCTTAGGCAATAGATGATTGGATAATTCTTGCATTACCTCGATTCCAATGCCAAAAATCAGTAATAAAAAGAAAATCACAATGTGGTTAGACATTCTATTCTTGCCGAAAATAAAATAGAAAAAAATGGCAGTTAGTAAGTAAAATAGAAAATGCAACTCACTGTCATGATGTCTAAAGACAGATGGCAGCTTTATTATGAAGCCAATAAAGGACAGCGTTAAAAGTGTGATTATTAAACCAATTTCTGATTTAGTTAATTTCATGAAAGATTTCTATATTTATTTAACGAACACATGATTAATTTCCATGCATAAAAGATTGCCTTTCATCTCAGGCAGCTTCAATAATCTAAATGCACGGTTTTTTTGTGAATATATTTAGAAAATAGACTTCAATCAAGGAAATAATGCATCAATTTCCGCAACCCACATCAAATCTTTCGGATGACGGTTACCGAGCTAGCCGAGGTACAAATCCTCACCCCCTTAATGCGCCTGTGTTCCAGCATCATCCAATGATACCCCTTGATTTCGTAAAATTCGCCCAACCACAAAAGCAAAAATCGTCAAGTATAAAAAGCAGAATCCACCGATTATAAAAGAAAATTGAATTCCCAGTACATCCGATAATTTCCCTTGAATTGGCGGAATGATTGCACCACCTAAAATCATCATTACAAGAAAAGCAGAACCTTGGGCTTGATATTTTCCTAGTCCGGCCAGTGAAAGTGAGAAAATGGATGGCCACATGATCGAACAGAATAATCCACACGATAAGAATGCGTAAATCGCAATTGTTCCTGTTGTGTTGACGCCAATTAAGATGGCTAAAACACCTAAAATTCCAAAAACACTTAATGTTAACGCAGGTTTATCGTTTGTCACAATAAAGGCGATTAATTGAACAATCACACACGCAATATACCAATACAAGGCTTCAATGGAATAACCTGCAATCCATGTAAGTCCAAGTACAAGTCCAAAAGCTGCAATTGGAACGATAATTTTTAAGCGCAGTTTCATTTTTTCAGATAAATCAAAGGCATTGATGGCTCCAGACCAACGTCCGATCATTAAACTTCCCCAAAACATCGCAATATATGGTGCTATTTGCGAGGAACTGTGTGATCCAAATGCTTTTTGTTTTAATAATTCACCCAAATTACTTCCTACTGCAACCTCAACACCAACGTACACAAAAATGGCGAGCATTCCCAATGACAATTGAGGATAACGCATTGCTCCCCAACCTTTTTGCTGTTTACTGCCGCGGAAAAACGCAAAGAAAATTCCTGCAAGAATCACCAATAATCCGGCGCTCAACCACATTAAACGATTCTTTTCTAAAGGCTCTTTCAATAGCTGAACATCCGATTTGATTTCTGTTATCTCGTTTTGGTATTGTTGGTGATTTAACGCAATGTCAGCTGAATTTGTCTTCGTCGCGACGAATAAGGTGTCCATTTTCGCGATTGAATCACATGCTTGTTCTAATTGCGTTATTTTAATGGCTGATTCGCTTTTGTAACTGCTGAAAACTGGAATGAAACAAATCGCTAGAAACAAGGTCATAACCAACAGTGTTAACATAGCTTTTGGCGATTTCTCAAGCGGTTCACTTGCTATTTCTTCAACTAACTTTCCATCCGGAAGTTTTTTTGATAGGGCAAATAGTGCCGAAACACCAACGAATAACATTCCAACACAAGCATAAAGAATAATCACTTTTGTCAATGATAAGGATTTGATCATATCATCACTGATTGCCGCTGAAGTTCCAAATAAAGCCAAGGCAACAATCAAAGGTCCAATTGTCGTTCCAAGGCTATTGATTGCTCCACCAAAACTGATGCGATTTCCGCCGGTGCGCTCGTCTCCAATCAAAATCATAAATGGATTTGCTGATGTTTGTTGCAGCGAAAAACCTAAAGCGACAATGAATAATCCGAGTAACATTCCTGGGAATAAATTGGCATATACAGAAACAATCATTGTTGCTGAACCGAACGCTGAAAACAACAAACCATACACAATGCTTTTTTTGTAACCCCATCGCGCGACATAATCTTTACCGAATGCTGAACTTAGAATGAACAGTAACAGGGCTCCTAGGTAATACGCTAAATAAAATGCAAAATCAATTAATTGACTTTGAAATTGATCGAGATGAAAGTAATTTTTACAAAATGGAATAAAAACACTATTTCCAGCTGCAATAAATCCCCAAAAAAAGAATACACTTGATAGTGTTGCCAAAGCATTGTAATTCGTTGTTGGTTGTTGTTCGTTTGACATGTTTTTCTTTTTAGATTAAACCATTTTATTATTTAACTGTTCTTCTGTATATTTATAGAACTTCACAAGCAAATTTTGACTCAAATAAAATTGAGCAATTATGAAGTTTAAGTTGTGAAAATTAAAAATAAATTTTAATATTGTACAAATTACAATAAGTTAATATTACAATTAGTTTAAATCCTCAATTAAAACGGGTCGCATGATTAAAGCTTTCTTGTTTGTCTTTTTGTCTGTTTCCTGGTTTGTACCCTCCAAGTTGCATGCGCAAGTTCGAAAAGTTACGATTACGAAAGAAAGTAGTAAGTGGCAATTGCGTGTAAATAATGAGCCGTTTTATATTAGAGGAGCCGGCGGAACGGTGCAAATGGATGCGGTTATAGCGTGTGGAGGAAATACAATTCGCACGTGGGGAATCGAAAACGCTCAAACTATTCTTGATCAGGCAGAAAAGAAAGGTTTAAAAGTTATGCTTGGACTTTGGGTTCAGCATGAGCGCCATGGATTTGATTACAACGATCCAGAGAAAATTAAGAATCAATTGGAAGGATTTCGCATCGCTGTTCGTAAATACAAAGATCATCCAGCTTTATTAATGTGGGGAGTTGGAAATGAGTACGAATTAGAATATTCGAATACAAAAGTGTGGGCTGCTGTCAACGACATTGCTAAAATGGTTCACGAAGAGGATAAAAATCATCCGACATCAACTGTTACAGCTGGTACAAATGCTGAGAAACTGAATTTTGTTCAAACGGTGTTAACCGAAATCGATATTTATGGAATTAATACCTACGGAGATATCGAATCGGTAAAAGGTGTTTTGACGAATGGAAACTATACAGGTGCATACATGATCACTGAGTGGGGACCAAACGGACATTGGGAATCTCCCAAAACAATTTGGGGAATGTCAGTTGAGCAAACGAGTACAGAAAAGGCTGCAGTTTACTTGAAACGATATCAAACTTGTATAGCTGCGGACAGTGCTCAATGCATTGGTTCTTTTGCCTTTTTATGGGGACAAAAACAAGAATACACAAGCACATGGTATGGCTTGTTTAGTGATGAGGGTATTCCAACTGAAGCCATTGATGAATTAACGTTTTGTTGGTCTGGAGCGTATCCAAAAAATCGTTCACCACGCGTTGATTCTATGCAGTTTGATAATCATAAATTATTGGCAAATTGTATAGTTGCTTCAAATTCAATGCATTCATTTCGTGTTTTCGCAAAAGATTTGAATCAAGATAAATTGAGTTATTCATGGGAGCTTTACCCGGAAAGTACTGATTTAAAATCTGGAGGAGACGCTGAAATGAAGCCGCCTTTAATCAATGGTCGATTGAAAGGAAAGAACCAAGAAAAGGTAAATTTAAAAGCTCCAGTAAAAGAAGGACGTTATCGTTTATTTGTTCGGATAAGCGATGGTGAAAAATTGGCTTATATGAACATTCCATTTTACGTGGAACCAGGAAATGAAAATGAACGAATTCATTTTAAAGAACAAACATTAAAATCTTTCGATGAAGAATAAGTTAAATCATATCATTTTCATTGTTCTTGGATTCATTTCGTTGAATCTAAATGCTCAATTGGTAGATTCTTCAGCGTTTGAACCGAAGAATAGTGGGCTTTATCCAAAGAAAATGGAAGCAGTAATGAATACGATTACTGTTTCAGGATATTACCGTTTTTTGGGATGCTACACGCAAATGAAAGACCAATATCCCGAATTTGGAGCTGTGAAAAACCGTGTCTTTCTCGGAGATGATAGTAATATTCCTCAGTTGATGTTAACAATCGGTGGTCGACCGAGTAAAACAACTTCATTTTCAACAGATTTCTATTTGTGGACCCCGATGTCAGGAAGTGAAACGGATTATGTGAAAGGCCTAAATTTGGGTGTGAATTTAACGGGGACCCATTCAACAAAATATGGAACCTTCAGTGTGAAAACAGGTGGAATTCATTGGTACACGATTAGTCCATTTACATTTGCTTCAAACACAGGTTACAACCGTTTCAGTGTTT
>JAIOZF010000029.1 GCA_021740745.1 Crocinitomicaceae bacterium | reverse complement strand
TTTTAAACCTCCTTTTAATGATTGTGTTATCTTAAAACGTTTATGTATCCTTTGAATTCCTGTTTACCATCATTGTATGGTTCTTTAACAGTTGCTTTCCAGGTATATGTTCCTTCTTGAATTGGCTTACCACCATATGAGCCATCCCATTTAGATTTTGGATCATGGGTTTCCCAAATTATTTCACCCCATCTATTAAAGATATATAATTCAAAATTGTATTCGTCAATTCCAGAAACAAAGAACTCCCAAGAATTATTAAACTCATCATTGTCAGGAGTAAAAGTATTTGGAGCATAGAATAGGATGGCAGGAACAATATTCATCTCAATAGTTACTGTATCTGTACACCCTAGGTCTGTCGTAACAAGTAACGTTACAGGGTAAGTTCCAACCTCTTCAGGGAAAAAGAACTGAGGATTTTCTGAGTAACTATATGTTGGAGTAGAACCAGGACTAAACCATTCCCATGAAATCACATCAAAAGATGAACGATCTTGCATTAAGATATTTGTTTCAAATATAGTAGCTGGATTCGCAGAAAAAGTAAAATCGGCTATAGGTAAAGGTTTAACTCTAATAATATTTGTAATATCAGCGGTATAGACACAACCATAAATTGAAGTTGCTGTTAAATTCACAGAATAAAAATTAGGGACTTCAAAAGTATGAGTTACACCATCTGTTCCATTTGCAGTATATTCACTTCCCTCAGAGAAAATGATGTCCATTGTGGCAATTTCTCCTCCATTAACAGATGTGTTTGAGAATACAAATGTACCAGGCATACAAGCTTCAAATTTATCAGGTGTTAAAATTGGCTCAATAGGAGTAGGGAAATAGATTTTTGTACAAGTATCAGCAGTTGGTGATCCACACAGTTCTGATAGTATTACACAATAATCAGTGTTTGTGTTTGTTGGATCTACTGTTATAGAAGAGCCCGTTCCAATAGCAACACCATTTTCAAACCATGAAAATAGATATGGACTTGAACCACCAGTTCCCGTTGCCGACAAGGTAATCTCTGCTTCTGGACAAATTTGAGTGTCTGGAGTGATTGTTACGATTTCTAATCTGTCTGGTTCAGCTAAAGTTCCAGTTATATCTATAACACATCCTAATGCATCAGTTATTGTTACAGTGTGTGAACCAACGATTAAATCATTTGCAATATCAGTAGTTGATGATGAATTGTCCCAAGAATAAGTGTAACCTGCTGTACCTTGCGTTACATCTACATCAATCATTCCATCATTACCGGCACTGCATGTAACGTCTGTTTGGTTAGCAATAGTTGCAATCATACCAGGTATTTGGGTAACAGTGACATTTACAGTGCCAGTACATCCAATAGTAGAAGAAACCGCACATGTGTAGGTTCCTACAGCTAATCCTGTCGCTGTAGCAGTATTTTGAGCATTTGGATCATTCCATAAATATGATAATGTACCTACAACGGGTGTCATAATCGCAGTAGCAGTTCCATCAGATCCTCCAGGACAAGAAACAACTGTTGTTGTACCTGAGTATGTAACTGGACTTGCACCAACTACCACATTGGCAGTTCCAGAACATCCATTTGAAAGAGTAACTGCACAAGAATATGAACCAGGAGTTAAGCCAGTTGCTGTTTGGGTAGTTTGACCAGTTGGATCATTCCAAAGGTAGGTTGCAGTTATACCCGCTATTCCTCCAGAAATATTAAAGTTTGCCGTAGCGGAACCGTTATTACCATTCGCACAAGATGCGGGAACTGATGTAGCTGTGTAAATAGCATTAATATTCAAAACAGTAACTGTTGCTGTTGTTGGATTTACTGTTTGACCAGTAGTAGGATTTGGAGAGGATGTAATCGTACAAATATATGAACCAGGCGTTAAACCTGTTGCCGTTTGTGTCGTAGGATTACCGGGCGAATTCCAGCTGTACGTGTACGGCGGGTAACCTCCAACTGGTGTGACAGTTGCAGTCCCTGTGGCTTGACCGCATGTTGCAGAGGTTTGAGAGGTAGTTGCACTAAAATTAATCGCACAATTCACTGATCCTGTAGAAGGTTGAGATGCATTTGGAACTAAACTAATTGTTCCCGATTGTCCATTAAAATTAGTGACTAGTAAAATATAAACCTGACCAGCTACTGCATTAGCAATATCTACATATTCTGTCGCAGAACCTGAATATGAACAATCAACTGTCGGTGTTCCTGGTCCAATTGGACAACCTGCAGCAACACTAGAATAAGGTCCGTACAATGCAAAATCAACATCAATTGGAGTTCCATTAGCTGTAACTTGTGTTAACGTTAAGTTTACACTACCACTTGTTGCAATACCTAGGGCAAGCCAATTGGCATTAGGTGTTGATCCCAGACACTGGTAGGCACCCATACTTGGAACTCCAGATAAGTTCTGATATGAACCCGAGGTGGTGCAACCCGCTTGAGCACATGTAGCACCGGGATTAACCTGTGCAAATGCCACTTGGAAAATAGATAATAGCAGTGTTAATAAATATATTTTTTTCATTTGAGTCTTGTTATTGTTCATTAACTGTATAATTCACAGTGTAACCAGTAATTGTAGCTTGAAAATTATTCAATAATTCTTCGAAAGTCACTTTTGTAAAAAGTGGTGATGTTTCCATTGTAATGGAAGTGTTGTCGTCATTTATTTGAAAAGAAAAAATATGCTCTTGTTCACTCAATTTCTCCTGAAGCATCTCTTTTTGAGAAAAACCCACCCCAGTAAATCCAATTGTATGATTGCTGAGTATTCCAGTTAATATATTGATGCCTTGCATTTTGTTTAAATCAATTCTTGATTGCACTTCTTGACTTGCAACAGCGTAAATCTGTTCATAACTCTGGGTAAAAGCTTGAAAGGAGGTAAAGCTTAAAATTAAAGCTACAATAAAGTTGTTTTTTTTCATTCTATAGTATTGATTGTCCATTAAACGATGGACATTAGTAATAGGTTGCTTTGTTTCGCAAAAATAATCTAACTCTACTAACCAAACAAATTAAAACCATGGTAAATACTTCTATTTATTAGCTATGAATTGTTAATAGGTTTTCAAACATAATTCACTTTTTTAATTACTCCGTATAAAAATTATATACATTTGTCGGGTCATATAAAAAACAACATTATGTCAAATAAATATCAAGCAGAAATTGATGCTTTCATGGATCGTGTGAAAGCCACTAATGGTCATGAAAAAGAATTTCTTCAAGCTGTACACGAAGTGGCAGAAGCAGTTATCCCTGTAATTGAAGAAACACCGAAGTATAAAACGGCTAAAATTTTAGATCGTATTGTTGAACCAGAAAGAACGATTATTTTCCGTGTTTCTTGGTTAGACGATAATGGAAATGTACAAGTTAATAGAGGTTACCGTGTTGAGTTCAACTCTGCTATCGGACCTTACAAAGGTGGTTTACGTTTTCATCCATCAGTTAACTTATCTATTCTTAAGTTCTTAGGATTCGAACAAATCTTTAAAAATTCACTTACAACATTACCTATGGGTGGTGGTAAAGGAGGATCTGATTTCGATCCTAAAGGGAAGTCTGATAATGAAGTAATGAAATTTTGTCAATCTTTCATGACGGAGCTTTCTCGTCATATTGGAGCTGATACAGATGTACCTGCCGGAGATATCGGTGTAGGTGGTCGTGAGATTGGTTACATGTTCGGTCAATACAAAAGAATTCGTAATGAATTTACAGGTGTATTAACTGGTAAAGCACGCAACTGGGGTGGATCTTTGATTCGTCCAGAAGCAACTGGTTATGGTACTGTTTATTTCGCAAAAGAAATGTTAGCAACTAAGAATGATTCATTCAATGGTAAAGTTGTTGCAATTTCAGGATCTGGAAACGTTGCGCAATATGCTTGTGAAAAAGCTACTCAATTAGGTGCGAAAGTGGTTACATTGTCTGACTCTTCAGGTTATATCTATGACGCTGACGGAATCAACGCGGAGAAATTGGCTTTCGTAATGGAGATTAAGAACGTGAAAAGAGGTCGTATTGAAGAATACGTTGCAAAATACCCTTCAGCTAAATTTGTTGCTGGTAAACGTCCTTGGGAGGTTAAGGTTGATATCGCTTTACCTTGTGCAACTCAAAACGAATTAAATGGTGACGAAGCAAAAGCATTAATCTCAAACGGAGTAATCTGTGTTGCTGAAGGTGCTAACATGCCATCTACCCCAGAAGCAATCACTGCATTCCAAGCTGCAAATATCTTGTTTGCTCCAGGAAAAGCATCAAATGCTGGTGGTGTTGCAACTTCAGGATTAGAAATGTCACAAAACTCGTTGCGTTTATCTTGGCCAGCTGAAGAAGTTGATCAACGTTTACACGGTATCATGGTTTCTATCCACGAAGCTTGTGTGAAATACGGAAAAGATGCAAATGGAAATGTTGATTACGTAAAAGGTGCTAATATCGCTGGTTTCGTGAAAGTAGCAGATTCAATGATTGACCAAGGATTGGTTTAATCGCTAAATTATAAGTTGAAAAGGCTGATTCGAAAGAATTGGCCTTTTTTATTGGGTATAAATAATTACAAATTATGCCATTTTCTGCAAGAATATCTATTAATTTTGCAGCTTCATTTCCAAATAGAATACAATGGAAGTTTTAGAAAAAAGACACTTAGAATACAATCGAGAAGGTTTTGATGACCAAGAATTGTTGACAATTTATAAAACGCTTATCAAACCTCGATTGATTGAGGAAAAAATGTTGATTCTATTGCGTCAAGGGAAAATTACTAAATGGTTTTCTGGTTGGGGACAAGAAGGAATATCTGTTGGTTGCGCTTATGCAATGGATAAAGATGAATATATCTTGCCAATGCACCGTAATCTAGGTGTATTTACAACTCGAGGCATACCTATGGAGCGACTATTTGCTCAGTTTCAAGGAAAACTTTCTGGTTTTACAAAAGGTCGTGACCGTTCTTTTCATTTTGGAACACAAGAATATAAAATTGTTGGAATGATTTCGCATTTGGGTCCACAATTGGGGATCGCAGATGGAATAGCTTTAGCAAACAAGCTGAAAAAGAATAAGAAATCAACCATTGTGTTTACAGGTGATGGTGGAGCTTCAGAAGGAGATTTTCATGAATCTTTAAATGTCGCTTCTGTTTGGGATTTACCTGTGATTTTTGCTATAGAAAATAATTGTTGGGGTTTATCAACTCCATCATCAGAACAATTCAGATGCAAACAATTTATTGATAAAGGAATTGGTTACGGAATGAAAGCCGTTCAAGTTGATGGAAATAATATTCTTGATGTTATTCGAACGGTTAGAAAAATCAACGATGAAATTCGTATCGATCCCAAACCTTATATTTTAGAGTTGATGACGTTCAGAATGCGTGGTCACGAAGAGGCATCTGGCACAAAATACTATCCTGAAGGACTTCAAGACGAATGGTCTAAGCAAGATCCAGTTGCTAATTATGAGTTGTACTTAAAAGAGCAAGGTGTTTTAACCGATGAAATAGACGAAGAAATTCGTAAATCGCTGAAAGAAGAAATTCAAACTGGATTTGATACTGCGCACGCTGAGCCTGCAATCATTGCTTCGATGGAAACGGAGTTGAACGATGTTTATGCCCCTTTCGATCAAAAAGTAGCAGAAGGAAAAGGCGCTAAAAGTGAAAAACGTTTTATTGATGCAATCCAAGATGGAATGCGCGAATCAATGGAAAAATATCCTGAATTGGTCATCATGGGTCAAGATATTGCCGAATACGGAGGTGCTTTTAAAGTTACCGAAGGATTTGTTGATCAATTTGGAAGAGATAGAGTTAGAAATACACCAATTTGTGAGTCTGCTATTGTTGGTGCTGGACTAGGATTATCTATCGCTGGAATGAAAGCTATTGTTGAAATGCAGTTCGCTGATTTCGTAACGTGTGGATTTAATCAAATCGTCAACAACTTAGCAAAAATGCATTGGAGATGGTCGCAAAATGCAGATGTTGTTGTAAGAATGCCGACGGGTGCAGGTACGGCAGCAGGACCATTCCATTCACAAAGCAATGAAGCATGGTTTGTTCATACACCAGGATTGAAAGTAGTTTATCCTTCAAGTGTTTATGACGCGAAAGGATTAATGAATGCTGCTATTGAGGATCCAAATCCTGTTATGATTTTTGAACATAAATTCTTGTATAGAAGTCTTAAGGAAGAAATTCCGAACGATTATTACACGGTTGAAATCGGAAAAGCGCGAACAGTGAAAGAAGGTGCTGATTTGACGATTATAACTTATGGATTAGGAGTTCATTGGGCTTTAGAGGCTGTGGAAGCGATTCCTGGTTTATCTGCAGAAATACTTGATTTAAGAACTTTACTTCCTTTAGATAATGAAGCAATCTTTGCTGCTGTTAGAAAAACAGGAAAAGTAATCGTTCTACATGAAGATTGCATGACTGGTGGAATAGGAGGCGAGCTTGTTGCATTGATAACAGAAAATTGTTTCAATGATCTTGATGCTCCTGTTAAACGTGTTGCGTCAATAGATACGCCAGTGCCATTTACAATTCCATTGGAAAACCAATTCTTGCCTAAAGACAGGCTAAAAACTGCCATAGAAGAATTAATGAATTACTAGATTATAGAAAACAAAAAAGTCCGATTCAACCGAATCGGACTTTTTTATGCTTATCATTTTTTTAATCCTTGATTACTTTGTATCCAGGATATTTTTTAGAATCAAATACAAAGATTGAATCTTCAACCGATGGATTAGCAGTGAATTTTGTCACCGAGTATGTCATTGTTGTTCCATCCTTTGATTTCAAAACTGCTTTCTTTAATTCATTCGTCGCCTTCGAAACATATAAAACAATTGTATGGTAATCTACTTTCGCTGGATTTTTTGGGTAAAGATTTATTACATGAACTGCTTCAGTGCCAATTTTATCCTCTTTTTCATATTTATTCTTGAATCCACTTTCCCAAATGGTCATTAATTTTTTAGGATTAATGGATTCATCATCGTTTTCAGAAGCATCCGTTTCGTAGACTGATTTTTCTTCCTTTACAACTGTCCAAGTTTTTACGCCATTCGAAATGATTGTGTTTTCACCATAACTAGCTGTAAACTTGTCTCCTTTAACCCATCCTTTACCTGTTTCGGTTTCGTTTGTTCCGTTAGAAGTGTTCTTGATATTTGCAGAAAACTCAATATAAAAGGTTTTGTAACCTTTCATTTTTGTTGATAGTTTATCTAAAATGGCTTGAGATTTAGCATCTTGTCCGTAAACTGTAAGACTACAAAGGGTCAGTAATGTAAATAGATATTTCATTTTTTCATTGTTTTCGCTGCAAATATCAGAAATTGTGCCAAATAAAACTCAAAAAAACGAATTTCATTTTAAATCCTCAAGCAAAACCTTTAGTGTAGCTAGATCAATATCATGGTTTCCATTATACTGTATTAAACCAAAATCAATTGTTTTGTAAAATTCAAGCACTTTTGACTGTTCTTCAGAATTGAAAAAAGGATCATCATTTCCTAAAACAAAAATATTTTTTTCAGTCTTAACAGTGGTCGATTTTAGATTCATTTGTAAATCAGGAGGAAAAACACTCGCCCACATAACTAAATGATCAAACTGAATCGTGCTATTTTCGTACCATCTTGCAGCAGTAGCTCCACCCTGAGAGAATCCTAGTAGAATCGTTTTTTCGAATGATTGTTCTTTCTGAATAAGTTCGTTGAGTTGATTTAACCAATGAATGTTATCATGAATATCAGCTTCTCTAGCTTCTTTGGTCATCCATGATGCGCCAACTCGACCTGAACTTCCTTTCAAGTAAAAACGATGCATGCCTTCTGGTGCAACAATGAAAACATCCTCCTTTAAACCGTCAAATTTACGCACGAAATATTCAACTAGCTGACCATAACCATGAAGAACAATCAGTAACTTACTTGCCTTTTTAGGATTTCCAATCGTTATATATCGAAATGTCTTTGTCGAAATAAATTCGTGAAGCATTGAATTGGTTTTTATGATTGAATTTGACTGTAAAATTATACATTTGTTTGTGCGAAAAACAGTTCAATATATTTTGCTCTTTATTTTTATCTGGCAAATCGTTGGATTCGTTACTTATTTTGAAATTTCACACTTCAAATTAAAGAAAGAAGTCAAGTTATTGTTGAAGCAAGGTGTTCCAAAAGATGAATTGGTTTATTTCGAATTGACAGATAATGAAATGAATGATCTCATTTGGTTAAAGAAAAATGAATTTAATCTGAATGGTAGTTTATTTGATGTTGTCAGAAAATCCAAGGACAAAAACGGCGTGAATCATCTTGAATGTATTTCGGATAAAAAAGAAACTGTTTTGTTTGCTCGCTTAAATCAAACAATCGCTCAGAATTTAGGAGATGAAAAGCATCCAACTCCAATTTCAAATTGGATGAAGCTGCTAAAAACGCCAGCCAATTTGCATCAAAATGAGTTGCAGATAGAACTTGTTGATCATGAATTAGAAGTGTTTAGTTTAATCCCCTTTTTAAACAAATATTGTTTCGAATCGAAACGAATTCCTAGTCCACCTCCCCAAATCTCTTGAATCACAATCTTTTAGAGCCTAGTTGTTCTAATCTTCAAGTATTAATTCAAGAATTAAAAATATGAAAAAAATAGGTATATTATTTTATGCCCTAATTACAGCATTGTGCATTAATGCGCAAACAATTACAATCATTGATTATAACACACTTCAACCAATTAATAATGTTGAAGTTTATCTAAAAAGAGGTGAACCATCCATTGGGAAATCCAACGATAAAGGTCAAATTATTGTAAAAAGTGGTTCTGCTGACAGTTCGATAACGTTCATGCATCCTCTTTACACAACTGTGACGATTAAATGGACCGATATCAAAAACAATGAATATATTCTCAAAATGGTTGAGAATATTTATTCAATTGATGAAGTAGTCATTTCAGCCAGCAAGTTTGAAGAGAAGCGCAAGGACGTTGCTCAAAAGATTCAAGTTATGCGAGCGTCAGAAATTCAAAATATGAATCAATCTTCAATGGCCGATGTGTTGGCAAATGCGGGAAATATAATGGTTCAAAAAAGTCAACAAGGCGGAGGAAGTCCTATTATCAGAGGTTTTGAAACCAATAAAGTTTTAATTGTTGTGGATGGAATTCGAATGAACAATGCAATATATAGAGGCGGACATTTACAAAATGTAATAACCCTTGATAATGCAATTATGGATCGAACGGAAATAGTCTATGGTCCAGGATCAGTCGTTTATGGTTCGGATGCGCTCGGAGGAGTTATGTCATTCACAACCAAAAATCCCTTGCTTTCTTCAGATGATAAATTAAGAGTTAATGCAGGAGCTTATACACGCTATATGTCCGCTTCATCTGGTTACGCTGCTCACGCAAATGTATCTGTTGGAGGAAAGCGTTTTGGATCACTCACTTCATTTACTTACTCTAATTTCGGCGATTTGAGACAAGGGGCGAATCGGAATCCCGAAGTAGGAAATTTTGGTGCACGCCCTTGGTATGTTCAAAGAGTTGATGGAAAAGATTCAGTTTTTGTAAATAAAGATACAAATCTACAAGTAGGCTCTGGGTATTCTCAAATTGACATCCTTCAAAAATTTCTATTTCAGCAAAATGAAAATGTTAAGCACCTCTTGAATTTTCAGTATTCAACATCCTCAACTATAGACAGGTATGACCGTTTGACACAAGTCTCAGGAGGTATGCCGAAGTTTGCAGAATGGTATTATGGTCCACAAAAAAGAATGCTTGGCTCATATACAATGGTAGTTTCGAAGAAAACAAAAATGTATGACAATCTTCGTTTTATTTTGGGATATCAACAAATTGAAGAGAGTCGAATTGACCGACGATTGAACAGTGTTACTCAAAGTAATAGAATTGAAAACCTTGACATCTTTTCAGCGAATTTGGATTTGGCCAAAAAAGTAGGTAAACATGAAATGCGCTATGGAATTGAAGGTTGGTACAACAAAGTGAATTCCACTGCATTTGAGAGGAATATCTTAACTGAAGAAGAATCACCGTTAGATACACGTTATGCATCCGGTGGCGCGACAATGCAATCAATCGCTGTTTATGCGACCCATACCTGGGAGATATCTGATAAACTTATCTTTAATGATGGTTTACGCTTGTCAAATGTTGGATTAAATGCCAAATTTACGGACACCACCTTCTTTAATTTTCCGTTCAAAGAAGCTGTTCAAAATAACACTGCATTAACGGGCAATTTAGGCTTGATTTACATGCCTGCGGAGGATTCACGTTTGTCGGCATTGGTTTCTTCAGGATTCAGAGCGCCGAATGTGGATGATTTAAGCAAAGTATTTGAATCGACACCGGGAAACATTAATGTTCCAAATGCTGATTTAAAACCAGAATACACATACAATGGTGAAATTGGCTTCTCAAATAGGTTTAATGGTTGGTTGACAATTGGTGCAACCGGTTATTATACACTTTATACGAACGCATTGACAACTCAAGATTTCTCCTTTAACGGACAAGATTCGCTTTTGTATGCTGGAACAATGAGTAAGGTAGTTGCAACAACTAATGCGAATAAGGCATATATGTATGGTTTAGAATTAAGCGCAAATGGTCGATTGAATAACAATTTATCCATTTATGGAACCTATAATTATACGAAAGCCAATATTGTAACTGACACAACAGCAATTCCTTTGGATCACATTCCGCCAGCGTTTGGAAAATTTGGCTTTCAAATTATTGAGAACAAGTTTAGAGCTGACTTTTTCGTGAATTACAGTGCTTGGAAGAGAATTAAAGATTATAACCCATCAGGGGAAGATAATCAAGCATTTGCCTTGCCTGAAGGAATGCCATCTTGGTATACGATAAATGCTCGCGTTTCTTATCAATTCAATAAATACATTGGATTGCAAGTAGCTTGCGAGAATATATTAGATCAAAATTACCGCGTGTTTGCTTCAAATATATCAGCACCTGGCAGAAACTTGATACTTACCTTAAGAGGAAACTTTTAGGGAGTTTTAATTGATAGGCAGGGAAATTGAATTCCTTGCCTATTTCTTTAGTGTAACATACTTGCCCATTTGATCATTGTAGAAGAATCTATGCACAAGTTCATTGGTTTCCGTTAATTCAGGTTCAAATGTAAATAAATCAACTTTTTTCGTAGGTTGAACAATGTTTGCTTTCATTACCAAAATGTCTTTTTGTAATCCAACAGCACCTTCTTCAATTTTAAAAGTAAAAGCTTCGCTAACATCACTTCCTAAGCCATCAAAGTTTTTCCATTGAAAAATTCTTCTTGGAGTGTGATTACTAACAGTGTAAAAGTCTTTGTAACTAGCGTTTCGAACCCTGAAGTCAATCAAAATATCTTTGTAAGCGTCACTTGAAACATGCTCAAATGAAACTTTTAATTCAGCTTGAGGGGTAGAAGGAATTGCTATTTGAGGAGAAATTTTGTCCAAGCCACCATCGTAATAAAACATATAGTTATGGTTTCCCATGAAACCAAATTCAGCTCTTTTAGCACTGTTATCACTTTTTGCGGCTTCATCTAAAGCAAATTGCAATCTATTTACAGTAATAATTGCATCCATTTTATCATCACCATCCAAATGTTCTTTATAGATTTTAAAAGAATAATCTTCGGTTCCTTGAATTTTCAGGTTTCCTTCGATGTGTTGTTCAATTATATCTTCTAGCGAACCTTTCTCAATTTTTGGGATATCTTCAACTGTGTCGTTTGCCGGTTTACCTTCCTTGCACGATGAAAAAACCAGGGAAATGGCAATAATAAAAAGTAGATCTGTTTTCATAAAACAAAGATAGAAGATATTCGAAATGAATTGCTTTTCATTTAAAGTGTAATTTTGAGTATGGATTTAAAACTGAATAATTCGTGGCAAAAATTTTTAGATGAAGAATCTAAAAAGAACTACTTCGTTGAGTTGATTTCCTTTATGGATGTAGCTTATAAAAATGAAACAGTTTTTCCCGCAAAAAATGAATTATTGAAAGCGTTTTCAATGTGCTCAATAGAAGATGTCACAGTCGTCATACTTGGCCAAGATCCTTATCCAACAAAGGGTTATGCAAATGGTTTGTGTTTCTCTGTTAACGAAGATGTGAAGCCGTTCCCAAAGAGTTTAAAAAATATTTTTTCTGAAATTGAAAATGATTTGAGTATTCCTTCACCCGAAAATGGAAATTTGGAACGTTGGGCGAATCAAGGAGTGTTGCTTTTGAATAATGTTTTAAGTGTTATTGAAGGTAAACCCGATAGCCATGCCAAAAAAGGATGGGAAATTTTCACGAGTGCTGCAATTGATTATTTGGGAAAAGAAAAAGAAGGCATTGTCTATCTTTTATGGGGAAGTAAAGCTCAAGAAAAAGCAGCAAAAATTGATGAAAAACATAACTTAATTCTAAAATCTGTTCATCCTTCTCCTTTGTCAGCCTACCGTGGATTTTTTGGTTGTAAGCATTTTTCTAAGACAAATGAATACTTGATTACACTAGGAAAAAATCCAATCAATTGGTGAAATTGAATTTTGTACTTTGAAAACAAAAGAATACTTATCTTTGCCTAGCATGCAATTTAAAAATGATCTTATATTACGCGCCGCAAAAGGGGAGGATATCGAACGTTATCCCGTTTGGTTGATGCGTCAAGCAGGAAGAATACTTCCTGAATATCGAGCAGTTCGAGCAAAATTATCTGGTTTTAAAGAATTAGTTGAAACTCCTGAACGAGCAGCTGAAGTTACTGTTCAACCAGTTGATTTACTTGGTGTAGATGCGGCAATCATCTTTTCAGATATTTTGGTGGTACCTGAAGCGATGGGTTTAGAATACCAAATGCTAGAGGCGAAAGGTCCTTGGTTCGAGAAAACGATTCGTTCAGTGGATGATATGAAAAATATCGATGTAACAATTGATGTTGAGGACCGTTTAGGCTATGTCTTGGAAGCCATTCGTTTGACAAATAAGGAACTGGATGGGAGAGTACCGTTGATAGGTTTTGCGGGAGCACCGTGGACAATCTTCTGCTACATGGTTGAAGGAAAAGGCTCAAAAACATTTTCTGAATCGCGTAAGATTTTATATACGAATCCGACTTTGGCACATGAGTTGCTAAGCCGGATTACAGATGTTACAATTCAGTACTTAAAAGCTCAAGTGAAAGCTGGAGCGCATATGTTACAAATTTTTGACTCATGGGCAGGAATTCTTGGAACAGAACAATATGCTGAATTTGGAATGAAATATTTAGAAAAAATTGCAAATGAACTAAACGAAGTTCCGTTGACAATTTTTTCGAAAGGTGCAATTACTTCAGTGCCAGCAATAGCAAAGTTGAATTGCAATACAATTGGTTTGGATTGGAATATGGATATTGTTGAAACGCGCAAAATTATTGGCGAATCAAGAACTATTCAAGGGAATTTAGACCCGTGTGTACTGTACGCTGCACACAGTGAAGTTGAAAAACAAACAATTCGTTTGATGGATTCTTTCACAAGTAAGCGACATATTGTAAATTTGGGACACGGTGTGTATCCGGATGTTGACCCAGAAAAGGTTAAAACGTTCATTAAAACTGTAAAAGACTATGAATTACGTTTTTAAAAATTGGAAAACAATTTGTTCAATCTCTTTAATGAGTTTGACAACTGTTATGATCTCTGCCCAACAAGGGGAGAATTTAGTACCAAATGGTGGATTTGAATCTACTGATGGTAAAATCAAAAAATTAGGTTCAATTGAAAGTGCAAATGGCTGGACATCTCCAACAGGAGTTAGAGCAGATGTATTTACTCCTTCAAAGGTGGTTGACATTAATACTCCAGACAATTTGTATGGAAAAGAAACACCAAAAGAAGGTTCTAATTATGCAGGTATTGTAGCTTATTCATTTGGTGACAAAATTCCACGTTCTTATGTTACTGCTAAGTTCGATGCTCCTTTGAAAAAAGGAATGAAATACTGTGTTCAATTTCATGTTTCACTTGCTGAATCATCGAAATATTCAGTAAATAATATCGGTGCGAATCTATCTAAAAAGCCATTTGCAACTGATACAAAGTCTTCTATAATTGACAAATCACATATTTTGCATCACAATAATCAAATCTTTAATGCAACTTATAACTGGGAAAAAGTTTGCGGTGTGTATGAGGCTGAAGGTGGAGAGAAATTTATTACTATCGGTAATTTCTCGAAGAATGATGTTATGAAAACAGAAACGAACAAGAAAATTAAAGATGTTAAAGTAGCACAAGTTATTTCAGCTTATTACTACATCGATGATGTTTCTGTGACGTTGATTAACTCGAATGAGGAATGCGATTGTATGTTGACGGAGAATGAAAATTTATACTCAACAACAATTTATCAAAAAGCGATTATTGTAAATGATAAAATGACGCCTCAACAAAAAGTAGAAGCTCAAAAAGCATTTTTTGCATTCGGTAAGAGTAATTTAAACCCTAGTGGTGAGGAGGCTTTGGATCAAATCATAGCAATTATGAACGCAAATCCGAATATGACATTGGAGATTTCAGGTCATAGCGACGCTCAAGAAGATCAAGTAGCTTTGGAGAAACCACAATATGCTGACATGGCTGAAAAGCGTATAAATGCAGCAGTGTCTTATTTGACTAAAAAAGGTATTGCTGAAGGAAGAATTAAATCTTCTACAAAAGGAAGCGCAGAGCCAAATCCGGAAATTATGGAATCAGATGATGATGATTTGAAAATGGCAAAAAATAGAAGATTGACATTTAAATTGATGTAAATCAAAACTAGAGAGAATAAAAAAAGCCGATGTAAATCGGCTTTTTTAATGTCTTATAAATTTCACATAAACTTCTGTAATTCTCGATACACTTCATGAGTAGGGAGACCAACAACATTATTGTAAGATCCTTCGATTCGTTCAATAAATGCGTGACCAATCCATTCTTGAATACCATAAGAGCCAGCTTTGTCAAATGGTTTAAAGTGGCGAATGTAGCGGTTGATTTCCTCCTCTGATAATTCTCCGAAAACAACTTTGGTTTCGCAGGTAAAGGCAGTTTCTTTGGTTGTAGATTGAAGGACAATTCCCGTTATCACGCTATGTGTTTTTCCTGACAATTGCTGAATTGTTTCTTTTGCCTCAAGCATGTCTTTTGGTTTACCTAACACTTTATCGTTCAAAATAACAACCGTATCGGCACAAAGCAAGACTTCGTTTTCATTTAAAGTTGGTAGTAATGCATCTGCTTTTTTCTTTGCAATAAACAAAGCGACGTCTTTAGCTGCAATATCAGCAGGGTAGGACTCATCGGTTTCTTTTGTACGGATGGTAAATTCAAAGCCTAATGCTCCAATTAGTTCTGATCTGCGTGGAGATTTTGAACCTAATATTAGTTTTTTCATTAAATATGTGCCATTTGAAACAGGGAAAGAATCCCTAACAACATTGATATTTTGATCAAGCGATCATAAAATTTAAAGTTTCCTTTACCTAAAAGGATAAGCATGAGAATAATTAAATTGATTACTCCGGCTAACAAAAAGGTCCAATTATTTAACACAAAAGAACTGGTCAAATAGGCTTGACTAAAAAATAGAAATAGTAAAAAGACTGGTAAAAAAGATAAAAGCAAAAATGTAATAGCCATTGTTTTTTTAATGCCAATCACCATAGGTAAAGACTTGACGTATATTAATTTATCTCCTTCAATGTCTTGAATATCTTTAAGTATTTCTCGCGCTAAATTCTGTACAAAAGCAAAAAAGGTAATGAATTGAATTAGTGCGAAATCATAATCCATTATCCAACCAAAAGCAGATGGATCAGCCAATTGATTGCTCTCATTAGGAGAATAAATCATAAATAGCAACGCAAGCATTGGAACGAGTGCTGTGAGAAATGCAATCATAATATTACCAATCAACACTTTTCGCTTGAAATACATGCTGTAAAACCAAAGTAGGTTGATGGAAATCAAATGAATGAATACAAAACTGAGTGAGCTGTATTTAATCGATAAATAAATTCCAATCAAAAAAGCAATACCATTAAAGCTCCAGTGGGAAACAATTGCCCACCGGCGCTTAATATGTTTTGTTATAATTAATTTCTCAGGTTTATTAATTCGATCTGCTTTTACATCAAAATAATCATTGATTATGTTTCCTCCAGCTGCAATTAAACAGGTGGAAAATACAAGCAGAATAAAATCAATCCAAGAGATGGAATATCCGTAAAAAAGTGAAGTCCGTTGAACATAATATACCGTTCCGTACATCGTCAAAATGATGATGAATAGATTAGTGGGGCGAATAAGTCTTAAAAAGTACACTATTTAATTATCTTATATTCAGTTCTACGGTTTGATTGATGAGCAGCTTCTTTCTCACTATCAGATCCTAATTTAGCAATTTCAGCATCAGAAATTACAGGTTTCGTTTCACCGTAGCCTTTGAATGTTAATCGTTTTCCATCTACACCTTTTGCAATGGCATAATCAAACACAGCTTTTGCACGGTCATTTGATAATTTTAAATTTTCTTTGTCATCACCACGCGTATCTGTGTGACCACCTAATTCTATTTTCAACGTTGGATTCTTTTGAAGGAAATCAACCAATTTGTCTAATTCGATGTTCGATTCTGGTCGCAATGTAGCTTTACCTAAATCGAAGAATACATTTGCTAATAAAACCGTTTGCTCCATAGAGATAGGCATCATTGGTACATCCATGTGAACCGCGTCCTGATTTTCTGCTAACGTCATGTTGAAATTCTTAGAAAAGAATGCATAACCAGGATACGTAACGTTCAAGGCATATTCACGATCAACCGGAAGTGTTACTAAGAATTCACCTGTTACCTTGTCAGCCTCAGAGATCACTACTTCCTTACCAGTTTTAATATCAATCAATTGAAACTTTCCAGCCAAAGGCAAACGTGTTTGTACGTCATATACAATTCCTTCGAAGTAAACTGTCTTCGTTGGGCGCATTTCCAATGGCATATTAAAATAGTAGATATCTAAACCACCATATCCACCTTTACGGTCAGAAGCAAAGAAAGCAATTTCACCATCGGGAGAAACCATAAGTGAATTTTCATCAAACATGGTATTAATAGGGTAGCCTAAGTTAACAGGCTTACTCCAATTGCCACTTTCATCCAAACGAGAAACAAATAAGTCAGATCCGCCCATTCCAACGTGACCTCTAGAAGCAAAATACAATGTTTTTCCGTCAGGGTGAATCAATACAGATTCTTCCTGGTAAGGAGTGTTTATAATGTCTGGCAAACGTTCTGGTGAACTCCAGCTTCCATTTGCTTGTAAACGTGTGACATAGATGTCAGAATTTTCTGTTTGATTTCTTCCGCGGATACCTCGCACAAAATAAAGCGTCTTTCCGTCAGCTGATAATGATGGTTGAGTTTCCCAATGAAATGAATTTACATTTCCTGGAATATTCGTTGGATCAGTCCAGCGCGAACCAATTTTCTTTGTATAAAATAAATCACATGAACCTTTACCTGTTCTGTTTTCACCGTAGTTTTCGCCGGTAGCATCAGGACAAGCAACAAAAACCAACGATCGACCATCGGGACCAATTGTAGGCGCTCCTTCATTGTTAATGGTATTAATGTTTGGCGGCATTGCAATCGCAGTTCCCCACATGTCACGCTCGTTTAAGTCTGAAACGAAGAAATCTTCCTGTTCTTTAATTGGGCCTTCAACTCGTTCATCTTTAATTCGGCGTGTAAATAAAATTGTTTTGCCATCTACCGTAATTGTAGGAAAATATTCATGATCAGCAGTGTTGATTCCAGGACCAATGTTAACTGGATTGAAATTAGTTGGACTAGCCAATGAATGAATGGCAAAATCGTTGTTCGCTTGAATTTCGTATGCTTTGGTTACTAATTGTTGATTGGCATTTCTGTTTCGAACAAACAAATCAATATTCTTATTGCTATTTACATAATCGCCAGTCAAGTGCTGAAGACTTGCTAAGAAATAATAAGTTGAACCAGAAGGACTATGATTAGGATTAATGCTCAATGCTGCCTCGTAATGCTTAATAGCTTCTTCATTTCTACCTAAATATTCACAAAATTCTCCAGCTACCATATGTGCTTCCCAAAAGTTTGGATCTTTCTCAAGAGCCTGATTCATTAAAACAATCCCTCCTTTATAGTTAGGTAGATTTGTTTGTTCATCAATAGATTGAGAAGGAGCAAGGTGACCTTGTTCGAAAAGTTTGATAGCTTTTTTATTCGTTGTCGAATATTTTGTTTGACCGATTGAACATGCACAAAAGGTTAAAAGGCTGATAAAAAAGAGTCCGAACTTCATATTTTAAGGTATTTGCATGAATTTATGAGTCTGCAAAGAAATGCGCCACGAAGGATTTTCTTTTACAAAATCGATGACGTTTGACAAAAACCGTTCCTGTTTTGACCATTCAGGTTGAACATAGAGTTTACAAGTAGGAGAAACTTTTTCGGCATGTGTTTTTGCCCATTCAAAATCAGATGGATGTGCAATCACTACTTTAAGTTCATTTGCCTTACTATAAGCTTCTTCGCACGGCGCTTTAAATTTCTTTGGTGAAAAAGTGTACCAATCAACTGCACCTTGAAGTGTATAACATCCTGAAGTTTCGATAGCAATTTCAATATCAGCGGCTTTCAGTGCGGATGTAAGTGAGCTGATGTTATACATTGCAGGTTCACCGCCAGTGATCACAACAAAACCACAATTCGATTCTTTCGCTAGATTTACTAGGGTAACAATTGAAACCAATGGATGAAGTTGTGGGTCCCAACTTTCTTTCACGTCACACCAAACGCAACCAACATCGCAGCCAGCCAAACGAATAAAAAATGCTGCTCTCCCAGAATGAAATCCTTCACCTTGAATCGTATAAAAATATTCCATAACAGGCAATTCTCGGGAGGAATCGAAATCCTTAACTTGCATGATACAAAAATAAAAGAAAATAGATGGTAAAACTAAAAAGAGTGCGACTAATTCAGTGTTGCTTTTTGCCAATTCATTTTCAAGCGAGTATATTCATTTTGAAATGCAATAATATTGTACTTCGCTTCACGTTTTTCGTCCGATATGATTTCTAGATAAGTTATCTTGATTAATTCTAAAGCTGAGGATTCTAAGAGTATCTCAGAGCTAGAAGTGTCAAAGTTGAAACTATTGAATACTTGTATAATCTTCTTTTTATCCCCTTGTTCCTTTGCTGATAATTCTTCCTTTGCTTGTAACTCAGCTAAAATTGGTAGAAGTTTTGAGCTCAAATCAATAAAATGCTTCACAATAATCACAGCATCATTGATCTCTCTGATTTTATTGGATTTTATTATGTCTCTTTTTACATACATAAAGCAATGACGATTGTTTTTGGGAAAAGGTTGGAGAGCATTTTGAATAATGTTATCAACACACGTTGAAATCTCTATTTTTTAGTTTACTCCGCAATCTCTATATTTGGGCTCTAAACAAATCAAAAAAACATGAAAAGATTTTTACTATTTATAATTGCAGTTTCAACTTCAGCTATGTTTTTTGCTCAAACGCAAATTGGGAATGCTGGTTTTGAAAACTGGGAAACAACTACTGATGAACTTCATGAACCAATCAATTGGAACAGTTTTATGACCGCTTCTGGTACATGGTCGACTTTTGCAGGTCAACAAATGGATTGGTCAACAGATGTTCGTCCTGGAAGCACAGGAACGAAAAGTGTGAAGATTTGGTCGAACAGTGTTTTGGGTACAATTGCAAACGGTAATGTGACATTGGGACAAATTAATATGGGTGCAACCGCAGCCAATGATCCTGCAAATTACAATTCTTCAATCACCAGTGGTACTAATTTTTCGGAAGCCTTAACTGTTGAACCAGATTCATTGGTGTTTTGGGCGAAATTCATACCTGCAAACGGTGCTGGGTCTGATTCCGCTCGTGTAAGTGCAATACTGCATGATTCTTACAATTTACGAGATCCAATTAATGCAGCGTCTGCTTCCCATGTGGTTGCAACAGCAATCCGAAACTTTAAAACAGCGAATGGTTGGATACGTATTTCAGTTCCATTTAACTACAGTGGACCTGCTGCAACAACGCAATTTATTCTTTTGACTTATACTACCAACAAAATTCCAGGAGGAGGAAGCGATAATGACCAATTGTGGATAGATGATGTTGAATTGATTTACAACCCAGTTGTTACAAATCTTCCTGTTGTTGCAGTAAATGATGCAGCAAATACCTTTGAAGATGTAGCTGTTGATATTGATATTTTGGCAAATGATACAGATCCTGAGAATGATTTTGATATCGCAGGAATTACCATAACTACTGCTCCAGCGAATGGAAGTGTGGTTATAAATACAACAACAGGTGTTATTACCTACACACCAAATGCTGGTTATTTCGGTACAGACATGTTTGAGTATGAGATTTGCGACAATGGAACACCTGTTTTTTGTGATATCGCTACTGTAAATATCAATGTTTTAGAAGTAATTGTTGGTAATAATCCTATTAACGCTGTGAATGACAATGTATCAACAAATATGAATACAGCTTTAATTATCGCTGTAACAGCAAATGATGTTGATTTCGAAAACGATATTGACAATACATCTCTAACAATTGTAGCAAATGCAACGAATGGTTCAACGTCGATTAATACTGTAACAGGAGAAATAACGTACACGCCAAATGCAAGTTTCTCTGGTTTCGATTCATTTACTTATTCAATTTGTGATGGTGGTTCACCTGCGACTTGTGATCAAGCAATTGTGTTTGTCAATGTGATTAATACTTCAGGTATTGAAGAAAATGAACTTGAAAACATTCAAATTTCTGTTAACAATGGTCAACTGTTCGTGAATTCTTTAAATGAACTAGAGGGTACATACACAGTTTATTCATCGTTAGGAACAATGATTCAAGAAGGTCAAGTTGTTTCTAAGACAAGTTTCTCTCACCCAGCAGGAGTTTATTTTGTGCATATCGAGAATGCAATGGGTGAATTGATTAGAAAAGTTATTTCATTCTAATGACTCAAGTATTTTTTTCAAAACACCTCCATTTGGGGGTGTTTTTTTCATTTTATTAAAATAGATCAATGAAGCTCAATATATTTTCTACACTACTGCTTATTTGTCTTACCTCTTTTGCATTTGGACAAGACGGTAAAATAACTGGAAAAGTCCGTGACGATAAAGGTGAAAGTCTAATTGGCGCGACAATTATATACAAGAAAGATGTTACAATTGGCGCGGTGACTGACGAAAAAGGGAATTTTATGTTGGAAGTTCCAGCAGGTAAAGCAAATTTAATTTGTCGAGCATCAGGAATGGTTACAGATACAATTCAAGTGAATGTGTTGGCTGGACAGATGGTTACTCAAGATGTTATTTTAAGTGCTTATGTTCAGGAAATTGACGGAGTAGAAGTGAGAGTGGGGAAGTTTGACAAGGCCTTTGAAGATCAAACCGTTTCGATGGAAGTCATTAAGCCTGCATTAATTGAAAATAAGAATACACGAAGCATCGAAACAGCATTAGACCAAACACCAGGTTTGAACATTTTAGATGGTGAACCTCAAATTAGAGGTGGAAGTGGTTTTACATTTGGAGTTGGTTCCAAAGTGGCTGTAATCGTTGATGACATGCCAATGTTATCAGGAGATGCAGGTCGACCAGAATGGGGATTTATTCCAGTTGAAAATATACATCAAGTAGAAGTAATCAAAGGCGCAGCTTCTGTTCTTTCAGGAAGTTCAGCACTTTCTGGATCTGTTCATATTCGCACGGCATATCCAAAAATAAAACCATTAACAAAGGTTAATGTCTATTCAGGATTTTATTCAAACCCATCTAATGATTATGATGCATGGTGGGATAATTATCCAGGAATTCACGGTGTGAATTTTTTACATTCAAGAATCATTGGGAATTTAGATTTAGTTGTTGGCGGAAACTTTAATTACGATCATGGTTATATTGGCCCCCCAAAGACTGATTCAATAGTCGCAACAATGTTTCCGGATACTATTTCAAATTTTAGTGAAAATGATTTGGTTTCAAAGAGAGCCCGAATTAATTTTAATCTTCGCTATAGATCAAAGAAAGTAAAAGGCTTGAACTATGGAATGAATGGGAATTTTATGCTTTCACATTCTGCTATGGCTTTTGCATGGTTGAATGATACTTCTGGCTTATATAATGCTTATCCTGGAGCGGTTTTCCTTCAAGATCAGTTCATTTTTAATTTAGATCCATACGTCAATTTTTTTACACAAACAGATGGTAAACATAGCTTGCGTTCCCGTATTTTGCATGTAGATAACGAAATGACGGCCAATCAATCGAATCGAGCGACAACAATCTATGGAGATTATATGTTTCAAAAAACGTTTCCTCAGTTGCGTAAACTTGATTTTATTGGAGGAATTACAGGGACTTTTACCGATTCGTATTCAAACATTTATGTAGGTTCAGGTACACCAAATAATCAGCTTTTGAATATTTCTGCATATACTCAATTGGAAAATAAGATTAATAAAACCTTGAATTTATCAGTAGGTGGTAGATTGGAATATTTTCAATTGAATGATACTGTCACGGCAATGAAACCTATTTTTAGAGCTGGAACGAGTATTAAAATATATCAAGAAACATATTTAAGAGCGTCTTATGGTCAAGGATACCGTTTTCCAACAATCACCGAGCGTTTTATTAAAACGGGAGTAGGAAATATGGGCGTTTTTCCGAATCCAAATTTAAAGCCAGAAAGTAGCTGGAATGCCGAAGTTGGTATTAAACAAGGATTGAAATTTGGTAAAATATATGGATATTTAGATTTAGCAGGTTTTTGGCAAGAATATCAAAACACAATTGAATATATGTTTGGAATTTGGAATCCACTTACAACACCACAAGCACTTGGTTCAAGCGCTGGATTCAAATTCTTAAACACTGGAAATTCAAGAGTTTTAGGTTTGGATTTATCATTTTCAGGAATGGCAAAATTGAGCAAGAAGTCAGAATTGACATTTATGGCAGGCTATAATTACATAGTTCCCAAAACCTTGACACCAGATTATGTTTATGCAATTGATTCTTTGGAGCGTGTTTTTAGTTATAATACAACATCTTTAGATTCTACAAAAGGAATTTTGAAGTACCGTTTTCTTCACAATATTAAAGCAGACATGGAGTTACTGATCAATAAGAAAATCGGAATTGGAGCGAGTGCGAAATATTTCAGTAAGATCGTTAACATGGATGCGATTATAAAAGATTTTGAGGATTTAACGACTGATATTGCTGTTCTTCAAGATTTAAGATATATGGATTATTTTGATTCGCATCGTTTTGGTAACTGGATTTTTGACGCACGCATTTCGTATCAAATAAGTGAACAACATAAGTTAGCAATTATTGGTACGAATATATTTAATCGCAGTTATTCTTTGCGACCTTTAAAGATTGAAGCTCCAAGAACAATAATGGTTCAATATACATGGAAATTGGAAGGTAAAGCGAAGAAATGAATTATGAAAGATGAATTATGAATTTAGGCTCCTGAGCTTGCCGAAGGATGAATTATAAATTAAGGCTCCTGAGCTGGACTCCCCTGAGCTCGCCGATAGGCCGAAGGATTAATTATGAAATCCGATGAACTCAATAATGATGGGATTAATTTTGAATACTTCTTCGCTCAATGTGTTCATATGTGTTAAAATGAGATGCTTTCTATCATATTTCTCATTATTACTCGTTTCTAGCGAATTTTCTGCTCGAAAAAAGGTATCTTCGCAAAGATTTATGGTGCCACCTTGGTGGACTAAAAAGGAATCTGGTGAAAATCCAGAACTGTATCTGCAGCTGTAACTACTGTAAAATCGCTTTCAATAGGTCACTGTTTGCTCCGGCGAATGGGAAGACGAAGGCGAGTTGGTAGGAGTCAGAATACTTGCCTTAAATCGTTTTTAATGAAGACTTCAGATCAAAGTCTGACTTAATGTTCGCTATTCTAAAGAGCGAGTGTTATTTCTTTTTTACTGAATTCTTCACGTTTAATGTTTCATTTTAAAACTTAAAAACGATGAAGAAAATTTATTTATTAGTTGCTGCAATTTCTTTCAGCAGTTTAGTCAGCTCGCAAATGGTTGCTGATTTTGAAAATTTCACTTTAACTCCCGAATCTTATAATAATGGTTCTGCTGGAAATGGTAGTTTCATTGATGAAAGTCTTGAGTTTTATAATTTTTACGATGCGGGTTGGATGTCTTGGAATGGTTTTTCGATTTCAAATATCACAGATAATACGACAGCAGGTTGGGGAAATCAATACAGTGCTTTCCCTGGTTCAGGTTTGAATTCAAGTAATTACTCGATTTTCTATCCAGATGGTACAATTAATTTCCTAAGCAATTTTGAGTTTGGGACCATTGATTCTTTATTTATCACAAATACGACCTACACTGCAATTTCAATGCGCGATGGGGATGATTTTGCGAAACAATTTGGTTCTTCACTCAATGCAAATGGAGTTGATGACGGAACGAATGGCGAGGATTTTCTTAAGGTTTGGATTATAGCTGAGGGAGGAAATGGTTCAGATAAAGATTCAATCGAATTCTTTTTGGCTGATTATCGATTTTCTGATAACTCACAGGATTATATCATAGATCAATGGACGAAAATTGATTTAACTGGGATTTTATTCCCTATCTATTCGATTCGGTTCCGTTTCGAATCAAGTGATAACGGTGATTTCGGAATGAATACACCTTCGTATTTAGCTGTTGACAATGTTGCTTATCAGCCATATTTAGGTGTTGCTGAAAAAGAAAATGTCTTTCAGGTCTATCCAAATCCTGTGGAAGATATTCTCAATTTAAAAGGAAGTGAAGGAGAAATTCGCGTTTTCAATTTGAAAGGTGAATTGTTAACTGTCTCTGAACATATACTGGAGTCTCAAATCGATTTTAGCGACTTCGATTCTGGTGTATATTTCATTGAAATGCATCACGAAAATGGAGTTTCAGTCCAAAAAATCATCAAATAATTATTGCTGATTTGTAACAAATGAAACGCAGTATAACCTTGTTCTATTTATTGATTTGTAGCTTGTCATTCGGACAGGTTATAGATCAAGAATTACCAGAGGTAAAGGTTACTGATAATTTAACAACTGTGATCAAAGTAATAAGACTTGAGGACCGTATTTCGATTCTTAAAAGAGCTGCAATATTGGAGCTTCAAGCTGAAGATGTTGGACAATTACTTCAGAAAATGGAAGGGGTTCAAGTGAAGTCTTACGGTGGTTTGGGCGGTATGAAAACGATTTCTGTGCGTGGAATTGGCGGACAACACACACAATTAATCATCGATGGATTTGCGGTTAGTCAAGATCAGTCAGGACAAATTAATTTAGGACAAATTCAAACGGAAAATGTAGAATCAGTCTTTATGTTAAGTGGGAAATCAAGTTTTTATTTGTCACCAGCATCGAGTTTTGCTGCAGGAAATGTACTTTCGATTTCAACATTTGAAAATACTTTTTCGAATGTAAAAAATGAAGTGCGATTAACTCAAAAAATAGGTTCTTTTGGTCAAACTGATTCATACTTAGGTTATAAACATAGCACGGATAAGTGGTTTTTCGCTGCATCTGGTAAATACCGAATGGCGAATGGTGAGTATCCATTTTCCGTCAGAAATGGTTCTAATTTTTACGAAGGTGTGCGGTCGAATAATCAATATCAAGATGCTAATGGTGTATTTTCTATTTCGAGAAACTTCAATAAAGGGGGCAAAGCCTTCATTTCTTATCGGACGTGTTATAGTGACCAAGAATTGCCGGGTGCAGTGATATTGTATAATGATAATTCAGCGCAAACCTTGAGTCAGTTGAGTCATCGCATCCAAGGTTCATATAGCTTTCAACTTAATCAGATTCGATTACACACCTTTGCAATGGCAACCATTTCTAATATGGAATACGCTGATTCAAGCTATTTAAACGCTGCAGGCGGAATGTTCTCACAATACTTTAATAAGTCATTAAATACTGGTGTCAATGCTTTTTATTCAACTGGTAATGGCTGGCAATATAGTGGTGGTACCGAACAACAAATGAGCTTGTTAGAGTCGACAATGATATCAGTTAATTCACCTATACGTCAGCATAATTTTTCATTTGTTTCAGTGAAGCATTTAGGCAGAATTTTCCGAGCAACAGCTCAATTGAGTGCGCAATATGTTTTGGACTATTCTTCTATCAATCAGTCAGAAGAATTTCATGTGAATCCTTTTGTTCAATTGGAAACAAAAGAATATGGTAAGCGAGAGAACTTAGAATTTTACACCTTCTATCGTAATTCTTTCCGAATGCCAAGTTTCAATGAGTTGTACTACAACAATATTGGAAATTTAGATTTAATACCAGAAAAGGCGAATCAATTTGCTATTGGGGCACAGCACAAACGCATCAAGGGTATACTAAATGTTCGATCTAAATTGAATCTTTATTACAACTTGGTAGCCAATAAAATTATTGCTGTTCCGACTAAAAATTTATTCATTTGGTCCATGCAAAATGTTGGAAAAGTACAAGTGTTGGGATTTGATTTTTCTACTGATATCTATTTGAAATTCAGTGATAAATCATTTGTCAACTCAATCATTAATTACACCTACCAATCGGTGATTGATTTAACGGATAAGACAAGTCCAACCTACCGTCACCAAGTAGCTTATTTGCCAGTTCATTCGGGTAATTGGGATATATCATATCATTATAAAAAGCATGGAATTCGTTCAAGTATTTATGCCAATTCCTTGAGATATTCATTGAATGAAAATACGCTTGGAAATAAAGTCGATGGATTCATTTTAGTTGATTTATCCGTCTTCACATCGTTTATCATTAAAAAACACGAGCTCCGTTTACAGCTTTCGTGCAAGAACATCTTGAATACTTCGTATGCACACGTTCGCTACTACGTAATGCCTGGAAGAAATTACTTACTAAGCCTGAATTATGCGTTACGTTATTAGTTTATTCTTGCTATCACTAATTGTCTCTTGTAAAAAAGAACCGATTGAACCTGTTGTGCCTGAAAGCTTGTCAAATGGATTTTTAGTGTTAAATGAGGGACTGTTTCAGCAAAACAATTCTTCCATTTCGTGGGTTGATAATCAAAGTACAGTTGTTAATATTGACTTCTTTTTATCGAAAAACAACCGTCTATTGGGAGATACAGGAAATGACATGCAGGTTTACGGTGGAAAAATATACGTTGTCGTTAACGGTTCAAGTTTGGTCGAAGTATTAGAAAAATCAACGGGAAAAAGCTTGAAGCAAATTAATATGTTTGTCGGTACCACAGCAAAATCGCCACGATCAATCACGTTTCATGGAAACAAGGCGTATATTAGTTGCTATGACGGTTTCGTAGATGTTTTGGATACAACATCGTTGAGTATCGTTCAGCGAATTCAAGTTGGATCAAATCCAGAAGGATTAGCTGTAAGTAATGGGAAATTATTTGTGGCGAATTCAGGTGGTTTGAATTTCCCAAATGTCGATTCTACGCTTTCGGTTATTGATCTAACAACCTATCAAGAAATTCAAAAAATCACAGTAGGTAAGAATCCAGGAAGTGTAATTGTCGATCAAGAAGGTGATGTGTATGTGATAGCAAGAGGAAATTATGGGTCCAATCCTTCAAGAATGGTTCGTATCAATGCTAGTAGCCTTGCCGTTGAAGAACAATTTCCTTTTGATGCATTGGGATTCTCCCATATGAATGACAATTTTCTAATAACGTTTTATAATTATTCAACACAATCTTCGTCGGTTCGTTTATTTGATCCCTTAAATGAAACATTGTTGAATTCCAATTTTATCAATACGAGTGATATTCAAACACTTTATGGAGTGAGTTATAATCCCTACAACGATAAGATCTACTGCTTAGATGCAATGAACTTTACCAATACGGGATATGTGCGCCGGTATTCATCGCAAGGAGTTTACGAAACGAGTTATCATGTCGGATTGAATCCAAGTAAAATTCTCTTTTATGAATAAAATTAGTTTCATTTTCCTGATACTTCTTCAGTTTAAATTAGCGGCTCAAAGTTTTGCTCCAGCTGCTGGATTGCCTGGAAGTACAGCTATTCATAAAGATTCATCTGTTTTTGTGTTATGGGCTGATGGAGTAGATGTTGTACGAGGATTTAGAGATGTGTCAGAAGAATTCCAAGGCTATGCTTCTTTTGGAGTACCTGAAAATGCACTGGGAATTGCAGAAGGTGACGGTACAACGATTGTTTCCCTCGGCGATAGAGGTAGTGCAACCTTGACTTTCCCTGGTTTAATTATCAATGGTCCCGGTCCCGATTTTGCCATCTTTGAAAATGGTTTTACTGACAATTATATGGAATTGGGACATGTTGAAGTGAGTTCTAATGGGCTTGATTTCTATCGTTTTCCTTCGGTAAGTGAAACACCAATTGATGTTCAAATAACAAACTTTACTTTTGGTGATTGTCGCTATGTGAACAATTTAGCTGGAAAATACCGTCAAGGATTTGGGACTCCTTTCGATTTGGAGGATCTCGCTCATAATTTAAATTTAGATGTTAATCATATTACACATGTCCGAATCATTGATGTTGTAGGCAGTATTAATCCATTGTATGCAACTTATGATGGTTTGGGTAACATCATCAATGATCCTTTTTCAACTCCCTGGGAGTCGAGTGGATTTGATTTAGATGCTGTCGGGGTGATTCATTCACAGCCTTTGGAGTTGGGTGAGAATTCACTTGATTTTTCGCTATATCCTAATCCTAGCAATGATTTTGTTCGTTTATCGAGTGATTTTTCAGGTGAATTGACGATTTTAGATTTAAGTGGGAGAGTGCTCTTTAGCTCGATATTTAATGGAGATTTGTTGGTGGATTTAACATCCTTTGACCCACAGGTTTTGTTGTTTAAAGTTCAATTAAACGGTAGGGCATTTGTAAAAAGAGTGATTAAAAATTAATTGTATGGTAGATTTCTTATCCTCAGAATTTTGGAACAATCGTTATCATGAAGGTCAAATTGGTTGGGATTTAGGCGCTATTTCGCCACCAATTCATGCATATGTTGAACAATTGACTGATATCAATTTACGTATTCTAATTCCTGGCTGTGGAAATGCTTGGGAGGCTGAGTACCTTTTTCTCAAAGGATTCAAAAACGTGCATATCTTGGATTTTGCACAAGCTCCATTAGATAATTTCAAAGCTAGAAATTCAGATTTCCCAATAGATCAAATGCATTGTGGTGATTTTTTTGCGCACCAAGGAAGGTATGATTTGATAATTGAGCA
This sequence comes from Crocinitomicaceae bacterium, assembly GCA_021740745.1. Lineage (GTDB taxonomy): Bacteria > Bacteroidota > Bacteroidia > Flavobacteriales_D > Crocinitomicaceae > M0103. The sequence continues at coordinate 4,941 of JAIOZF010000029.1, read as the reverse complement.
AACACTTTATTGTGCTATTGATCCACTTCTTCGCAATGATTATGTACGAAAATCAGCTGAATTACTAGATACAGGCGGGAAGCTAGTTGGCGTATTATTCAACCGTACTTTTGATTCGGGACCACCATTTGGTGGAAATAAAGAAGAATACTTAGAATGCTTCGCGCCTTATTTCAAAAGTTGTTCAATGGAAACTTGTCATAACTCTGCAGCGCCAAGAAGCGGTAATGAGTTATTTATTCGATTGATAAAGTAACGTTTTATTCAACTTTGAATGAATCCATAGGAATTTCAACTTCAATTTCATATTCCTTGTAGTGATTGTGCAAGAAAGCAATCAAGTTGTGGATTTTATCATTGTCATCACCATGAAGTAAGGTAAAGCTCATTTCTTTAACGAATTTTTTATTGTCAAGCGCGAATTCAATTCCTTTTAATTCTGCCATGGGTTTATTGTTGTACGAAACAACATTTCCTGAAATGGTAAATCCAGTTGTGTCAATGTTTCTAGTTACTGAACAAGCGTTTATTACTAAGGTTGAGAATAGAATTACTCCGATAAAAAGTGCTTTCATGTGTGTTAAATTAGGTCTCAAAAGTAGAGTTTGGAGTGATAAGTAATGTTAACTGTATATTAAGGAATTGCAATTAAATCATTGAAGAATTAAAATCCAGAATCCAACTGTTAACACGTAAATGTTTGAAAATACGTGAATCATAATCCCTTTTGAAAATGTAACTTTGAACCATGCAATTTCAGGATACTTTCAAACATAAAGGAATGCGTCGTCAATTAATCGATGAATTAAAAAAAGACGAGCGTATCACTAATTCAGCCATATTTGATGCTTTCTATGAAATTCCGCGTCATTTCTTCTTGGATAGAGCGTTTTTAGAACAAGCTTATTCGAATAAAGCATTTCAAATTGGAGCTGGTCAAACGATTTCGCACCCAATAACAGTAGCTTTCCAAAGTCAAATGTTAGAAATTAAAAGAGGAGACCGAGTATTAGAAATAGGCACAGGTTCTGGTTTTCAAACGTGCATCCTTTGTCAAATGGGTGCAAAAGTCTATTCCATTGAGCGACAAAAAGAGTTGTTTTTGAAAGTGAAGAAAATCATGGATCATTTTCGTTTTAACCCAAAACTACAGTTTGGTGATGGTTACAAAGGAATGCCGATTGATGCTCCTTTTGATAAAATCATTGTAACATGTGGTGCGCCAGAAGTCCCACAAACACTTATAGATCAACTAAAAGTTGGAGGAATAATGATAATTCCAGTCGGTGAAGGTGGGGAACAAATCATGAAGCGAATCATTAAGAAAACCGAAACAGAATTAGACGTACAAGAGTTTGGAACGTTTAAGTTTGTGCCAATGCTTGAGCGCACTGCCAAGTAACTATCTAATTATTATTTCATGTATTCTTGTCACTTTTTTAAGCAGGTTAACACTTACTGTTTAAGAAGCAAATAGTATGCGAATAGAATGACAAAAAAGAAACAATTTATGGAATTGTACAATCCTGTGCACGGGAGTTTTGAACGATTTTGTAAAGCGCGTTCTTATGGCGTTTGTGATTTTAACGATTTGATGCATGATACCTTGGTAATTGCTTTTGAGCAATTTGATTCATTGAAAAACAAACAAGTTTTTTTGTCTTTTTTGTTTGGAATAGCAAATAAGGTACATGCCAATTTCCGAAGGAAAAATAAACCCTTGTCATTTTCGGAATTGAAAGGTATAGAAAACACCCAAGATCATTCATTTTCCGTTGACAAAAACTTCCAACACGATGAGCTTTACGAGGCACTTAATATGCTTCCTTTGAATTATCGCACTTGTATTATTCTTTTCGAAATTGCAGGTTTTTCGTTAAAAGAAACGGCAGAAATTCAAGATTGTACTGTAGACGCGGTAAAACAGCGTTTGATGAGAGGTAGAAAAATGTTATTGGTGGCATTGTCAGAAAAAACAACTAAAACAATTGTAGTATGAGAGAGTTGGATTTAGATAAATTACTGAGATCAAAACGGGAAGAAACAATTTCTGTTTCTATTAATGATGTCGATTCGTGGTTAAAGGGAGGGATTGCCATCGTGGGGCTATTTGCTTATTTAAAATGGTTATTCACTAAAAAAATGTGGCTTATGTTAACAAGTATTTCTTCAATTTCAATTGTATCAATTTTGACAATTGTTCAAATTAATTCATCATCACCAACTTTATTAAAATCAACTAATTACACCTCTGTTAAATCAAAGGAAATAGGGAACAAGGCAATGCCAGAAAAAGTAGTTGAAACTGAAGTTAAAGTTATTCCAGCAGTTGAAAAAGGATTTATGAACGAAATGTATAAAATGACGTTTTTATCCCCGCAGCAATTCTTTATGGAACATGAACATAATTCAATTGAACCTGTTCAGTATGCGGTTCCAAATATTTTAAAATACAATGAATCAAAAGATCATTTTACACGAATTGATGCGAATGGATTTGTTCGTTTTACACTGGTGAATGGATCAAGCTGTTCAATTGAAAATTCTATACCAGCCGAAGATGGAGAACCTACATTGAATTATTCAATCAAAAATGGAACCTTGTATTTAAATAGTGCAGTTGAAAACAAGGCACAAGATTTAATCATTACGGTAACCGATTTAGAAAAAATCAAGTTGAACGGGTTTTGCGAGGTGGTAACGAATTCTTCTTTTGAATCAACAGATTTGGAAATTGATATAAATGGTTTCATCAATTTAAGTTTAGATTTAAATGTAAAAGATCTCGAAATTGACATGAATGGTGAAACAAAGGGCAAGTTAAATCTAAAAGGCAAATATTTAGACTTAGAAAGTAACGGTTTTGTTGACGTAGAGATTGAAAGCGATTATGAGCAAAGTAGAATTGGAGTCAATGGATTTTCCAAGATTCAATTTGTTGGCACATCTGCAACCACAATTATGGAGGTAACGGGAGATTCTAAATTATCTGCGGAAGAATTTACCTCTCAAGAGTTGTTTTTGACGGTAAGTGGAAGCAATGAAAAATTTGAAATCGCCGTTTCTGAAAAATTGGATGTCGAAATTTCTGGAGAGAATACTGTTATAATTCTAGGTTCACCTGAAATTGTGCGCCAGCAAGTCACGAAAGGTTCTAAACTTAAATTCAAAGATATTTAAACTAAGTAACACCAAAAAAGAGGTTTCATAAAATCTTTTTTTTGGTTCTACTTTCTTATTAATCTTGTTCTTCTTAAACAGCATTAAACCTAAAAAACAAGTATAATAATGCTTTTTATTCTTAAACGCTAAAATTTCAATTTCCTCATTTCTTATTTAATTCGTTTAATGAAAAAAATATAATTTTGTCTTTGAATTACATCATCTATGATTATTCTTCGAAACCATTATTTTGACATAAAAAAGTTTTTAATTTAACATTTACAGGATGAAATTGATTGTAATTGCAATTTTAATTGGATTCTCATTGGTCTCTTGCACGATAACCAAGCGTCAGTTTAATCGTGGCTATCATATAGAATGGAATAAAAACTATTCTAATCAAGAGAAGGCCGCAAATTCGGAAGGTGAAATTATAACTGAATCGAACAATAGTTCAGTAAATCCTCAAGAGCTTGAATTAAATCATGCATCAGAAACAACCCAAAATGAATTGAATAAACCAATACGAAATGATATTAACAATAATACTACAAAAGTTTCAAAGGATTTTGAAGTCAACGAAACATTGAAATCATTTCCGATTAAACTAAAATCAACTATAAAAAGAGGAGGAAATGCGCTTAGTAATAAATTAACAAAGATTAAACAACACAAAAAGGATCTCAACATTGGTCAACCAATACTCAGGTCGCCAAGAGAATATTTATTAGGCGCTCTATGGTGCTTACTGATTGGGGCTGTTTTGGTCGGTATTGCAATACTATTCATAGTTGTTATTGAAGTAGAAGGCTTATCAATAGGAGGGATCTTTGTTTATTTAGCATTAATCATCGGCGGAATAACTTTAATCCTAGTTCCTATATTGCTCTTACTTGCATTGATAGCCTATTTATTTGGATATTAGAGATTAAAAAAAAAAGCCCTAAAGCTTCTTTTTTTAATCTGCTGAACCCTCTAGATCCTGCTCTCTAATGCCTTCCTCGATACTTCCGCCGCGGCGGACACTTACTTCGACAAGCTCAGCACATCGCGGCAGGCGTTAATTCTAACATCTATCTCTAACCTCTATCTCTAACATCTATATCTAACCTCTATATCTAACCTCTAGCCTCTAACTAGTGTCCTTTAGCAGCCAAATAACGCTCTGCATCTAAGGCTGCCATACAACCTGTACCTGCAGCAGTAATTGCTTGACGATATGTTTTATCTGCAGCATCACCAGCAACGAAAACACCTGGTACATTCGTTTTTGAAGTCCCTGCTTGTTCGTATTTGATGTAGCCTGTTTCATCTAGGTTGATGTAATCAGCAAAGATATCAGTGTTCGGTTTGTGTCCAATTGCAGTAAAGAATCCTGTACAAGGAATTGTTCTTTCTTCTCCAGTAACACTGTTTTTAACATGTGCACCAGTTACAACTTGTCCATCACCTAAAACTTCAACCGTATCCGTATTGAATAGAATTTCAATGTTCGGTGTATTTTTAACTCGTTCTGCCATAATTTTAGATGCTCTAAACTCATCACGACGAACAAGCATGGTAACTTTCGTACATAATTTAGATAAGTAGTGCGCTTCTTCACACGCTGAATCTCCAGCACCTACGATAACTGTTTCTTGTCCACGGTAGAAAAATCCGTCACAAACTGCACATGCAGAAACACCACCACCAATTTTTAAATAATGCTGTTCACTTTCTAATCCCAGGTATTTTGCTGATGCTCCTGTTGAGATGATTATAGTTTCAGCATGAATCTCG
>JAIOZF010000028.1 GCA_021740745.1 Crocinitomicaceae bacterium | reverse complement strand
CAGCAGTAAAACTGCAAATATTCATTTAAAACAATTTTGCTCAAAATTCTGCCGCAGCAGTAAAACTGCAGCGGAGCATTTGAAGAATTTTGAAAAATAACGCAGCAGTGCAACTGCAGCGAAAAGTTTGTCAAAAAAACAGTGCACCGCTGCAGTTGCACTGCTGCGGAAAATCACTGCTGCGGAAAATTACCGCTGCGAAAACTTGTATTAATAAAACGTATCTGAAACACGTTGACAAACCATTTGATAAATGCGTTTGTTAAGATCGGAGGCATTTTTCCAATAAAAAACCAATTCTTTTTCTGTTAACAGTCCTAGAATTGCGCCAATCAATTGGTGTTTAATATTTGCTTGGTTGCCAGTAAAATGCTTCACCTTGTCTTGAAATTCTAAGCGCGATTTCTTTTGTTTGATGAGTTCTTGAAATTGCTCATTGGCTTTGAAATACATTTCGATGAAGTCGTGTTGGTACTTAATGATAGGACGCAAAACTTCATTCTGGAAATGCTCCAATTCTTTTGTGTCATCCACAAGGGCTGACGGAATTAGCGGTCGCAATTCTATTAATTCTTCTCTACTCATCGTTTCATAAAACAGTCGAAACCCTTATTTGTTCCTATTCTGTGTCAGCAATAACATGTTGTGTAATCGGTACATATTCCTCCAAGTATTCTTCGATGCGGTAATCGTTGAACGTTGTTGAGAATAGTAAGTGTTGACATTTCGGTAAACTATCAGCCAAGCGACCAATTTGCATTTTAAAACCACCCTTGAATAGTTCAATCGCATCATCAAGTACAAACAACTTCATTTTACTGACGTTGTATCCATTTTGTAAGTACAATTCATACAAACGCTTTGGTGTTCCAACGATGATTTCTGTCCCATCAAAAAGATCATTTCGTTGGTGCAGCATTTTACCTTTTTCCGTGATTAAATCAACCGTTAAATCGAAATAACGACCGTAAGAAGCAAATTTTTCTTTCAGGTCTTTAGCTTTTTGATCGGTACTACAAACGATGATTGCACGTGGTGAACCTTCTGAAGCTTCGGTGATTTTTTGCAAAGCGGCAACCATAATTGCGGTTGACTTTCCTGTTCCTTCAGGACCTTCAATCAATAAGTTTTTACCCGATTTGAAAGCTTCAAGAATAGAAACCTGAAAAGGATTTAATTCTGTCATCCCAAAATCAGGCATTATTTCAGCTAATTCTTTTCTAAGTATTGATAATGAACTCATAATAACTTTTTATTTTCTTTATGACGAGAATGATCTCGCCCTGTTTTTTTGTCGAGGTTTTTGCGCAAAGCCTCTTCTAGATCAATTCCTGTTTGGTTCGCTAAGCAAATCAATACAAAAAGCACATCTGCCATTTCATCTCCCAAGTCTTTGTCCTTGTCGGATTCTTTTTCACTTTGTTCACCGTAGCGACGCGCCATAATACGCGCAACTTCGCCAACTTCTTCCATCAACATAGCAGTATTGGTCAGTTCATTGAAATAACGAACCCCAAATTCCTTGATCCAATCATCAACCCGCTGTTGTGCTTCTTTGATCTCCATCTTACTTTTTAGAATTGATTTTTTCAATCATTTTTTGTGCAATATGCTTTCGTCCAACACTGGTATAATGCTCGGTTGGAAAGGATTCAAAAAATACGGTTTCGTCTAAATCATCGACCAGATTAATCACTTGTACATTTTTTGTTGAATACCTTTTTTGCAGGAAATCAGCATTCTGTTCTACCAGGTTGCGCAAATCGTTTCCCACCAAAAACTCCATTCGGTGTACATTTTCTGGTAAGATAATAAAAACGATGGGAATGTGTTGTTTTTTGCCCCATTCTACGATTAAATCCACATTTCGAAGCATGGTATTTTTCTCATCTATAAAATGACCAAAATGACGAATCATGGTCATTCCTTCCTCAGGAGTTTTTGATGCTTTGAAAAGTGAATCGCACCATTTTTTTATGGTAGTATGACTATTTCCGAAAGGCAATTCAGCGAACTTTTCACCATATTCAATTGCGCTATGGTGTTCAGCAGGCGATTGGTAATTGTACACTTTCATGGATGCCCTTAAATGATTGATGACACCTGGATAAGCATTCCAATACACTAGGTTTCGTTGCAGCGAATTTTCTAAACCAGAATGAATCCAATTGTTGCCAAAACTCCTGACGTTTAAGTCAATGATGATTTTTTTTGGAAGTTGATTTTGTGGTATGCGTTTTAAAATTTCATAAAAGATTCCACAATGAATAGCACCCGTATCAATGGAAACTATTTTGTGTTGAATTGAATTTTTTACTATTTCCACAATGCTTCGTTGATCTGTGTCAGTCGGACCAAAAGCCTTATTTGTTGATGAGGAAAAATAAAGTATCTCAGCGTTTTTTTCCAATTGTCTTTCCGCTAAATGCTGCAACCATCCTTCCGATTTTTTTATGGATGGATAGATGGTAAATTGATAGATGATACTTCCAATCAAGAGAATCAGCACAAAGCCAATCAAACGCGATGCTATGTAGTTATATGGCTTCATTAGAATTGGAAATAGATGAATTGCATATCGCCCCGCGCACTGAAAAGCAGTATGCTAATGAGTGTAAAAGAATATATGGACCAACGTACAAGTGGACTTTTATTTTCAAGAAATTGATCGATGCGTTGCTGTCTGAAAAGAATTTCCAACATAAAAAAGCCAATGATTGGAATAAACAAAAGTAGAATGTTTGATTGGAAAATATTCATATCACCTGTATGAGAAAAGAAAACTGAAACATCCTTCATACTGCTTACACGGAACAACAACCAACCAAAAGTAATGGCGATAAACGTGCTTATCCAACGCAGCGATTTCTCGGTAAATTTCATTTTATCTTTGGGTGGAGCTGGAAATAATCGCTGTTCTATTACATAGTAAGCACCATGAAACAAGCCCCAATAGATATAGGTCACATTGGCACCATGCCATAAACCACTTAAACCGAATGTTAAGAGAATGGCAAGAATCCATCGATTTCTAGAATGTTTGCTTCCGCCTAACGGAATGTAAATGTAATCTCTGAACCAAGTTGAAAGCGAAATATGCCATTTACTCCAAAATTCGCGTAACGAATAAGACCCGTAAGGAGATTTGAAGTTGTCCATCAAACGAACACCAAACAGGTGCGCAACACCAATTGCGATGAGTGTATATCCAAAGAAATCGGCAAAAATCTGAAATCCAAAAAGAAATGCGGAAATGATTTTACTCGCTAAATCATAGCTAGCGGGAGTTGCAAAGAGTGGACTTATAATATCCCCAAGATTATCAGCAATGACCATTTTTAAGTAGAAGCCGTACAGACACAATTGAAAAGCAAGGCGAAACGTTTCCAACTTTGGTTTGAAGGCAGTAAATAATTGGGGATGTAATTCTGAAAATCGTTCGATTGGTCCAGCAACTAATTGCGGAAAAAAGGTCACAAACAAGGCGAATTTCCCGAGATTTTTTTCTGGTTCAATGCGTCCGTGGTAGACATCCAATGTGTAGCTAACCGTTTGAAAAGTGTAAAAGGAAATTCCAACTGGAATGCCATATTCAAAAACAAATTGCAGCCAAAGCATCGTTTCATTTGAATCAGCCAAGTCTTTAAACCATGGACTTCCACCAATTAAAAAATGGAAATACTTGAATAGAATCAGTAAACTAAAATTCGAAACAAGACTTAGTGCCAGCAACCACCTTTTTTTAATTTTGGATGAGGTGCTAAAAATCCATTGCGCAATGAAATAATCAATGAGTGTTGAGTAAACGATTAATGCCAGGTATTCAATTTTCCAACCTGCATAAAAAATGTAACTCATCAATAAGAGTACAATCCATCTTCTATTCGCATTCACAGCATAATACAGCAATAATGCGAGTGGCAGAAATAGGATGAATTGGACCGAATTAAACGTCATTGTTTTTTACTTCTTGAAATACAAAATAAAGATTATTCCTTCAATTTGCTGTCAATTATTATCGTTACAGGTCCATCATTGACCAAACTCACCTGCATGTCAGCCCCAAAAACACCTGTTTGAACGGGCAAGTTAGAATGCAATTTTAGCTGTTCTATAAAACTAGTGTACAAAGGAATAGCTGTTTCTGGTCGAGCTGCTTTAATGTAACTCGGACGATTTCCTTTCTTCGTTGAAGCATGTAAGGTGAATTGACTAACCAGCAAAAATGAACCTTTAATATCTTGGATGGAATGATTCATTTTACCTTCCTCATCGGAAAAAATACGCAAGCCATTGACTTTTTGAATCAACCATTCGGAATCTTCTTGTGTATCGTCGTTTTCAATTCCCATAAGGATTAGTAATCCTTGATCTATCGAACCGACTGTTTTTCCTTCAATTTGAACGGAAGCTGATTTTACACGTTGAACAACAATTCTCATCCGTAAATATTTCTTCGGTGAACATCATTTTCATCTTCCGTCAATAATTGAACGTAGGTAGCATAGCGACTACCAGCAATTGTTTCGTTCTCAACAGCTTCTTTAACAGCACATTTTGGTTCATTGAGGTGTTGACAATTGTGAAATTTACATTCACCAATTAACGAACGCATTTCTGGGAAATAATGTGAAATCACTTCCTTGTCTAAATCGACAATTCCAAAAGCACGAATTCCAGGAGTGTCAATGATATAACCTCCAGAAGCTAACTTATGCATTTCGGCGAAAGTGGTGGTGTGTTGGCCTTGTAAGTGGGCTTGAGAAATTTCACCTGTTCTTAAATCCATTGCTGGATCCAAGGCATTAACGAGTGTACTTTTTCCTACGCCACTATGACCAGAAATCATTACTTGTTTTCCTTTGATCTCTTCTCGTAAAAAATCAATATTCGTTTTGTTCTCCGCTGAAATTTTATAACATGGATAGCCAATTGATTCATATAAATCACACAAGTAATCTACTGTTTCGATTTCAATTGGCGCATATTGATCAATCTTATTAAAAAGTATTGTTGTTGGAATCCGAAACGATTCGGCAGCTACCAAAAAGCGGTCGATAAATGCCAATTGAGTAGTTGGCGATTTAAGGGTCACTAACAAATATGCACGATCAACATTGGCCGCCAGGATCTGCATTTGCTTGCTTAGATTCGTTGATTTACGAACAATGTAATTCTTTCTTTTTTCGAAATCAGAAATGCAGTGTTTTCCTTCATCATCTGGATTGTCGTCTAAAATAACGATATCACCAACAGCAATTGGATTGGTTGTTCTCAAGCCATCAAGTCTTAATCGCCCACGTATACGCGCACTTATAACTGAACCATCATTCAATTCAACAGTGTACCATTTTCCGGTAGATTTTAAAACGACTCCTTTTATCGGCATAGCGGCAAAGATAAGGTAGAATTATGAGTTAAATGAAAAAGTGAAAATGAAGAATTTAAAATGTAAAATGGAAGTGGTGAGAAATTGAAAATTGAAAATGCAAAAAGTAGAAAGGAGATGGGTGATTTGGAAATGTTTGATGGAGCTTAAACCTTGTGTTTTGATTAGAATCTTCGAATTTTCAATCGGCTGTGGCGGGTCAAATGTGCAATTTTCAGTATATTCGCCATTCAAATTTTTCGACATGTCAATAGAGGTAAAAAATCTTTTCAAATATTACGGAGAACAAGCGGCAGTAAGAGATATTTCATTTACCATAAACGACGGTGAAATCGTTGGTTTTCTAGGTCCAAATGGTGCTGGTAAATCGACAACAATGAAAATTTTAACTGGATTTATCAATGCCTCTTCAGGTGATGTGAAGGTATGTGGCTTACCGGTTGATGTGGATTCATTGGACACACGTCAGCTTATTGGTTATTTGCCAGAGCACAATCCCTTGTATTTGGATATGTACGTGAAGGAATATTTGGAGTTCGTTGGCAAGATTTACAAGATTAAAAAAGTAAAAGAACGTGTCAACGAAATGATTAAGGCTGTTGGACTAGAGGTAGAACAAAACAAGAAAATTGGTGCTTTATCGAAAGGATATAGACAACGTGTAGGCTTAGCAGCTGCGATTATTCATGATCCTCAGGTGTTGATATTGGATGAACCTACTTCAGGTTTGGATCCAAATCAATTGGTTGAAATACGTGAGTTAATCCGAACAATTGGAAAATCGAAAACGGTCATGCTTTCAACGCATATCATGCAAGAAGTTGAGGCAATTTGTGACCGTGTAATCATCATCAATAAAGGTCAAATCGTTGCAGATAATACAGCGCATGAACTTCAAATGGATCAGTCACACCAAACGGTATATGTGGAGTTTGAGGGAAATGTTTCAAAATCATTGTTGACGAAGTTGAACCATATTCGCAAAGTAGAAAAAGTCAACGATGGTTGGTTGTTGGAGACCACTGATGATGTTGATTTGAGAAAAGTGATTGCGCAATTTGCGCAGCAGAATGGTTTCTTGGTGTTGACATTGAAAACAGAAGAACGCACATTAGAAGAAGTATTTAAAGAATTAACAAAATAAAAATGCCAACAAATTTTATCGAAGAATTGCGCTGGAGAGGTATGGTGCACGACATCATGCCCGGAACAGAAGAAGCTTTAAATAAAAAAGTATCAAGCGGATATATCGGATTCGATCCAACCGCTGATTCATTGCATGTTGGACATTTAGTTCAAATTATGACTTTGGTTCATTTTCAGAGAGCAGGACACAAGCCTTTTGCGCTGGTCGGTGGCGCAACAGGTATGGTTGGTGATCCTTCTGGAAAGTCGAAAGAGCGAAATTTATTGGACGCAGATACATTGAATCACAATGTGGCTAGTGTTAAAGGTCAACTTGAGAAATTTTTGGATTTTAGCAGTGGAGAAAACTCAGCTGAAATGGTCAACAATTACGATTGGTTTAAGGACTTGTCGTTTTTGGATTTTATCCGCGATGTGGGTAAGCACATTTCTGTGAATTATATGATGTCGAAAGATTCAGTTAAATCGCGTTTGGAAACAGGAATGTCCTTTACAGAGTTTTCTTATCAGCTGGTACAAGGATATGATTTTTACCATTTGAATCTGCATAAAGGTTGTATTGTTCAGCTTGGAGGTTCAGATCAATGGGGAAATATTGTTACGGGAACTGAATTAATTCGCCGTAAGTCGGGTGGTGAAGCATATGCTGTAACGACTCCATTGATTAAAAAAGCAGATGGGACAAAATTTGGCAAAACAGAAGGAGGAAGCGTTTGGTTAGATCCTGAGAAAACTTCACCGTATGAATTTTACCAGTTTTGGTTAAACTCAAGTGATGCTGATTCAACCAATTATATCCGCATTTTCACCTTGAAATCGAAAGAGGAAATTGAAGCATTGGAGAAAGAACACAATGAGGCTCCACATTTGCGTATTTTACAAAAGGCAATTGCAGAAGATATAACTGTTCGAGTTCACGGAGCAGAGGCGCTTCAAACGGCAATCACTGCTTCCAATATACTTTTCGGAAAATCTACATCGGATGATTTAAAAGCCTTATCTGAAAAGGATTTCTTTGCCATTTTTGATGGTGTGCCTCAAGCAATTGTGAGTAAGAATGATTTTGGAACTGGTATTTCTATAGTTGACGCATTGGCTGGTCTGACTAATTTCATGGCTTCAAATGGTGAGGCAAGACGTGAATTAAAGGGAAATGCTATTTCGGTAAACAAAGAGAAAGTTGGTGAAGAATTTCAGTTGACACAAGAACATTTAATCAATGGTCGATACGTTTTGTTAGGGAAGGGGAAGAAGAATAACTATATTTTGGTGGTGGAGTAGGAATTGTAGGGGATGGTTATTGTTATCCGATTCAAATGCACTTGCAATAGTTTCATTCCCTGATAAAGTAATTTAAGTCATCTAAATTTTCAGGTATTAAATTCACGTGATATTCATTTGGAGAATAATTGAATTCTATGATTTTAGCTGATTTTAATTTTAAAAGATGATTGTGCACTGTTGTCTGCGATAGCTGAAGGACTTTCTGAAATTCAACATTTCGAAAATAAGTATTTTCCTTTAGCAGTTGAATAATTGTAATTCTAGCAGGATGCCCTAGTGCATTTGCCAATTGAGCTATCTGAATTGTTTCCTTTGAATAGTGTTTTGTTTTTGATGCACCCATTTTTTGATTTTCTTTTATGTTTTACTTGAAGTTAAGAAAAAAGAAAATCGTATCAAAAAATATTTCTCAAAATTTAAATATTGCAACTTCGCAATATTGCGAAGAAGCCCAGTGTTCATTGGTACTTCAATACTCCACCTTCCACAAAAACAAGCCATGTGCCGGAACAGAAGTATACGCCGCACCACGATCCATTTTTTCAAGAATTTCTAACATTTCGTAAGGTTCAATTCTCCCAAGTCCAACTTCGATTAATGTGCCAACAGTTGCTCTCACCATATTACGTAAAAAACGATCTGCACTGATTTCAAAAATGAGCTGATTTCCTTCAATGAACCAATGTGCACTTTGAACATCACAAATATTCGTTTTCACATCTGTATGCAATTTTGAAAGCGAAGTGAAATCCTTTTTACCAATCAAATGGTTGGCTGCCTCATTCATTTTGTCAATATCAAGCGCTTTTGGGTAGTACCAACTTAGGCCGTTGTGGAAAGCATCTTTTTTTAAATGCATGAAATAGCGATAACTTCTTCGTGTTGCATCGAAACGAGCATGTTTTATCGATTCTACTTCATACATCGAATGTACAACGATGGATTCAGGCAGCATGCGATTTAATTTGAAAACGAATTGATCTATGTCTTCGATTCCCTCAAGATCGGAATGAAAGATGAAATGTTTGGCGTGAACACCTGCATCTGTCCTTCCGCAACCAAGAATACTTTGTGGGGTATTGGAATATATTTTTGTAAGTGTATCTTCAATTTCTTCTTGCACAGAAATTTGTTTAGGCTGACGTTGCCAACCATAATAATCTGTACCGTTATAGGAAATCTCAAAGAAATACCTCTTCATACTGCAAAAATACAATTTCATTTCATGAGAAAAGCCGAACGTTTAAGATCGGCTTTTTGTGAAGATTATTTTCGTTATTCAATATAGAGCACTTTCCCAGCACCATAATCTATCGAATAATCGAATAACATGGACTTACTTTTTCCAGCTTCCAGTTTAAAAATCCACGTCAAAATTTTCGTGTTTTCATCTTGTTTTGCTTCTAAAGCATCACCATATTTGATTTTTATATCTGTATCAGTCGTAATTGGGAATTGATCTTTTACAATAATTGGAATGTTCGCTCCACCATTGTTTCTCACTTTTATTTCCCACGTCACTTCGAATTTTTGACGAGAACCAATAACTTTATTTCCACTTTTCTCGCGAATTCTGGTGCGTTCAATTTGTATTTTATTATCCTTTCCTAAAGAAAGTGAAATTGTGTCCTTAGTCGAATTAACATCTAAGAAGGTTTTTCCGATATATGTTCCATCAAAGTATAAATTGGATTCACCGTTCAATAAATTCAGTTTTTCCCAGCCTGATACCTGTGCTGTTAGGAATACAGATGCATCGAGTTTTGGAATCGAATGGTATTCATAATCTGCAGGTAATTCGTAAGTGGCAATTTGAACACGTTGATTAACTCCATCTGAAGGAACGCTGAATTTGGATTGAATAGCATATTCCATTCGCAGATCTTTTTTCACAGCTACCGTTGCAACATTTGAGGACCAACTTACTCCGCTACTTGCGTTTACGGATGGGGCAGGGGCATACGATTTTGATCTATTTTTTTTGTTTTTAGAACGAGATGAAACTCCAGGTATCCGTTCAATGTCCTTTTTTGAAATTGACATTGCAGCATTATCTGTATAATATGCGTCTTCAGAAGTTACCATTACTTCATTCAATTCTAGTTGATTGGGTTGAAGGAAGGACTTTAAATAAGGCGAGGTAATTCCAAGTTGCACATTATTGAAGCCGATGAAAGAGACATTCACAAACTTTTCATTTGCCGGAACGGTTATTTCAAATTTACCATCAAAATCTGTGACCGCTCCAACGTTTGGATTGGACGGAAAGGTAACACGTGCAAAAGGCAAGGGTTCTCCTGTTGAAGCATCAATTACCTCACCGCGTAGCTTTTCTCCTGAATAGTCCACTTGTGGAATTTGCCGCGTGTATGCTTGACGTTGCTGAGGGTAAATATTATAGCCAATATACCATGGGTTAATTATAGGTTCTTTTGAATTTTCATAAGGATCATTAGTAGAAAGTACTAAGTCAACATTGTCCCATGAAATGCCAGAAGTTTGATTTACAAGTGCTTTTGCTTCCAGGCGCACAGGTTTTCCAATTCCTTCACTTCTCATATCATAATATGGCTTCCAAGATGCTTTTGGAGTGATGTAAGAGAAGAAGAATTCCCCTGTCGTACTCTTTTCCACATCAATTTCAACGATAACTTCGGTATAGTTAATTACCGGCTTAGCTCGCTGACTAATGATTTCCTGTTCAATCTGATTTAATTCCTTGTTGATTTCTTCCATTTCGCTATAAATACTCGATTGGCGCGCCCCAATTTCCGTGAGTTTTTGGTGCATAAATGCATATGCTTCTTTCAGTTCTGCGACCTTTAGCCCATTATCGTTACCTTTTAAATCGCGGTTATTAAGCAATAAGGCTTTGTCAAATCCGAGGACATCATATTCGTCTCTAAGCACTTGATCTCGTTGTTCGAGTTTTTTCTTTCGAACATTGAGCAAATTTATTTCGCCACTTGATATTTTTAAATCCTCATAATTTTTTCTTGTTCGAACAGAAAGTATTGTCAAATCACCTTTAGCTTTTACTTGCACAGAGTTTGGATCAAGAAAATCTGTTAGTCGCTGAAAAACGATTTCTTGCTTGCCACTTTTTAACTCAATCGATTTTGAATGTTCTACTTGTGCGCCTTGAAAAAACACAGTGACTTTTTTAATTTCAGATGAATGGCTTGACTCTTTTTGAGCAAATGCATTACTGAATGTTAAGACAGTTAAACTGAAAACTAAGATTCTTTTCATAAGATAGATTTTAAGCATAAAAAAAGCATCACGAAGTGTGATGCTTTCTAGATGTTATATTATTAGATATTCCACAAATTATTTTCCAGTTGGGTAAGTGAAATTAGACATGTCAACTTCGTACATATCTAAACTCGCTTTTTGACCAACGATTTCAAATGTCACCATTACTGCTTTTTTCAATTCAGGGTAAAATTGAAAGTGACTATCATTACTCACACTATTTACGGCAATTCCTAGGTTCACTGGTGTCCCCCAAGTTCCTCCTCCAAGATTTTCCACCACGTAAACGTCCAATCCTCCCATTCCATTTAAGCCATCTGAGCTGAAGAAAAGAAAACGACCATCTCCAGTTATGTAAGGAGTAGTTTCTCTGCCAATTGTGTTGATTTTGTCCATCGGTAAAGGCTTTGCTTCTCCCCAATTTTTACCTTTTCGCTCAACCACGTATATGTCAGTTGAACTTTTTTCACCTTTTCGGTCAGAAACAAAATACATCGAACCCATGTCAGATGTCATAGTAGCTGAACCTTCGAAGAAACTTGTATTAATGGTTTTATTCTTAATTCTTTTTGGAGTTGACCATAAGCTTTTATTTGAATATTCAATTTCAAAAATATCTGATCCTTTTGTCGATTTTTTAGCAGAAGTTGCTGTTAAATTAATTGTCATTAATCCATTGATACCGTTTGGAGATATATAAGAAATTGCATCAAAACCGTCTGAATTAATTCTTCCTAAATCATTTGACACACTGTCCCATGTGCTCGTTTCAACATTCCATGAAGCCTTGTAAACATCTTCAAAAAATTCTTGATCATCTGGATTCATATTCCCTCCCTTTGTATCACTTCTTCTTGAAGCAAAATAGAGTTCCTTTCCTCCAGACGCTAAAATAGGCGTATAATCATTGTATCCAGAATTGACTTCGCTCGAAAAAGCTGTTTTTTTTGATGGGACACCACTTTGGATTTGAGCTTGAGCAAATTTCACTTGCGCAATACGCAGTTCAATTTGCAGATCTTTTACACGTTGTTTAGAAAGACTATTTAGTGCTAAATCATAATGAATTAGTGCCGAATCAAGAAGGCCCGTTCTATGACATGCTTTGCCTAATAGTTCATAAATTTCTTTATTGATATCATCTTTTTCCAACGAAACTGCTTGGTTACCATATTGCAAAGCATAACCAAAGTTATTCATTGTGTAGTGACACTGAGCAATCCAATATGGAGCTTTCCAAGTATTAGGATCCTTTACTGCAGCTTGTCGAAAACGAATTAATGCATCTCTTACTTTTCCCTGTTCGAACAATGTTCTTCCCTCATCAATTATCAATAAAGCAGCTGCTCTATCAGTTAAATTGGTTGTTGTGTCAGGTGGCGCAACAGTAGATGCTTGAGCAAAATTGATCAGCAATAAAAAAAGAAATAAAAAAAGTGCTTTTGTTTGCATAGTGAATTCGTTTAAAGCGGATTAATTCGCCTACAAAAGAAAGCAATTTTTGCCGCTTTGGAAAATATTCTATTAAAAAACACAGGATATTTTATTTCTGTGAATAGATGTTGTTCTTGAGGTTTACTATATCATTCATCGCTAGGGTAGATGCTACGATAGCTAATATGGGTGCGCATGAAGCACAAATCCATAAAAACAAATGAAACAAATATGTTCCTAAGCCATTGAAAAATCCATTTTCAAATGCTTTTGCAGTGAAAAGAACGCCTAAATCAACTGGAACAAGAATTAAAATAGAATATATGCTTCCGATCGAAATGGCTAATCCTCTATGCTTTCTTACAAACAAAATACTTTCATCTACATTTAAACGCAATCTTTCATTCACATAATCAATAAAGCTGAAGCCATAATAGAAAAATCCGATTATAAAAGTTAGATAGAATATGGGTGCTTTTTGTGGTTCATCCCATCCCGTCAGCGCTAAAAGGTATATTATTAGAAAGAAAAAATACTCCCACATGATATTTCGTATGGCAATTTGTAGTCCTCGCTTTACGTCACGAACCAATTGATTGACATTAAAAGAATATATATTTCCGGTTAGAATTTTCTCGCATTTTTGACTTAAAAAAGATAGCAATGGTGAAAGAAGAATAACCACTAAGTATTTGGCAAATTTCATAAGAAGCAGTGCAATGGATATCTCAAAGAGCATGCGAAGCATCGACCAAACAATATCATTCATTGATTTCGTTTGAATAACAACCTCATGAAATTGAATTTTTTCGCCTAGTTTATATATTCCGAGCATTAAAACTGCAGGTATTAATATGTACCAGTAGAGCTTGTGTTTTTTTATGAATTGTATTGCTCTCCAATATGCTCTGAACCCAAAATAAATGTTTCGAAAAAAATGCATGCTCAAATTTAATCATACTTGTTTATTCAAGCTTATTCTCTCGTGATTTCTTAACTTTGCGCTTTCATTATTGTATTTAGTAGTAAACAACAACCTTTTTTATGCATTTAACACAGCTTACAGCCATTTCTCCTGTTGATGGACGATATCATGGACGAACGAATGAACTTCAACAATATTTTTCAGAATTTGGGTTAATTCGTTACCGTGTAATTGTTGAAGTTGAATACTTCATTGCTTTAGTTGAAGCTGGTGTTGGACCTTTGTCGTCTTTTCCAGTAGATAGAATTGCTGATTTGAGAGGTATTTGCTCAAACTTTTCTGAAGCAGATGCACAATGGATTAAAGATTCAGAGAAAATCACGAATCACGATGTTAAGGCTGTTGAGTACTTTTTAAAAGATCGCTTAAGCCAACTAGGATTGGATGCGTATGTAGAGTTTATCCATTTTGGTCTAACTTCTCAGGATATCAATAATACTTCTGTTCCATTGTCAATTAAAGAAGCAATGTTAGAAGTGTATTTGCCTTTAATTCAAAAAGTTATAGACCGACTAAAAGTGTTGAAGAACGAATGGAAAGATGTTTCCATGTTGGCTCACACGCATGGTCAACCAGCTTCTCCAACGCGCTTAGGGAAAGAAATTCAAGTGTTTAGTGAACGTTTGGAAATTCAGTTAGCTCAATTGAAAAATGTTCCTTATTCTGCGAAATTTGGTGGAGCAACTGGTAATTTTAATGCTCATTTTGTTGCTTTTCCAGAGCGAAATTGGGTTGAGTTTGCCAATAATTTTGTTAACGAAAAACTTGGTTTAAGTAGAAGTCAAACCACAACGCAAATTGAACATTATGACAATTTAGCTGCAATGTTCGATAATCTGAAAAGAATCAATACGATCATTCTTGATTTGAATCGTGATATGTGGACGTATATTTCAATGGATTATTTTAAGCAACGATTGAAAGAAGGTGAAATAGGTTCTTCAGCAATGCCTCACAAAGTGAATCCTATTGATTTTGAAAATTCGGAAGGAAATATCGGTATTGCGAATGCCTTATTTGAACATTTAGCTGCGAAATTGCCTGTTTCAAGATTACAAAGAGATCTTACCGATTCAACAGTTTTACGAACAATCGGAATGCCTTTCGCGCACACCTTAATTTCGTTTAAATCTACCTTAAATGGATTAGATAAATTATTACTTAATGAGCAAGCATTCGTAGATGATTTAGAAGATAATTGGGCAGTGGTTGCTGAGGCTATTCAAACAATTCTTCGTCGTGAAGGATTCCAAAAACCTTATGAAGCATTAAAAGGTTTAACGCGTAAGAATGAACGTGTAACCAAAGATTCAGTGCACGCGTTTATAGACACGCTAGAAGTTTCTTCAGCACTTAAGTCAGAGTTAAAAATGGTCACGCCTCATAATTATACAGGTATTCAATTGGTTCAATAACTATTAATAATTAATCAAACTTAATTACATGATCAAATTAGCCACATTACTTCTCGCAAGCTTGTTTATAGCAAATACAGTCTTTTCGCAAGATTACCTTGTAAAATGGGGAGCGATGGAGAAATCAACGGGTAGATTAATTTCGGTGTTACCAAAAGGAGGAAGTGATTTTTATACCTTGAGATGGACTGGTGGAGTATTATTAGGCTCATATAAAGTTTCAGAACATTCCAACATGACAATTTCTGCAACAGGCAAATTAGTTATGAAAGTAGACGGCGGACTTGGAAATTTTGAAGGGGCACGCAATGTTGGTGGGAAATTGGTTGTTTTCATTTCTGATAAAAAGGAAGGGAAAAATAGTATTTATATTCAGGAGTATTCAAAAGAATTATTACCGAAAGGAGAAGCAAAATTGCTCGCAAGTTTTGAATTGGAGAAGAATAAATCACGTGGATTTTTTGAGGTAATTAATTCAAGAAACAATGATTTCTTTGGTGTTATTTGGGAAATTCCAGGAAGGAAAGAAGAAAAGGATAAGTATGGTTTTAAAATTTTCGACAATGATATGAATGAAATTTCAGAGGGTGATTATAAAATGCCTTTTGAAGGAAATTTATCATCAATCCAACAACATTATTTGTCGAATACCGGTGATTATTTTATTTCGGTTATAGAATATTCTGAAGGTGACAAGAAGTTGTTTAGAAAATACTTGAATTATAAAGCAATGCATATTTTTCATATCAATCCAGATGGTATTGAAGAGTTTACCTTGAGTTTGGAAGGAAAGCGTGTGGAAGCATTGACAATGAATTCTGATAATGAACGCATTATGACGTTAACAGGGATTTATGGTGATCAAGATAAGGCAGGTGTTTCAGGTTTATTTTATATGCGAGCCGATTTTGATAAACAAGAAGTGATTGATGAAGGATTTGAAAAGTTTGGAAAGGACTTTATAACACAAGATTGGTCTGATCGCGATAAAGAAAAAGCTGAAAAGAGAGAGAAAAAAGGGAAGGGTGAACCGCAGTTGTATGATTATGTTATGCGACAAGCTGAAGTATTAAAAGATGGAAGTATTGTTGGTTCAATTGAGCAATACTATGTTGTTGTTACTACCTATACTGACCCTAGAACGGGTTCAACAAGAACTACATATACCTATTATTACAACGATATAATTGCGTTTAAAGTTAACACCGATGGAGAATTTGATTGGTTAAAAAGGATTAGTAAGAGCCAAATTTCAACAAATGATGGAGGTCCTTACAGTTCTTATGCTCGGTTCGTAGATAATGGTAAAATTTGTTTTATTTTTAATGATAACGTTAAGAACTACGATGAGACAGGCAAGTTTATAGGAAGGAGTAACGGTGATGTTTATACGGCTAATTATGGAAAGAAAAAGAATGTGGTTGCTATTGTTGAATTAGGTATTGATGAAGGTGATTTAACCCGTAAAACATTCTTTGACAGACAAGAAATTTCTGCACTTGCTGTACCAAAACAGTTTTATATAGATTACAATACAAAAGAAATGCTTGTCTATGCAGTATATGGTAAAAAAGAAAAATTTGGAATATTAAAATTCAACGATTGAATTTTTAGATAAAATAAGAGGGCCAGTGTTCAACAACATTGGCCTTTTTTCGTTTTATTAGTTCATCGAATTATCGAATTATCGAATTATCGAATTATCGAATTATCGAATTATCGAATTATCGAATGTATTTTTTCTTAAAAAACTTAACAAACGTAAGGAGCAAAAGCAAGGCGCTTACAAATGTAAATGAACGCCCGATCACATCGCCATACGTGCTGTAAAAAGTGATTTCATCGTTCTTGTTGATATTGCCGCGCAAAGCCCCAGCTTTCCACCAACCCAATTGCTGAATAACATCTCCTCGTTGATTTATGATACAACTAATCCCCGTATTGGCTGATCTTGCTACTGATCTGCGACTTTCTATTGCTCTAAGGCGCGAAAAACTCATATGCTGTTTGTAACCAGGCGTATCTCCCCACCAACCATCATTCGTAATTACAAAAAGTGCTTGCGCCCCTTTTCGGCATTGCTCGGCTAGCATTTCACCATAAATAGATTCATAACAAATCATTGGCGCAAAGGTCAATTCATTAGTGGTCAAAACTTTCGATTCTTTTTCCACTCCAAGAGTACCTGTTGTGCCACCATTTTCAATGGAAAGTTTCTCTAAAAAAGGAAAAATTGAGGCAAAAGGAAGTTTTTCAACACCTAAAACCAACTTGGATTTATGAATAAAATAAATTTCGTTTTGTTGACTCATCAACATTGAAGTATTATAATATTCTACAAAACCAGGCCCACCAATCATTGGTCGAGATGCAAATGAATTCGGTTTTTCAAACATTTTTGCGGTAGAAGCTCCTATGAATAAATGGGGTGTTTTCCATTGCTCTAATTTTTCATTTAAATACTCTAATGCAAATACTTGATTCACATCTTCTTCATAAAAGCCTTGACTTATGGCTGTCTCAGGAGCAATAACGAATTTTGTTTTTGCAGTAACTTTTGAAGTCGCTAAGTCAGTGATTTTAGCCAATTGTGTTTCAAGCGGACCTGTAAATTTTTCATTGTAAGGATCAATGTTAGGCTGAACAACAATTACTTCAACAGGGTTTTTCTCCTCTGTGTATCTATAATAGCTCGATAGTGAGATACCAATCGGAATCAATATTAAAAAACCAAAGGTCCATAAAAGTGGGGTTTGAATACGCCAAGTTTCTTTTTTAATAAAGACATTTTGAATAATTCTAAATCCTAAAACATTTAAAAATAAGACCCAAAATGTACCGCCGAGTGTACCTGTGTAAGAATACCACTGAACCCAAGATGGAACTATTGAAAACGTGTTTCCTAAACTCAACCAAGGCCAAGATAGTTCCCAATGATAGTGCAAATATTCAAAAGCTATCCAAAAGAAAAAAAGTGATAAATATCCTTCTTTTTTACCGACATATTTCTTAGTTAAGTGATAAGCAAAAAAAGCAAATGTCATCAGCAATGCGTTTAAAACAAATGCACCAATGGCTCCATTTAGGCTGGCATTCCAAATCCACCAAGTTGTCCCAATATTATAAACGAGGAAGGCGATATAAGCATGCAAAAATATTTTCCCGGATCGATAATTCTTTCTAGTGATATAATCCTCCAAAATCAAAAGTGGTATCCAACTAACAAAAACCAAAGGTGTTAAACTTCCTGTATATGGAAATGAAACGGTCATAATGAGTCCTGAAAGAATCGATAAACCGTAACGATGTTTTTTGTCGAGTTGAATCATGGTCTAAAAGTAGTTAAAAAGAAAAAAGGTCGGATAATTCCGACCTTTTTCCCATAAAATATTATTGATTATTTAAAGATAATCTTCATTTCAACACGTCTGTTTTTCTGACGTCCTTCTGGCGTATCATTTGGCGCTACAGGCATTGTCTCACCAAAATAAAGTGTGAACAATCTATCTGCAGCAATTCCTTTATAAACCATGAAGTTCTTAACTGCCTCAGCACGTTTCTTAGAAAGAATCATATTCTTCTGATCGTCACCTACATTATCTGTGTGACCAGTGATTTGCAATCTCCATTCTGGTTTTTTAGCTAATACCTCAGCAAGTTCTGTCAATGAAGGAAGAGAAACAGCTTTGATAATATCTTTTCCTGTTTCAAACTCTAGATTGTCAAATGCCATTTTTAAGATTTCTTCAACTTCTTTAGAAATTTCTGGACATCCTTTGTTGGTTATTGGACCCGGAGTAGATGGACAATCATCGTCTTTATCTAATACGCCATCATTGTCTGTATCGATATATGGACAACCTTTATTTTTTATTGGTCCAGCAAGAGATGGACATTCATCATCTTTGTCCAATAAACCATCACCATCAGTATCAGGCCAAGGACAACCATTGTTTTCTGCAGGACCTGAAACAGTTACACACGCATCAAGGAAGTCAAGAACTCCGTCATTATCAGTATCTGGACATCCATCATAAATTAGTGGACCAGCAACATCTGGACAAGCATCCTCACCGTCGATAATTCCATCACCATCCGTATCAGGACAACCATTAAATGCCACTAAACCTGCAACATTTGGACAATCATCTTTAGGATCTATTACACCATCACCATCAGTATCTGGACAACCTTTGTATTGAGCTTCACCTGGTAATTCAGGACAAGCATCGTCTTTGTCAGGAATACCATCGTTATCTTTATCTGGACAACCGTTGAATTTCGCTAAACCTGCTTCTTCAGGGCAAAGGTCTTCTAAGTCTTTAATTCCATCACGATCTGTATCAGGACATCCTTTGAAATCCCAAACGCCCGGAACAACTAGGCACTCATCTACTTTATCAGATACTTTATCACCATCAATATCACTTGGATGTGAATATAATACAGGAACGCGCAAACCAACATAGAATTCCGCTCCACGCACTTTACCAGCAGCAAAAAGTGTTCTGAAATCTGTCATACCGACTGTTAATGGACCTAGACGAGTTGCAACACCAGCTTTGAATCCTGAGTAGTTATTATATGAAAGTGGTAAATGTAATCCGAACCAAGGGTGGTCGAAACTTGGAGTAACTGAAATTTGATTGGCAACATGAACTTTACTACTGTTCTTTTTCGACAACATATTTAACATTCCAGTTGCATTTACATAAAACCATTTCCAGATATGGTAGTCAAATTGCAGGCTTAGTGCAGTTGGCGTATTCATGAAGAAAGTAGAAGCAGTGTTCTCACCCGATGTCCAACCTGTTCCTGTTTGAATTAAACTGTCAATCGTTCCATCAAAATCGACTAATGAAGTATCACTGTTAAACATGTTCAAATCCATCGGATTTGTTGAGTTAATAGAGAAGTTTCTTGACAAACCGCCCTTTTGAAATTTCATTCCACCGATATCAACAATAGACGCACCAACACGCATTTTGTATTTCTCCTGATCTTTTCTCCATAGATTAGTTTCACCATCCATGTCGTATTTATATTCTTTCCAATCAGGTCTCCATTCATAAACGAAACCTAAATCTAAACCTAAACCAAATTTAGAAGCACTTTTCGGAAAGCCTGTTGTTGATCCATCTGCGTATCCGTCAATATTACCGGAATAACCATAATCAAAATCGCCTTGCATTGAAAATGAAGTATCTGAATTCTTAAGATCATAAGCGATGTTATCTGTATACATGTATGCAGCAACAAGCCCAGAAAGCCATTTCGCTCTAACACCAGCCTTCATGAAGTGCTCGTTGTCATCTTTCAAAACCTGTGCGTAGTTTATTCCATATTCCATCCATGATAAATGGTTAAAACTAAGTAACTCATTATTCAATTTAATATTCCATAAATCTGGATAGTCAAGAGCATTTTCAGCAAGTACAGCTAATTTAGGGTCAATTCGATCAATATTTGTGATTGATCTCATTTTTCCTGAAAAACCAACTGCTATTTTAGGATTTATGTGAAACATAAAATTCAATACATCCAATTGAATGTTATTGTAAAATCCTAAAGTCTTCGAAGTATTTTTATTGTAATTACGAATGATATACTTGTCTTCAAAAGTTGAATCTGGTTTTGCCCACGAATTATAAATGCTGGTATCCAAAAATGATTTTGTCCACCATTTTGGCATGTCGCGAGTATCAAAAGAAGCTGCGTTTTGATAAAAGTTAAAATTGAAACTGAAGAGGTTCACGTCAACTAAAAAACGGCTATCCACGAAGCTTGCTGGCTGAAGATCAGTTCCCATAACACCTGCATAGTTGCTACTGTGAACACCGAGATAATTTTGTGACTTTCCAGTAAAAGGCAAAGCTAAAAAGCTCAAGAGTACAAATTGATACAGTTTTTTCATAAGTAATTAGGTTTAATTCACGGAATATTGAACAATGAAATCATCAACTATCGTTGTCAAAAGATAGTTACCATTTGCTACATCTGTAACAACTGATTTCCCAGTTCCGTCAAACGATTGATTAACGAACAGTTGCCCATTTAATCCATGCAAATATACATCATTCTCTAAACCATCAACAATACATATAATTGTTTTTCCATTTGCCATTGTATTGACGGATACATTATCTATTTCTTTTGCATCGCTATTTATGATCGTGATGACATTTCCAACTAGATCGATTAATTTCAAAACTCCTGTTGAATATGCGATTAAATTGTTATTTAGATCACCTGTAGTTCCTTGTAAATTAAAGTTTTTCCAATTACCCTTCAAGGTATTTTTATTACCTTTTTGATCAAATCGAATCAGTTCTGAATTTGAAATAGCAAATTGAATCAATTCGTTTTCAATTTTTGCGCTAGTGCTATTCTCCAAAATTGAAAATGAACGAAATTCACGCCTTGAATCAGCATCATACATTTTAAATATAGCCGAATTCCGCACTCCAAAGTAGAGTTTGCGATTACTTACCCAGACATCAATTGGAGTCTGGATGTCAGACAATCCGGTTTTTAATGTGTTTGTTTTTCTTCCTGAAAAATCAATTTGTTGAAGATTTCCCTTGGAATCAGGTATAACAAAATAGCTTTTGTTTTTCCAGATGTAGTTTGAAGCTATCGTTGTAAATTCACTATCATTAATAATGAATGGAAAACCTGAAGGACTATTTCCTTGTTGGTCAATTAAATGTATTCCATTTTTTGTGGTAAATACAAAATAATTTTGTCCATTAAGATTGACTTCTTCTATCGTACCGATTGCTGAAGAACCCAAATTGCGCTCCCAATTTCTTTTCCCATTTGTGAACGCGGCAACATTCCCGTTTTTAGTAATAGCAATAATGTTCCCGTTCCCGTTCAATACAATGAAATCTTGAATTGTCTGTCCCATTTTCATCGTCACCGATTCTTTTGGTTTGACAGTTTCATCTGCCAGTTTTTCCTGACCAGATGGTAAGATGGTTTGAAATAATTGGCTTTTATAAACCGTTTTGGAAAACTTGCTTGCAGATGAAGCGAATCTTTCAGAAACACGTTCAGGTAATCCAGTAAAAATTTCTTCCAAGCGGTCTGGATTTTGAGATAGCGTATTTCCTAGTTTATATTCTGCAACTATTTTTTCACACGTTTCTTTATCGGTGCTTAAAACAACAAAATCATCCATTGAAAACGCATAAAAACCTGAACCTGATACATTAGGAAAAGACTTGGTTAATTTGACATCTTCGAAAAAACCGTATTGATCATTGTTTGGGTCTTGTTTGACAAAATCAAATAAACTATTAACTGGATCTTGACTTTCTCTGTAGTCACTAATTATCACAACTTGTTCATTAAAAGTGAATTCAACCATGCCTTTGTCCATCCATGCATACATCGGATTACCTTTGAATGTCGCATCAATACTTCCCAAATACTCTTTCTCGTAGAAGTGGTAATTGCTTAGATTGCTCGGCAACACAAATGCAAACAGACTTTTGTCTTTCACCTGATTGCCTGCAGCATTTGAATTGGCTTTAGTAACATAGTCAATCCGCCCAGCTGATTTGAAATAAATATCAGTAAGTGTAAAATCCGCCGCAATAAAAGTCACGAGGGACGCACTTGATTTTACGTCATGTTTTGTCCAATTATTTTCAGAAACGGTTGTGTTGTATTTTTGCTGAGATAAATAAAGGCGATTCCGATAAATTTCTCCTGCGTACTTTCCAGATTTGAATGAATTAATACCTGAGAAATCCAATGGTTCTGTTGAGCCTTTAAATAATTCTCGGACTAATTCTCTTGACCAAAGCTCATTGCTTTCCAATAAAATATGTGAACGTTTTTCGCTTAAAAAAACACTTTTGACATTCGCGGACTCAAAAGAAAGTGAATTAATTAAACTTGAATTTTCTTTTGTTGTGTTGAAATTAATAGTGGATAAATCAACTTCATTTTGACGATGAATTATCAAGATACCTCCATCTTCTTTCCCAAAATATTGAAGTGGAGCAAGTTCATCCTTCTTGTCTATAAGATCGATTGCGACATAACCCGTCCATAATAAGGCAATAACACCAAGCGTCAGTAACACATATCGTCCAAGCATGCTTCTAAATATAAATTAAAAGCAAATTTACTCTTTCACACCCTTGTTGAGAAGTGTAACATGATTATATAATGAACAGTGTAATGTTTATCAGAAAAGACTGAGTTGTTCGGGTGCAAGAAGCGTGAATGATTGCCGGTGATGTATTGTACTTCCAAATTCTTTTATAGCCGCTCGATGGGCTAATGTAGGATAGCCTTTATTTTTATTCCATTGATATTCTGGGTGTTCTTGATGAATTCGTTCCATGTATTCATCCCGATAGGTTTTGGCTAGAATTGAAGCGGCAGCAATATTCATGTATTTCCCGTCACCTTTTATAATGCAAGCATGAGGAATGTTTGGATAAGCATGAAATCGATTTCCGTCGATAGCTAAAAACTTAGGCTGTGGATCTAAGCCTTTTACCGCTTCGTGCATGCCCAAAATACTTGCATTGAGAATGTTAATCTCATCGATTTTAAGTTCATTGATATATGACACAACAAATGCAATTGCTTCTCTTTCAATTATAGGTCGAAGAATTTCTCTTTTCTTTTCAGAAATTTGTTTGGAATCGTTCAAAAATTCATGGAAAAAATCTTTCGGCAAAATAACTGCAGCTGCTACCACAGGACCTGCTAAACAGCCTCTTCCAGCTTCATCGCAGCCTGCTTCAATTAATTTTTTTTGATAAAAGGGTAAAAGTTTTTCCATTGAAATACAAATTTGGTAAAAAAATTGTAGCTTAGCCTAAGAATTGATGATACAACCTTTTTTATGGTTTGTACGTCTGCTAAAAAACAAACAACATGAAAGCACTTATTTTTTCTTTTGCAATGATATTAAGCGTGAGCACTCTATTTGCTCAAGAACGTTCTCAAGTAGCGGTAGGTCCAACGAAAACTGAAATCACAGCTGGTAAACAAAGCGGTGAATTCACATTTGTTATGCCTGCGGGTTTAACTGCTGAAGAAGTAACACAAAATTCTAAATATTACACGCATTATTTTACTGTCGTATTCGATGCTAAAACTTCAAAAGCGAAATTAACAATGGTGACAAATGATGAAAAGGGTAGAAGTGTTATTACTCGTTTCTTGGTGGCTAACGGTGTTCAAGAAGTAAATATTGACGGTACATTGGTTAACATGGCAGATTTGTTTGAAAAGTATTTGAAATAATATTCTATAGATTTTTTAAGCCACCTTTAGAGGTGGTTTTTTTTTGTCCTTATTTTTTCTATTTATACTATGCCGAATTAGTTAGAAGAAACAATGAATAGTTAACTTTGATGCATGGTGAATTCAATTTCAATAGAGGAATATTTTGCAATGGAACACGATGTGTGTTTGATTGATGTTCGCAGTGAAGGAGAATTTAATGCTGGAAGAATTCCACTTGCGACGAACATTCCAATACTTACAAACGAAGAACGAAAAATTGTAGGTACGATTTACAAACACAATGGGAGTCAAACAGCTGTGCTGAAGGGATTGGAATTAACTGGTCCTCATTTGAGTGAACGTTTGAAGATCGCACTAAAAATTGTTGCAGGAAGAAATATAGTAGTTCATTGTTGGCGAGGTGGAATGAGAAGTGAGTTTTTTGCTTTTCTGTTTCATTATTATGGTTTGAAACCAATGATGATCAAAGGGGGGTACAAAGCTTATCGTACTAAAGCACATGAAACATTTAGTACTTCCTTTAACATTCAAGTATTAAGTGGTAAAACAGGTGCTGCAAAGACATATATTTTGAATGAGTTAGAGCAACTTGGTGAGCAAGTTATTGACATTGAAAAATTAGCACATCATCGTGGGTCAACTTTTGGTGCGCTCGGAATGAAAGTGCAAAATAGTCAAGAACAATTTGAAAATGAGCTGTTTGAATGTTTGCGCATGTTAGATCCAACTAGACCAGTTTGGGTAGAAGATGAAAGTAGAAATATAGGTAGTAATGTTATTCCAGAAGGGTTCTGGAAACAAATGCGTGCTGCAGATCGGTATGTTGTTGAAAAAGATTTTGAAGAACGATTAGCTATTATCATGAAGGATTATGGTGATTTTTCGAAAGATGATTTAGCCAATTCGATGAATAAAATAGGTAAGCGTTTAGGGCCCCAACATCTTAAAGCAGCGATTGAATTTTTGACTGCTGGAGAAATTGAACAAGCTTTTAAACTAGCGTTGGTTTATTACGATAAAGCATATTCTTTTCAAATTGAAAAATTGGTTAATGTCCGAAAAGTGCAGGTAGATGCACATAAAATGTCACACAGCGATACCGCCAAAAAATTAGTTGAGATAGCAAATGGAAGATAAAATAAAATTAACGGAATTCACGAAAGGTGGTGGATGCGGATGTAAAATTCCTCCAGCTGCATTAAAGGAAATCCTATCGGGACAATTAACATCCACTGAATTTGGTTTGTTAGTAGGGAACTCTGGTGGTGATGATGCAGCGGTCATCTCTATTTCGGATGAATTGTGTTTAGTGAGTACAACTGATTTTTTCACGCCAATTGTAGATGATGCGTTTGACTTTGGTCGCATTGCAGCTGCAAACTCAATTAGTGATATTTATGCAATGGGAGGGAAGCCAATTTTGGCTTTAAGTATTCTTGCATGGCCAACAGATAAACTACCAAATGCGTTGGCTTCAGAAGTGATCAGGGGTGCGCGCGCGATTTGTGATGAAGCAGGTATTGCAATTGGTGGTGGACATTCAATTGAAAATCCGGAACCAATTTTTGGATTAGCAGTGAATGGAATTATAGAAAAAGATCGATTTAAAACAAATTCTAACGCGAAGGTTGGAGACAAGCTTATCTTAACAAAATCAATAGGATCTGGTATTTTGAGTTCAGCAATGAAGAAAGGCATGTTAGAAGATTCTCTGTTATCGGATTTTATAGTACAACTGACTAAATTGAATAGCATCGGAAGAACCCTGAGTAATTTCCCGAGCGTTCATGCAATGACCGATGTCACTGGTTTTGGAATAATTGGGCATCTGCTGGAGATGGTTCAAACAAATAACTTGACAGCCCATGTAAATTATGCTCAAATACCATTGATGAATGGGGTGAAAGAGCTAGCTAGCAAAATGATTTATCCTGATAATACAATGCGCAACTGGAAGGCATTTAGTGAGTCGGTTGAAGGGATTTCAGGAGAATCATTACTTACGTTATGCGACCCACAAACAAATGGGGGATTGTTGTTCGCTGTTGATCCTTCGAAGTTGGATGAAATTCGCGATTTGTTTGAGCAAGAAAATCATTTTTACGAGGAAATAGGTCATCTAACAGAATTTGAAAACAAATCGATTTGTATAGAATAAAAAAGCCGTCTGCGAAGACGGCTTTTTTGTTATAATGTATATTTGTTTTCTGTGATTATTCTTTCTGCGATGAGTTGTCGAGCGGCTTTTGGATTAAAGGCTTCCGTTTTTGTGAAGCGTTTTAAGCCCATTAACATCATTCTCAATTCATCACCTTCAGCAAAGGAATTAAGTGCATCTTTTGCCGCTTTCTCAATTCGATCTGCAGTATCATAGAAATAAGTTTTAGCAATAGCAATTTGTGTTGCACAAGCTTCTTCCCCTTTCATAGCAATCATTTTTTCAACGCGAAGCAAAACTGATTCTGCTTGGTACGTCATAATTGACATGTCAGCAATATTCATTAAAACTTCTTGCTCTTTTGCCAATGTTTGCATCAGTTTTTGAACGGCACTTCCCGCCACCATAAGAATCGATTTTTTGAATCCTTCCAATGATTTGTGTTCGTTTCCTAATACTCCTTCAACTGGTTCTCCCATTTCCGGAATACTCATCAATTCACCTGCGACTTTCATTGCGGGTCCCATCAAATCAAGTTCACCTTTCATGGCACGACGAAGAATCATATCAACCGTTAACATACGATTGATTTCATTCGTTCCTTCGAAAATACGATTGATTCTAGCGTCGCGGTATGCTCTTTCAACTGGAGATTCTGCGGAATAACCCATTCCACCATATATCTGAACAGCTTCATCAACCACATAATCCAGACATTCAGAACCTGCAACTTTTAACATTGCACATTCAGCGGCAAACTGCTCAATTCCTTTTAATGTGGCTTGACCTTTTGGCATGCCTCCAGCGATTAACCCTTCGATTGCATCATCAATATTTTGTCCCGCTCTGTAAGTCGCAGATTCAAGTACAAATGTGCGTATTGCTTGCTCGGCTAGTTTATAACGGATTGCGCCATATTTGGAAATTGATCTCCCAAATTGTTCGCGTTCGTTTGCATATTTAATGGTATCACTAATTGCTGCCTTGGAACCACCTAAAACTCCAGCTGCCAACTTAATTCGACCAATATTTAAAATATTAATGGCGATTTTAAAACCATTTCCTCTTTCTGAAAGTAAATTTTCAACGGGAACTTTTACGTTATTGAAAAAAACTTGTCGCGTGGAAGAACCCTTAATCCCCATTTTCTTTTCTTCAGGATTTAAGCTGATTCCTTCACTATCTGCTTCAACAAGAAAGGCAGATAAATTTTGATCATCATCGATTTTCGCGAAAACAGTCATGAAATTTGCGAAACCACCATTGGTAATCCACATTTTTTGTCCATTCAACAAATACTGTTTACCGTCTTCAGTAAGTTTTGCTTTTGTCTTACCTGAATTAGCATCAGATCCAGACCCAGGTTCTGTTAAACAATAAGCGGCTTTCCATTCTCCAGATGCTAATTTAGGGATGTACTTTGCTTTTTGTTCTTCAGTTCCATAATAAAGCAAAGGAAGTGTTCCAATTCCAGTATGCGCGCCATATGCAACTGAGAAGGAGTAGCCTTTCCCTAAATGTTCTGTTGCAAGCAATGACGTTTTAAAGTCAACTCCCATTCCGCCCAATTCTTCAGGCACTGTCATTCCCAACATTCCTAATTCACCAGCTTTATCGAGAAGTGAAGGCATAAATCCTTCTTCCATTTTGTCGATTCTTTCTAAATGTGGAACAACTTCTTGATTGATAAAATCATCACACATTTGAGCAATCATTAGTTGCTCTTCATTCCATTCTTCTGGAATGAAAATTTCACTTGGTTTTGTGTCACGGATAATAAATTCTCCGCCTTTAATTGGATTGTTACTTGCTGATTCCATTCTATTTATGCATTAATTAAATGTCTTGCTACTAAGTTAGCAAACCTTTTTATATTATGCATGCATATTTAAAAAAAAACTGTGGAGAACTTTGAAGATAGCGTTTAGACTTGTTTTTTGAATAAAACTAATTAATGGAGTGGTTACTTTACCTTCATAATAATCTGCACTAACGCTTGATTGAATCATCCGCCATGGCGAATTCTTATTTCGAAATATCTATTTTTAACTTTTTGCCTTTTATTTTCTCATGTTTAATAACTGACAGTAGATTTTTTACGTTTTTTCTACTAACAGAAACGTAAGTCATATGATCAAGAACGGTAATTAAGCCAATATCTTCCTTTTTCAATCCGCCTTTTTGACCTAAAAATCCAACAATATCAATTTTATTAATCTTGTCTTTTTTTCCTCCACTGAAATACAATGTAATCCAC
Organism: Crocinitomicaceae bacterium; assembly: GCA_021740745.1. Lineage (GTDB taxonomy): Bacteria > Bacteroidota > Bacteroidia > Flavobacteriales_D > Crocinitomicaceae > M0103. The sequence goes on along the minus strand of JAIOZF010000028.1, from coordinate 6,433 downwards.
GGACTTTCTTGTGGACCCATTAGGTCATTTGGGATTCGGAATTCAGAATTCGGAATTGTGATGTAATCAGGTGTGTTTTCTTCTTTATTAATTAACAAATACGAAGATCCATTCGCTTTCATACGGGCTGTTCGGCCATTTCTATGAATAAAAGCTTCTTCACTATGCGGATATTGGAAATGAACAACGTGTTGAATTTCAGGAATATCTAGTCCACGTGAACCTAAATCCGTGCAAATTAACGTATGATAACTGCCATTTCTGAATTGAATTAATGCACGTTCGCGCTCATCTTGTTCCATACCACCATGGTAAATAATAGAGTCAAATCCACCTTCTTTTAAATAGGCATGGACGCTTTCCGTTGCTTCTCTGAAATTACAGAAAACGATCGTTAACTCACCATTGAATGCACATAACAAATCGTACAAGCGTTCGAATTTGTTGCTGGTTTTAACAGGGAAATGCCAAAATGTGATATCAGGTTCTTGTGAATTTGAAAGATGGTTAACAATCGTTGGGTTATTAAACTCCAAATATGTCGGGAATTCTTTATGTTCAGTCGCCGAAACAAGTGTCGTTTGATTCAATGAAGTGAATTCTTGATAGATGAATTTGATTTGATCTTCGAAACCAAATTCCAAACTTTTATCATATTCATCAACAATGAACTGCTTAACATTGGATAAATCCAGTGTGTTACGAGTAATGTGATCACAAATTCTTCCCGGTGTTCCAATTAGTAACGCGGGAGATTCAGATAAACTATTCTTTTCAACTTGCATCGAGTGACCACCATAACAAGTAAGTACTTTGAAATTAGTTTTCATAGCACGAAATACATTCTCTATTTGAATAGCAAGTTCCCGCGATGGTGCAAGAATGACTGCTTGAATATCTGAAGAATCTTGGTCTAAACGCAAAAATAAGGGTAGCAGAAAAGCAAAGGTTTTACCTGAACCAGTTTGCGAAAGAATCATCATGTTTTTAGATGTCTCGCTTTTCTCAAGTGTTTCTTGTTGAAGTTGATTTAATTCTTTGAACCCAATTGAACCAAGAATTGAATCGATTTGTTGTTGATTTTTATTCATGGTGCAAAGATAAGATTATTGTGCGAGCTCTTCATTAACGAATGTCAGACTGAGAATAACATAAAAAAACCGCCTCCATTTCTGAAAGCGGCTCAAATAATTTTCCAATAAGGATATAAATCGATCTAATTTAAATTTAACGAGTCTATCAGCGACTTGCACTGAGTCTGTCGAAGTGAGCGGTCTAGGCTCTATGTTCTCTTCTCTCTATATCATTTCTATAACTCCTGCAGCTCCTTGTCCTGTGCCAACACACATGGTAACAATACCATATTTTTGTTGACGTTTTTTCAATTCATTCATGATTTGAACTGAAAGTTTCGCACCTGTGCAACCAAGTGGATGTCCAAGCGCCAAGGCACCACCGTTCACATTGACGATGTCTGGATTCAATCCAGTTTCACGAATTACAGCGATTGATTGTGAGGCAAAAGCTTCATTTAATTCGAATAAGTTAATATCGTTTAATGTTAATCCAGCAGCTTTAATTGCTTTTGGAATTGCATCAACAGGTCCAATACCCATGATTCTTGGTTCAACTCCAACAACGGAATACGAAGCCAAACGCGCAATTGGTTCCAGATTCAATTCTTTCACCATTCGTTCAGACATTACCAATACGAAAGCTGCTCCATCAGAAGTTTGAGATGAGTTTCCTGCTGTAACTGATCCACCATTGGCGAAAACTGGTTTCAAATTCCCCAACGCTTCAACGCTACTTACTCGCGGACCTTCATCTGTATCCACGATGTATTTTTCTACTTGGCGTTTTTCATTTGCGTCCAAAAAGATACGTTCAACTTCAACTGGAACAATATCATCTCTGAATCGACCGGATTGAATTGCTGCCAATGCTTTGTTGTGGGAATGAACAGCAAATGCATCTTGTTCTTCTCTGCTCACTTTAAATTGATGTGCAACTGCTTCTGCGGTTAGACCCATTCCCCAGTACCAATTCGGATTTTCTTTGCCCACTTTTGGATTTGGAACAATTCTCCAACCACCCATTGCCATCACTGACATAGATTCAACACCACCAGCAATGATACATTCTGCCATTCCACTTTCAATCTTTGCTGTGGCAATTGCAATGGTTTCTAATCCCGATGAACAATAACGGTTCACGGTCATTCCAGGAACTTTGTCAGTGTCTAATCCCATTAATGAGATCATTCGGCCAACGTTCAAACCTTGTTCTGCTTCAGGAGTTGCATTTCCTACAATTACATCGTCAACGCGTAATTTATCCAATTGAGGAACAGATGCCATCAAATGTTTAATAACATCTGCTGCCAAATCATCAGGTCTGTAAAAACGAAATCCTCCTTTACCTGCTTTGCCAACTGCAGATCGAAATCCTGCTACTATGTATGCTCTTTGTCCCATTTTGTTAAGATATTGAGATATTAAGATGTTAGGATTTTAAGACTTTAGGACTCAAACCTCAACATCAATATTATTTACTTTTCTGTTTTTAGTATTCTCTTGAAAGCACCGATCATCTTCTGCAGTGTTTCTAATTCCATTAAAATAGACTTAGTCTGAATATGGAAAATATCTTCAATTAAGATTAATTGTGTCTCAAGTTCATAAGAAGAAGATATCGCAATATTTAAAAAATAAAGAAATTCTTTTTCAGTAGTTCTACCAGAACCTTCGGCAATATTTGAAGGAATAGAAACGGCACAACGATTAATTTGAGATACTAATCCAAATTTTTCATCTTTTGGTAATTTGGAAGTAAGAAGATAAACATTCTTAACTAGAACCAATGATTCTTTCCAAATTTTCAATTCCCTAAAATTATGTACTTTCTTCAAATCACTATTTTTTTAATTCATTCAAGTCTTAAAATCTTAATATCCTTCATTCCTAAAGTCTAATTCCGAAGGATTTTACCATTTTTCACCAAGCTTTCCAATCTCTCCAGCGTTTTCCGTTCTGCACAAAGTTCAACAAATGCTTTGCGTTCTAAATCCAATAAATATTGCTCAGAGACAACAGTGTTTTCACTTAAATCACCACCACAAAGCACAAAACCAAGTTTTTCAGAAATCACGCGATCGTGGTCTGACATATAATTTCCAGAAAGCATTGAATTCGCACCAACGTATACAATTCCAAGACCTTCTTGTCCCATTACTGTAATGTTTTTCTCACGTTTTGGAGCAATGTAGCCTTTGTTTGAAAATTCAATTGCCGCAGCTTTTGCGCGTGCAAGTTGGTGATCACGACTCACAACTACTTCATCGATTCCTTCTCGCAAGTATCCTAAATCAAAGGCCTCATAGGCTGATGTAGAAACCTTTGCTTGACCGATTGTCAAGAAGCGTTCTCTTAAACGATTGATTTTTATATCACCTTCGTGCAATTCCTCAGATAAACGTTTTGCATATTCTTTGGAGCCACCGCCACCTGGAATTAAACCAACGCCAAACTCAACCAATCCCATATATAATTCAGCATGAGCAACAACTTTGTCGGCATGCATTGACATCTCACAACCACCGCCAAGAGCCATATTGTGAGGAGCAACGATTACAGGAATGTTCGAATAGCGAATGCGCATCATGGTGTCTTGGAATGCTTTAACTGCAAAATTCAATTCGTCAAAATCTTGTTCGATTGCCATCATGAAAATCATTCCGACATTCGCTCCAGCTGAGAAATTTTGACCAGTATTGGAAATCACCAAACCTTTGTATTCTTTTTCTGCTAGGTCGATTGCTTTGTTAATTCCTTCGATAACACCACCACCAATTGTATTCATTTTTGTGTGGAATTCTAAGTTTAAAATTCCATCTCCAAGATTGACAAGCGTTGTATCAGCATTGCCCCAAACTTTATTTTCTGAACGCAAGGCATCTAATAAAACAAGGTTCTCAGTTCCTGGTATCGTTTTGTAGGCTTTTATTTGTACGTCATAGTACATTTTTTGGCCTTTCTCAAGTTTGTAGAACGATGTGATTCCAGCTGCTTTCATTTCTGAAATCCAAGTAGCAACTGTTTTGTTATTGTCAGCTATTAATTTTAATCCTTGATCTAAACCAATGATGTCCCATGTTTCAAATGGACCTAATTCCCAGCCAAATCCTGCTTTTAACGCATCGTCGATTTTGTATAGATCATCTGTTATTTCAGGTAAACGATTTGATACGTAAGCAAATAAACCACCGAATAATTTACGATAGAATTCACCTGCTTTGTCCATTGCCATGAACAACATTTTTGTGCGCTGTTTTAAGTCATCGATTGGCTTTGTCATTTCTAACGTAGCGAATTTTACTTTTTCAGATGCACGATATTCTAAGGTTTTTAAGTCTAAAGCATGTATTTCACTTTTGCCATCAGCTGTTTTTACTTTCTTGTAAAATCCTTGACCAGATTTAGATCCTAGCCAATTGTTTTCAACCATTTTAGAAATGTATTCTGGCAGTTCAAACAATGCTTTTTCTTCATCAGTTGTACAATTGGCTTTTAACCCATTCGCAACATGAACTAAAGTGTCTAATCCAACCACATCACATGTTCTGAACGTCGCTGATTTTGGTCGTCCTAAAACAGGTCCAGTCAATTTATCAACTTCTTCAATTGTCAATCCCATTTCCGTTACAGCATGGAAAAGTGCCATGATTGAATAAACTCCAACACGATTCGCAATGAAGGCAGGTGTATCTTTACATAATACTGTTTTCTTACCCAAGTATCGAGAACCATAATCCATCAAAAAGTCAATAACTTCAGATTTTGTAGATGGAGTAGGGATGATTTCCAATAATTGCAAATAGCGCGGAGGATTGAAAAAATGTGTTCCACAGAAATGAGCTTTGAAATCATCTGATCTACCATCCAACATCATGTGAATTGGAATTCCAGAAGTGTTTGATGTAATAAGCGTTCCATGTGTTCTGTATTTTTCAACTTGCTCAAAAACTAATTTTTTGATATCCAAACGCTCAATAACAACTTCAATAATCCAGTCACAGTTAGAAATCTTTGACATATCGTCATCGAAGTTTCCAGTTACGATGCGTTGAACAAATGACTTTCGATATATCGGTGAAGGATTTGACTTAACTGCAGCTTCCAAAGATTGATTAACAATTCTGTTTCTAACTATTTTTGACTCAAGTGTTAGGCCTTTTTTTGTTTCATCAGTCATGAGCTCTTTGGGAGTAATATCCAATAACACTACCTCACAGCCAATATTAGCGAAGTGACAGGCGATGCGCGATCCCATTACACCGGAACCTAAAATGGCGACTTTTTTAATGTGTCTATTCATTTTTTTATTATTATGAATTTTTAAAATCTTCCTCAATCATTAAGTCCACTTTTTCAATGACTTCAAAGAATATTTTCATTTTGCTTTTAGGGATTTTTGCTAGAATGCGGTCGTTAAAACCTAGAACGAAATTTTTAACCATTTTTCGTTTTTCAATTCCTTCAAGGGTAAGAAAAATGAGCACTTTTCGTTTATCATGATCTACCTCTTGACGGTAAATTAAACCACGTTCTTCCATGGTCTTGAGTGTTCTTGACAAAGATGTTGGTTCCATTCCCATTTTTGGTCCAAGAGCAGTGCTCGGTGTTCCGGCTTTATCTACATTCATTAAAATGAATCCGATTGACATGGTCATTTCATGTTCAGCCGCTTTTTGGTTATACATTCTTGAAATTCGATGCCATGAATGGCGAACAGCGAAATCAAATAAATAATCTGGTTTATCAGGCATACGTATTTTTTAGCACGACTAATGTACTAAATTATTTTATGCATACATATAAAATCAGAACATTTATTCTTCAAAAAAATCACCAGATTTCTTGAGAGATATGAACGGTGCCTTTGAAGTGAGAAACTTTCTTGTCGTCTTGATTTAGGATGGTGACTTCATAAACGCCGATTGTTTTTCCACGGTTTATTTCTTTCGCATGAGCGGTTAAAATATCACCATTTTTTACAGGACGAAGATGCGAAATGGATGATTCGATGCTTACACATTTGAAACCGTAAGAATTGGCCGCAAAAGCAAGTGCTGAATCGGAAAGCGAATAGCTTATTCCACCGTGTAAAATTTCAAAACCATTGAGCATATCTGCATGAATGGTAGTTTGAAGTTCACAAGTTCCAAGATTAATTGTATTCAATTTAATTTGCATCCACTTGCTAAATGCATCATTGGACAACATATAAGAAACAACTTCCTGGGGAGTTTTCATTTTTTTTTGGACATTAAGACATTAAGACATTAAGACATTAAGACATTAAGACATTAAGACATTAAGACATTAAGACATTAAGACATTAAGACATTAAGACATTAAGACATTAAGACATT
>JAIOZF010000115.1 GCA_021740745.1 Crocinitomicaceae bacterium | reverse complement strand
TCTATACTTCGATCAATACTTTTTTTACTTGATCCTGAAAAGGTTCATTATTTTACAACTGACTTTTTGAGATTTGTTCTTAAGATACCAGGAATGAAATCATTATTTTCAAAATTGTATATTATTGAAGATAAACGGTTGGAAAAGGAAGTGTTTGGAATTCGATTCAAAAATCCAGTTGGACTTGCAGCAGGTTTTGATAAAAATGCCTCAATGTACAATGATTTAGCTTATTGTGGCTTTGGATTTATAGAAATTGGAACAGTCACACCTCTCGGCCAATCAGGAAATGACAAGCCAAGATTATTCAGGTTGAAATCAGATAATGCAATAATAAATAGAATGGGTTTCAATAATGCAGGTATGGATGCAGCGATTGTGAATCTAAAAAAACGAAATACAAGTGTAATTATTGGTGGTAACATTGGAAAGAATAAAATTACTCCAAATGAAGATGCAACAAGTGATTATATCAAGTGTTTTGAAGCGCTTTTTCCTTTCGTTGATTATTTTGTAGTAAATGTTTCATCTCCAAATACGCCCAATTTACGAGAGCTACAAGAAAAAGAACCATTGAAAGAATTACTATCAACTCTAAAGAATGCAAATACACTTAAAGAAAAGAGTAAACCTATTTTGCTAAAAATAGCGCCAGATTTGACAAATGAACAACTTGATGATATCATTGAAATTGTGAATGAAACAAAAATTGATGGGGTTATTGCTACAAATACCACAATTAGTCGAGAAAAACTTAAGGCATCAAAAGAACAATTGGAATCGATTGGAGCTGGTGGGGTTTCGGGAAAACCGTTAACAAAACGATCCACTGAAGTGATTGCATATTTACATGATAAATCGAATGCCTCTTTTCCTATCGTTGGGGTAGGTGGAATTCACACTGCAGAAGACGCTCTTGAAAAATTAGCTGCTGGCGCTTCATTATTACAAGTATATACAGGTTTCATATATGAAGGTCCAGGAATTGTTAAGAAAATTAACAAAGGAATTCTTGCATCAATGAACAAAAATTAATTCGACATGGCAGAAGTTAAACTGATAGAATGTCCACGCGATGCAATGCAAGGATTACATGATTTTATTCCTACTGACATCAAAGTATCCTACATCAATCAATTGTTAAACTGCGGGTTTGATACCTTAGACTTTGGAAGTTTTGTTTCACCCAAAGCAATTCCTCAAATGCGAGATACGGCAGATGTGCTAGGTCGTTTAGATTTAAATTCATCCACAAAGTTATTGGCAATCATTGCGAATGAAAGAGGAGCAGAGGAAGCATGTAGTTTTGAAGAAATTGATTATTTAGGATATCCGTTTTCAATTTCGGAGACATTCCAACAGCGAAATACGAATGCAAGTATAGCTGAATCAATTAAACGTGTTGAGGCAATTCAATCTTTAGCCATTCAATCAAAAAAGAAATTAGTTGTTTATCTTTCAATGGGTTTTGGAAATCCTTATGGAGAAGAGTGGAACGCTGATATTGTGCTGAAGTGGTCGAATCAACTTTATAATGATTTAGGTATTGACATTCTTGCATTGTCTGATACAATTGGATCTGCAACGATTGAAGATGTTGCATACATTTATAAGAATGTAATTCCAGAATTAGCAAATGTTGAATTTGGTGCACATCTGCATACGCGACCAGAAAATGCAAAAGAACTGGTGAAAGTAGCTTTCGAAAATGGCTGTAGAAGATTTGATGGAGCAATAAAAGGCTTTGGTGGATGTCCCATGGCAACAGACAATCTTACTGGAAATATGCCAACCGAATTGATGTTGGATTGGTTTATAGAAACAGGGGTGAATCACGGAGTATTATTGGATGAGTTTGAAAAAGCTTTCTATCAAGCTAAAACTGTTTTTCCTTCGTAAAATGTTACTATTCAATAAGATTGAATTATTATCATGTTAAACTCTGAAATTGAATACTTAAAAAAAGAATATGTCAAAATTCATTACAATAAAAATTAGTTTAGCCTTAATCACTGGCTTATTCATCGCTTCTTGTTCAAATGATGAAGAAGACACTCCAAAACAAGATAAAATAGTTGAATCAACAGATGTGAAATCCATTGAAACGCTGTTTGATTCGGATGTTTTTCCGGATCCAAAAATGTCGGAAATGCTGCAAGAATTGAATATGTGTAATGTAAATTCAACAGATACACTTGATTATAATAATCCTTCTTGTACACCTCGCTTTTTCCGTTTCTTTCCTATGAAGGAAAAAATGCCCATTGAAAATGGATTCTTGTTACAAGTGAAATCAAAAGTTTCTGGATTTCCATTGCGAAGATTGTTAGTTTTTGTTCGCGAACGTGGACAACTTGTAAAAGTAAATGGATTTGTTGCCAACTTAATTGGTCAACGTAAATCTGAATCTGGTTATGATGACTTGTTGCTGCGTTTCAATGGAAATGAAGAAGGGGAATCTATTTTTTACAATTGTTATTTTTCATGGAATGGAAGTAAATATACTTTTAAGTCAGTTGAAGTAATTGAAGGAGCGAATTGGGGTGGACCTGTAAAGGAAGCATTCAAAGATTCTATGTCAATTGAAATAGAGAAAGTATTGAATCAAACATCGATGCTGTTTTGATTTCTCGATTATTTCTTTTCGTCTTTGTGGCAGTGTTGGCTTCTTGTTCAACAGGGGTGCAGTTGAAGCCCGTTGACTTAGGTACGTTATTTCACGACGGAAATAGTAAGGTTTGGTTGGTAGATAAAGTAATTATTGATCGTCAAAATTTTGCACCAAAACAAGCTGCGGATAAAGATGCGTTTATCTTTTATTCCACAAGTAAATGTTCCTTTCAGCCTTTAAAAACAATGGGTGATTTCTCTAGTAAAAATGGTGAGTTTTCAGTCTATTCGGACGAAAAACTGTTGACTGTCTATTTCAAAAAAGAAGTATGGGAATTCAAATTAGCTTCACTTTCAGATAATAAAATTGTCTTAAAACCAACGAAAAAATCTGATTTAAAATACACCTTAGTACTAATTCCTTTGCCAGAATTGTAAGTTGAAATTAAAGAAGTGTCAGTACTTTACAATTCTTTTTGTAATTGATCCTTGTGTTGTTGTAATTGTTAATAAGTAGATTCCGTTCGGCAAATCAGTCATTTTAACAACGGTATTCAATTGTTTATCCTCAATTAATTTCCCTGATAAATCTGATAGTATAATTGATGTAATTTCTGCTTCTGCTTGAATGTATACTAAATCACTTGTTGGATTCGGATAGATAGCAACTTGGGTTTGTGAAAGAACATTAGTGCTTGCTGGATCTTCTTTTGTTACTGTAATATCGTCAATATATAATTTGAATCCATCATTTGTATTATTTATGAAGGCGATATAAATCGTTTGTCCATTAAAACCTTCAGTGCTTAAATCTACAGAACGACTTGTCCACTCAGCATTTTCTTGTTGTATTGATCCAATTGTATCCGTAAAACTTGTTATATCGGCAGTCGTTGTAGATACCATTACAAGATAATCATCTGGAAACGAAGCGTCATGCGATTTTGCATCCCAAGTTATTTTGTTTCCGTAAGCGCCTAATACTAATTGAGGTGTAATTAACCAACAATCAGCTTTACCAGTTGGATTAAAGAATGAAGTAGAACCAGCAACCAAATTCATGTTATCCTCTGGATCGAGGACTGAAATCCATGGGGCAGTGTATTCTGCTACAGCAGGATCAGGGTCTAAACCGTCATTGTCAACAAGCGTAAAACTAAGTGGAATACCTGATTGAAAATCTTCTGATAAAATCGATGTCTGAGCAAATGATAGGAATGAGCTAACGACCAAAAGTCCTAAAATACTATGTTTAAATGCCTTCATATTTCAAATTTACAAATTAATCAGCGAGTGCTATGAGTATATCCTTGAATTCTTGATAAAAACGATCGAATTCGACCAAGCGTTGAGCGAAAAATTGTCGTATCAAAGGCCAATCTTCATCTTTATAGAAATTCAAATCATCATTTCTCCATTCAATTCGCGAAATAGATTTTCCTTCTTTGTTTGTAAAGGACTCTATCCAAATCGTTTCCCACGTCATTTCATTTTCCAGAACTTTCTTTAGTTCTGTCATTTGTTCCCATAAAATAGATCTTATCCCTTGATCTTTTGCTTGGATATCAAAACACAATCGAGCACCATCTTGGTCTGTTTCAAGTCGAATATAAATATCTTTCACATCCGATGGATAACTAACCCAACTCATTGCTCGTCCCGAAGATGATTTCGTTGAGCGCATTTCTTTTTTAAATGTATCCCAAAATGCGGCATTACGAGCCTTTCGTTCTTCTTTTGATAACATACTTAGTTAAATTGTACTGTGTATTTCAAACGATTAAATTAGATATAATACAAAAGTTTATCTTTAAAATAGTTGAACGATTGTTCCCCAAAAATTGGTGCATTTTGCGCAAATGTAGTGAAAAGACTTCTTTTTAGAGTAGAATTCGCAGAAGCTATTTTATTAAATAAGGTTTAAATCGTCTACTTGTTTGGAAAATTCTCCTGAAAAATCACAACAATCGCATTAATCGAAAATAAATGGATTCTCGTTGAGTTGGGCTATTACATTTTGAGCTTCTTCGAGAGTTAGGTTGTCCCAAGCATCTGCTTAGGAGAATTGACTGAAGAAAAATGTAAAAAAGAAAAAGATTGTTTTCATGTCAAAATAAAAATTACAGCTATAAATTGAATTATCAAATGTAAAATATAATTTACAATTGGATCTAAGAGATACTTATTCCATAATAAATCGAGCAGTTTCAATTCTTCCAGAGGTGAATTAGATTATATATAAACAAAGAAGTTAAGAGATAAGGATATTCTATTAAAAATCTAAATCCCAATTCCTGAACCTTGAATTTTCACCACATAGGCTCAGCGAAAAGGTGAATGATTGTCAAATAGAGGTCACAAATAAATTTTCCGTGTTCTCAGCTTCTCAGTGGTAAAATATAGTTAACTAAAAAACGATTTGAACTCAAGGAATTTCCTTTTTGATGGAGTAGCCCACTAATATTTCACCACTAAATACTGCAGTTACCAAATAGCCATAACTATCCAATGCTAGACGTTGATTTTCATACAGATTCTTCATGTCTGCAACCTGGTCACCTGTAAAATACCATCGAACAACTGCTTGGTCTTCAAAATAGGCAAATGCAGTGAAATCGCCCAATTCTTCAGAAATAACGTCGTAATGCACACCCAGACGCATGCCAAATTCAGATGTAAAAAATCTTCTGGGGAGGTTCTTGGCTTTTTTTGAAAAACAAGGGTAAGCAACTTTGTTTTGTTCTGGAGTAGTCACATTCCCCAATGAATCATTCAAGTAAATACTTTGAATGAAATAGGAAGGTGGATTATCCAAATAAAACACATACTCATTCAGGTGATGATAATCTGTTGCCAGTTCAATCACCAATTGTTGATTAATCTTTTCATTCTTAAACCAAACTTTATCATACGAAAATATGCTTTCGCAATTGATTTTGTGGGCTGGAACATCACTCTTTAAATATTTTATCGGAACAAGAAAAGCGTCCATTTCAACGAACCTTGAAGAATCGAGTTGAGCAGATGAACTCAAGTATATTAATACGGAAATTAACGTAATCAAAAAACGCATTACTGTGCCTTTTCTTCAAATTTCTTTAATCCTTTGAAAACCATGTCAAGGACTTCGTTAATTGGTAATCCATTTGTTTGAGTTACCGTTGTTCCTCCTACGTTGAAATCAAAACTTCCAATACTTTCAAAACCACCTAACCGAATGTTCTTTCGTTTTTTAAGTCTACGATCGATACCATAAGCTTTCATTTTGACACGGACGTAGGGTTTTAAACGTGAATAACTCGCATTCACACTACCAAACGTAAACGTTTTATTAAGTCCAACGGTTATTCGGAATTTGACATAATACTCTAAATATTCAGATCGCATGGCTTGACGTTTTGTTCCTCGTGGTAAACCACCAACCTGACTTGAGGTACTGTTTGTTTTTAATTCTTTACCACGGCGGTTAATGGGATAAATCCATTTGGTATCGGAATGTAACTCCTGAGTAACCAAATATTCAACTCTTGAAATGACTGAATCATATAAATTGGTTGGGATGAATAAATCTCCATTGCCCGTATTATTTATTATAACTGTATTAGTTAAACGGTTATCAATGTTCCACTTAAATTTAAAAATACCCGTAGTTCCTTGTGATTGAGCAACGGCGCTTATGAATAACGCGAAAAGAATACATAACTTTTTCATAGGCTAAATTTAGCAAATTTTATTTCGTTAAATTGAATTCAATTAATACACGAATTTTGAATCAAATCATCGAATTATGGTTGTCTCTATACATGCAGTTTATCTTCGAATTATAGAATCTTTTTAATTTTCAAATTTCAACATCATCTATGCTGATCGAACAATATTAAATTTCCATCTGGATCCGTTAACATTACACTTGCTGGACCAGTATTCGTTGTGTCAGCTTCCGAAAGAAGTGCCAATTGTTTTGATTTTAAGTGTTTTTGGATGATTCGAATATCATCGAATTTTTTAATGTTTTTAGCATCCACGTCCCAACCTGGATTGAACGTAAGAATATTACCTTCAAACATTCCTTGGAAAATACCAATAATGGTGTTCTCATTTTTCATGATTAAATAGTTGTCTTTCATATCACCACCCATGGCTGAGAAACCCAGCTTCTCATAGAAATCCTTTGATTTTTGAAGATCTTTCACATTCAAACTAACAGAGAATACTCCCAATCGAATTGATTTCTCTTTTTTGGGTTTTGCTTTCGATGTTTTAGTCATGAACGACATCGTAAAAAGTCCAAGAGCGAAGGCGCTTGCTAATGATAGGCTGATAAGAATTGGCTTTTTCATTGTGTAAATTAAATGAGTTCTACTAGTTATAACGTGAATGGAAATAGGAAAAAGGCTTACATTATCTATAAATCAACTCATCCGAAAACAGCCAAGTATCATTCCCTGCACCTAAATGCCATGCTGGACATTTACCATAATTCTTCGCTATAACACGGAATGCTGCAATTGGACGAATACTTCCTGTTTGTCGGTAAAACTCGGCAGTTGTTGGTCCAACGTAACTTGAAAAACTTGGAATACTTTCTGGCGAATGTGCATTCGAAACGTATGGTTTGTTCGTAATAATCGCAGGTAATTTCTCAAATGTTTCACCATCATACGAAATTTCAATTTCAATAGAAGAAGGGTAGAAGATCCACGATTTCATATCCTGCAAACAAGAAATTCCTACTTCTTTCAAAATTCTTGGACTTGTAAACTTAACTTCCGTTACCAAATCTTGCGCATTGTACCCTTGCCAATCTCCTGTTCTGAATTCTTTTGTTCCATGCACACCATCAATTAATGTTGCTGTTCCAGCTGCTGCGTATTG
>JAIOZF010000114.1 GCA_021740745.1 Crocinitomicaceae bacterium | reverse complement strand
AGACACAGGATCTGAAACGTCAAAAGCATGTCGTGAAATTATTGCTAATTCCAAATTGATTCTATGGAATGGTCCAATGGGTGTTTTTGAAATGGAGAACTTCCAGCAAGGAACGAAAGATGTGGCAAATGCCATAGTTGAAGCAACGGCAAAAGGAGCGTTTTCTTTAATTGGAGGTGGTGATTCAGTAGCTGCAATTAATAAATTCAAATTGGCCGACAAAGTTTCTTATGTTTCTACCGGTGGTGGAGCGATGCTCGAATATTTAGAGGGAATTGAATTGCCAGGGATTAAGGCGATACGAGAGGATTGATAATTGGTTTGTTTTTCGGAACTAGGGCGAAGATAGTAAGGTGCCGTCTCGATACACCCCGACGATCCGCTGCGCTGCTGTCGAGGCACTCGATCGGCGGTCGAGTTACTTCGGCAACGCATTCACCTTAAGGAAGGATATCATATCCTTCTAAATCATTAATCCAAGGTTCTTGAATTTTAAACCACGCATTTTTTTCTGCAGGAATAAATTGTTCGATCGTCTGTTTCAAATGATAATTTTCACTAACTTAAGGTAAACTATGAAGAATGAAATCATAATCTACCGACCAAATGAGGCAGCTGAACACATAGAAGTTCGCCTTGAAAATGATACTGTTTGGTTGAATCGTCAACAAATTTCAACTCTTTTTGGAAGAGATGTTAAAACAATTGGTAAACATATTAGCAATGCTTTAAATGAAGAATTGGAGGGAATTCCAACTGTCGCAAATTTTGCGATAGTTCATTTTGAAGGTAAGAGAAAAGTAAAAAGAAACATTGAGTTTTACAATCTCGATGTAATTATCTCTGTTGGCTATCGTGTAAAATCCAAGCAAGGTACACAATTCCGAATATGGGCAACAACTGTTTTGCGTGAATACTTACTCAAAGGTTATGCGATCAACCAACGTGTGAATCGAATAGAAAATAATCTTGAGAATCTGTCAAATGAGGTGAATAAAATCTCTTTACAACTTAAAACCAATGAACTTCCCACCCAAGGCATCTTCTTCGAAGGGCAATTATTCGATGCGTATGTTTTCGCGAATGACCTCATTAAAAGTGCTAACAAATCCATCATTCTAATTGATAATTACGTCGACGAGTCCACCTTGTTGATGCTGAGCAAACGGAATTCTAAGTGTAACGCCACCATTTACACTCAAAAATTAACTGCTCAATTGCAATTAGATCTAGCAAAACACAACGAGCAATATCCAAGAATTGATATTAAAACGCTGAAAACGTCCCACGACCGATTTCTGATTCTTGACGGAAAGGAAGTATACCATATCGGTGCTTCTTTAAAAGATCTGGGCAAGAAGTGGTTCGCTTTTTCTAAACTCGATGCATTTCTTCCAACTATTTTGGAAAAATTGAAGGACTGATAACCGCTCTTTAACTAACCGTTGACACTCAGTGCGAACTGCGCTCAATGGAGGACACTCGATCGGCGAGAAAATCACTCAGGCAACGCAATGCCCTCCTCTAAAAACCAATCTACCCAGGCATCCATTCTCGAGCTGAGTTTTAAAGAAGTTTGTTTCAAGGAGTTGGGACGCAACAAGATCTTTCGCTTTTCATCTAGCAAGAATATTGTCGGTGTTCCAAAAACATACTAATCTTTTGCAATCGGACTATCCTATCTCATGAAATCGCAAGTGGAGAGCTGATAATTATACGTTAATTCCTTGTCAACAAACTTCTCCAATTCGCCACTTTTACGCCATCCGACCCTATGAACTCTTGCGGACCGTCATAGATTAAAAGACCTTTATTGAGGCCTGAATAAGACATGAATTTCTTCAGGTTGGAGGAAAAATCTTTTGTAAAAGTTTGCGCTGATTTGATTTCTATAGGCAGTAAGACAGAGCCATTTTGCTGAATTAAATCAATTTCAACACCGTTATTGTCGCGCCAGTAAAAGAAATTCTCACCGGATTGAAAATTCAAGCTGTTCTTGAGAAATTCCATAATGATAAAATTCTCTACCAATGCACCACGGAAATGAGAAAGCTGTAATTCATTGGTCGTTTTGATATTCAAAAGCGCACAAACCAGACCTGTATCACAAAAATAGAGTTTAGGTGATTTAACAATTCGTTTGTTGTAATTCTCGTGAAATGGTTGCAGTAAACGAACAACGTAAGTGCTTTCAAGTATGGAAATCCATGAATGTGCCGTACGCACGTTAATCCCACAAGCGTTGCTTAATGCCGCGATATTCAGTTGCTGACCAGTTCTCCCGGCACATAACCTTAAAAACTTTTGAAAAAGCAAACCATCTTCTATTTGTTTAATTTGCCGCACATCTCGTTCTACGTAGGTACGGATATAGGATGCATACCACATCGCTGGATTTCTTTTCTTTGCAATGACTTCTGGATAAAAACCATGTACTATTAAATCCATGATATCGGATGTGGGTACTTGTTTATGTATTTCATTATAACTCAAAGGCAACAGATCAAGAACGCCAATTCGACCTGCTAATGTTTGCGTAATATGATCTTGTAACAAAATGTTGTTACTGCCTGTTAGAATGAATAAGCCATCTTCATCTGTGTTATCCAATAATTCCTGCAGATAATTCAAAAGTAAGGGAGCACGTTGTACCTCGTCGAGAATGGCGCCATTTGGATAGCGATTTAAAAACGCACGAGGATCCTGAAATGCCAATTCGCGCTCATCGGGGTTTTCCAGTGAAACATACGGTTTATTCGGAAAAGTGACTCTTGCCAATGTTGTTTTTCCGGATTGTCTCGGTCCAACGATGAGTACCGAGCGAAAAGAATTCGCGTAGATTTCGAGTAAGCTTGTTATATCACGGTGCGTTTTTTTATACATATCTTGTACCTATATACAACAAATGTATAACTATTTTACTTGCAATTCTAATTTTTACTTTAGATTTTTGGACGGAGTTTATCGATTACTCAGACAGCTTATTCGACGATAAGAGGGAAGCTTTCTTTCCAAAACACCATCCCCAGGTTTATCAATTAACTATTTACTGACCGTAAAATGTTATATCCCGAGGAGCCGGAATAAATTGTTCGATCGTCTTTTTCAAATGATAATTTTCACTAACTTAATTAGTAAAATGATGGAAATGGACTTAATTACAAGAAATGAATTACAAACAAAAATCTATACGCTTCGTGGCTTTCATGTGATGATGGATCGCGATCTTGCTCAACTATACAATGTAGAAACCAAAGTTTTAAATCAAGCTGTCAAAAGAAACAGTGAACGTTTCCCATCAGACTTTCGCTTTCAATTGAATTCTGAAGAGTTTGAAAATTGGAAGTCACAATTTGTGACCTCCAATGCAGACAAAATGGGACTTCGAAGACCACCATATACTTTTACTGAGCAAGGTGTAGCAATGTTATCGGCCATATTAAAAAGTGAGACTGCTATTACGGTAAGCATCCAAATCATGAAAGCATTTGTAGAAATGAGGCATTACGTTCAACAAAATGACAATTTGCTCTTCCGAATTAATTACCTTGAAGAAAAACAGCAATTCACAGATGCTAGGGTGAGCCAATTGTTCGCGGCATTGGACAAACAAAAATTACCGCCTGAAAAAGGCATCTTCTTCGAAGGGCAATTGTTCGATGCGTATGTTTTCGCGAATGACCTCATTGAAAGTGCTAACAAATCCATCATTCTAATTGATAATTACATCGACGAATCAACCTTGTTGATGTTGAGCAAACGGAATCCTAGTTGTAACGCCACCATTTACACTCAAAAATTAACTACTCAATTGCAATTAGATCTGGCAAAACACAACGAGCAATATCCAAGAATTGATATTAAAACGCTGAAAACTTCCCACGACCGATTTCTGATTCTTGACAGAAAGGAAGTATACCATATCGGTGCTTCTTTAAAAGACCTAGGCAAGAAGTGGTTCGCTTTTTCTAAACTCGATGAATTTCTTCCAACTATTTTGGAAAAATTGAATGACTGAAAACCACAGTGATTCAGAACTTGCGGCTTCGAAAGATATGCTATTTGAAAATCTTCTTTAGATTGTTCACGAATTAGGAAAAAAAATAAACAATTCGTCGACCTAAGTATAACATATCCTGCGTATCGGAGAAAAGTCCTCCCATAGAAGCCAAAAATTCTTTGCTGTTTTTCGAATTTTTTTTGATGAAGACTTGTTTCAACAATTTCATCTCAACATCTTTATACTATATTGTTTGGCTATTAAAACAGCTAGAAGTTATAATATTTGGCTGTTATATTGACTATAAATTATAATATTTTGCTGTTTTTAAAGATTGTTTTCGTATTTTTGATCGAAGAATAAATTAAATTTTATCCGCATGAATGTTGAAAGAATTTTAAAAAACACCTTACTTGAACAATTTAATAGTGGCAAAGCACTTGTGGTCATCGGGCCAAGGCAAGTTGGAAAATCAACTTTAATCAATGAGATCCTAAAAAACAAGGATTTTTTGTTTCTTGATGGTGATGATTTTTCGGTACAACAACAATTGTCCGAACCAAATACAAGCTATTTAAAAAGACTCATTGGCGATAAAAAAATCGTATTTATCGATGAGGCCCAACGCATAAAAAATATCGGAATCACCTCAAAAATCATTATTGACCAATTTAAGGATGTTCAATTAATACTGAGTGGCTCTTCCGCTTTTGAATTAAATAATGAATTAAATGAACCACTTACAGGAAGAAAATGGGAGTATAACATGTACCCAATTTCGCATGAAGAGTTGGAAAAAACGATTGGATTTTCTGAGGTCAACAAACAACTGGATCAAAACATAATCTACGGCATGTATCCTGATGTATTGAATCATCCCGGGAAAGAAAAAGAGGTGCTGGAGAACTTAATAAACAGTTATCTGTACAAAGACATCCTGATGCTTTCAGGAATAAAAAAAGCAGATGTATTACAGAAACTCACCCAAGCTTTGGCACTGCAAATCGGCAATGAGGTTTCATATAACGAACTTTCGCAATTAATTGGTGTCAACAAAGAAACCATTAGCAGTTACATTGAACTACTAGAAAAGGCATACGTCCTGTTCAGGGTAAATCCATTCAGTCGGAACTTGCGAAATGAAATAAAGACCAACAGAAAAATTTATTTTTACGATACCGGCTTACGCAATGCATTAATTGCAAACTTTAATTCGTTAGACATAAGACAAGACAAAGGTGCGCTTTGGGAGAACTTTTTAATAAGTGAACGAATCAAGTACCTAAAGTATCATAAAATCTATGCTAGAACTTATTTTTGGCGCACAGCACAACAACAAGAAATAGACTGGATAGAGGAAATTGATGGTAAGATAACAGCCTATGAATTCAAGTGGAAATCAAAAAAGAAAATCAAATTTCCTCAAAAGTTTATCGACGCTTATCAAGCGGAAGTAAAGGTTATTGACACCGATAATTATTATGAGTTTATTGGGTGAAATTCAGTTTTACAAAAGGATAGCGTTCGTTCATAGAGTTACGCAGGCAGCGCATTCACCGTATCGAAGGATACCATATCGGTGCTTCTTTATAAGACCTGGGCAAGAAATGCCAGCCTGCCGGGACAGAGTTCGTGTTTTCTAAACTCGATGCATTTCTTCCAACTATTTTGGAAAAATTGAATGCGATGTAATCTATCTGCTACGCTATTTTGAGTGTCATCTTTGCTCATCCATAACCTCATATAATTATGCTATTATGTGGTCGTATTCTTATTATTATATAATATTTTATGGAATGACTCACTATTGGCGAAATACGCAACAAGCTGAAATAGATTTTATTGAAATGAATGAGAATGAATTAGCGGCGTATGAGATCAAATACAACCCTACAGCAAAAGCAAAATTCAGTAAATCCTTTACGGAAAAATACCACCCTGCAAAAACGATCGGAATCCATAAAGAAAACTTTTGGGAGTATTTATAGTTATTCCATCAATTGATTTAGCCATTTACTTATCAAGTTTACAAATGGGGAAACTCTCAGAGTTTTAATGAGGCTGAAGTAGCTTCGAAGGATAGTTTTTCCTTCTAAATCTTCTTTAGATTGTTCATGTACTAAGCAATAACTAATAATTTATTAGCTCAGGATTGCCAATTCTGCGAAGCGGGGGAACGGCTTCTATTGCCTTTATTACCAACTAATGATGACAGCACCATTTCCTCCATTTCCACCTAATCCACCCAAAACACCACCGTATCCAACTGTACCACTACCGCCTCCTCCACCACTACCATAACCTGCATTAATACCTGGGTTTCCAGCCTGTCCCATTACATTTACCCCAATACCCCCAGAACCCGCGATTCCTAAACTCAATAGAACAATTTCACCTCCTTTTCCTCCATTTCCACCTGAATTCCCATTCCCAGAGGTTCCTTGACCAACACTGCCTGCGGTACCACTTGGAGTACCTGCAGCACCAGCAGTTCCGCCAGAAATAGGTAAACCATTTGTGTTAAAAAGTCGGTCAGCACCATTGCCACCTCGACCTCCTCCACTTACTGTAATTCCGCCGAAACTTGAACTTGTTCCGGCACTATTAACTCCTCCACTTCCAACAACAACATTGTATGTAGTTCCAGTTACAACACTCATCAAGACTTTTCGATATCCACCGCTACCGCCTCCGCCACCACCTCCTGATCCACGAAAATCGTATGCAAGCCCCCCATTTCCGCCACTTCCACCTGCGCCATATATCTCCACCACTAACTTGGAAACGTTATTAGGGACAATAAAGTTAAACGTACCTGAAGTTTCATAAACTTCAAATCCCCCAGGGATTGTACTCAGAATCTCAGTTACTGGAATACCATTACCATTAGAGATGTGAAGAGAATCATTAGATAGAGTTAAATTTTGCAATTCATTTGTTGAATCTGGATCTTGATCCTCGTACATAACGACCCAGTTTGATTCATCCCAAACGTAAGCGGCGCCTAGGCTGGTATTAAAATATGCATCATTGAAATTAGGATTTAAAGGCGCTGACACCATCGTCCCCAACCAATTAATTGGCGAGCCGTTTTGTCCATCAATACCAGCAACACCCTGTGCCCCTTGAAGACCTTCGATAGAATTTAAGAAATCACTTTCTGTCCCTGTATTACCCTGAGCCAACCAAAGTTCATACGCACTTAGGCCATCTGCTCCCGCAGGACCTTGAACCCCTTGCGCACCTTGGGGTCCCGCTGCGCCTGTAGCTCCAGCTGGTCCTTGAATGCCTTGAGCACCTGCCGGACCAACTGGACCTGTTATTCCTGAAAGCGCAGGCGTAATATACGTTTGTCCATTCGCATAGGTAAACGTCAATGTGCCGTTTCCATTATCAGCAACGGCTGTCATCCCATTTCCTGATTTACCAGCATAGAAAGAATAAGGAACGGTTACTAATTGCTCAGGAGCGGTTGAACTGATCGTTCCATTGATA
>JAIOZF010000113.1 GCA_021740745.1 Crocinitomicaceae bacterium | reverse complement strand
GGGAACAACACCTGTTTTTAATTTTGAGGCATTAGCTCATTGGGACCTAGCGAAGAAATATGATTTAATAGATTTCGAATTAGGCGTAAAAGTGACTGGAGCAGGCTTTCCATTCTACCGCGGTAAAGGAGCGAAACTTCAACGCGCACTTATTTCGTTTTTCCTTGAAGAAGCGGATAAAGCCGGTTATGAGGAATTCATTCCCCCTTTGATGGTGAATGAAGCGAGTGCATATGGAACTGGTCAACTTCCAGATAAGGAAGGTCAAATGTATTACATGCCTGTTGATGATTTTTATATGATTCCAACGGCTGAGGTTCCATTAACAAATATTTACCGTGATGTTATTCTTCCTTCAGAAGATTTCTCTATTAAATTGGCAGGTTACACTCCTTGTTTCCGTCGAGAAGCTGGATCGTATGGTAAAGATGTGCGTGGTTTAAATCGTTTGCATCAATTTGATAAAGTAGAAATTGTGCGCATTGAACATCCATCAAACACTGCTGCAGCATTGGAAGAGATGATTGAACACGTGAAAGGTCTTTTAGATAAACTAGGACTGCAATACCGAATTCTGCGCTTGTGCGGAGGAGATACTGGATTTGCTTCAGCAATGACGTATGATTTTGAAGTTTATTCTGCTGCACAAGACAAATGGTTAGAGGTGAGCTCTGTTTCACGCTTTGACACTTTTCAAGCAAACCGCTTAAAATTGCGTTTCAAAGGAGCTGACAAGAAAAATCAACTTTGTCACACCTTGAATGGTTCTGCTTTAGCCTTACCACGAATTGTTGCTGCCTTAATGGAAAATCATCAAACGGAAAACGGTATTCTGATTCCAGAAGCACTTCGAAAGTTTACTGGATTCGACAGTATCAATTAAGATTTAAATCCCGTTCTTTCGAATGGGATTTTTTGTTAATTTTCGTAAAGAATTATTTGTTCTTTCGAATTCTCGTTATTTTTAGAAAAACTATCTCTATGAAATGGATTTTTATCCTAAGTATTCTATTCTCACTCTATTCATGCAGTGATCTTAAAAAAAGCAAACAATTGGCATCGATTGATACAATGTCATCATCGTTAGATAGTATACAACAGATTTTGGAAGCAAATGAAATTGACACAATTGCCGCCCTCACTGTAGCAACGATGACTGTAGAACTTCGTATAAAAAACAATTATTATGCGGATACTATTGACATGGCCTTAGGTAAAAAAATGGATGCCTTTAAGTTAATGAGAAGAAAAATTCCAAAACTTGGAACAACATTTAATACCATAAAAACAGGAGTTAAAGATCAAAAGGTTGCCTTGACTAATTTGAAAAAAGACATTGAAAACGGAAATGGAGATCGCAAAAAATACGCTGAGTACGTAGCATTCGAAGAAGGAAAAACGCAACAACTAAGAGTTCTTTTGACCGATTATGTGGTAGAAAAAGAAAAGACAATGACTGATTTCGATAGTTTGTATCCAGAAATGAATGCTTTCTCTTTGTCACTTCTCAATAAAAAAAAGAACGTAACGATTAAAAAATAGGCATGTTATTTGCCAAAACAGCGCCATGCGAATAATTATTTCTTTTCTCTTTTTACTGTTTGCAACTTTAACATTTGCTCAAACAGAAACTGACCAGCAATTGGCTCAGCACTATTACATGAATGGTGAATTTGAAAAAGCGCGCACTTACTACGAAAAGTTGTATGAAAAAGATCCATCAAAATTAAATTTTAGTCGACTTTATGAATGCATCGATCGCGCCAATGATACGAAGGAGGCTGAGAAACTAATCAAAAAACAACTTTCTGCTAATCGAAACGACTTGGAATACCCTGTTCTATTGGGACAATTCTATGAAAATAATAATGAACCTGCTAAAGGCCAAAAAATTTACGATGATTTAATTGATGATTTGAACCCTGATGCCAATCAAATTATTTCATTATTTACAGCATTTAAAGGAAAAGGACGAAATGACTTAGCGCTTCAAACCCTTGAAAAAGGAAGAAAGCTGCTCAAAAGTTCATATCCTCTAAATATTCAGTTTGCAGAGTTATACGGAAGTCAAGGTCAAAATGACAAAATGATTAATGAGTATTTGGACTTGATGGATTTTAACGCAGGCTATGCGACCTCAATTCAAAATTTACTTTCGAGACAATTTGATTTAAGTAGCGCCGATTCGAAAGAATATGAAATCTTAAAACAAGCATTGTTAGATCGCGTTCAAAAAAAACCAGATCAAATCGTATATGCTGAAATGCTCATTTGGCTTTTTATTCAAAAAAAGAACTTTTCTGCAGCACTAACCCAAGTTCAAGCAATGGACAAGCGTTTAGACGAGCAAGGAAGAAGGGTTTTTGAACTTGGGAGAATTTGCGTTGAAAACAAAGAATATACTGTTGCACGTAAAGCTTTTCAATATATAATTGGATTAGGCAATGTAAACATGTACTATTATCAAGCAGAAAACGCATTGTTAAATACTCGGTTTTTAGAAGTCACAACAACACGCAATTTTTCTAAAACTGAAATTGACGAAACACTCGCTGAATATAATCGAACAATTGAACGAGTGGGTAAGAGTCGTGCGACATTGCCATTGATTCTTGAAATGAGTCACATCCAGGCATTTTACGGGAGTCTTTCCGATCAAGCAATTATCAATTTGACGGAAGCGTTGCTGTTACCTGGCTTAACGGATATTCAAAAAGCTGAGTTGAAAATGAAACTTGCAGATATTCATGTTCTTCATGGTGACATTTGGGAAGCTTCTCTATTCTACATGCAAGTTGAAAAGGATTTCAAATTTGAAACAATTGGTCACGAAGCAAAATTTAAAAATGCCCGTATTTTTTACTATGATGGTGAATTTGATTTTGCTCAATCACAACTGAATGTGTTAAAAGAATCAACTTCTAAGTTGATTGCAAATGATGCCATGAAACTTTCAATAATGATTACCGATAATTTTGGATTGGATAGTAATTATCAAGCCATGATGTGGTTCGCCCAAGGAGATTTATTGGTTGAACAGCATCGATATTTAGAAGCATTTACACTTTTCGATAGCATCATCCTTACCTACCCATACCATTCTTTGGGTGATGAAATTCTTTTGAAAAAGTCAGACGCGATGATGTTAGAAGGCAACTGGTCAGAGTCGATTCGTTTCTTAGAGGAATTGCTAAAATACCATGGTGAAGATATTCTCGCAGATGATGCAGTTTTTCAATTGGGAGATATTTATGAAACACATCTGAACGACAAGGAAAAAGCAGCCGAATATTATAAAAAAATACTTTTTGACTACAGAGGTAGCTTGTATTCTGAAGAAGCAAGAAAGCGTTTCCGAGCAATTCGCGGGGATATGAATGACCCGAAAGAAGAACTTTAAAAATAAACAATGTTATACTTTCGTTGTTACTCAGCTATGAAACAACATCTTGCACTTTTAGTGATTTTATTATCGACTCATTTTTTTGCACAACAAACTGCTGTAAAAAAAGAAACAAAATTAGTTTCTACACGACTAGACACCTTGCAAACCGCATATTTTGCTAGCGGCTGTTTTTGGTGCGTTGAAGCCATTTTTCAATCCGTTGAAGGTGTACATGAGGTAATTTCTGGTTACTCCGGAGGAAAAGAAAAAAATCCTACTTATGCTTCCGTTTCAATGGGTCAAACAGGTCACGCCGAAACAGTAAAAATCTATTACGATTCCACTAAAGTTAATTACGCTAACTTAGTGGGTGTATTTTTTGATTCGCATGACCCAACTACAAAGAATCAACAAGGTGCAGATCGCGGAACCCAATATAGATCAGCCATTTTTTACATGAATGCCAATGAGCAAAAAATTGCAAAAGAAAAAATTACTAGTTTGTTAAGCGCAGGAATATTTCCAAAAATAACAACCGAATTAAGCGCTTTCGAAGCATTCTATTTGGCTGAGGAATATCATCAAGATTACGAAATGCGCAATCCAACCAATGGATATGTGAAAAATGTTTCTATTCCTCGTTTAAACGCCTTCAAGAAAAAACGACCAGAAGTATTGAAAAAGGATTAAGCTTTCTTCGTCGCTTTGAAAAATCTTGAGAAAAGTCCCAAAACAATCAATCCAACTAACAAGAAGGTTGATAAGCCATAGAATACACCAGCTATTTTCTCGTAAACTGTTTGATCCGTTTTCTTATTCAAAACAGCAGAAATAACTCCGACATCACTGCCTTTTCTGCGCTCAATAACATTTCCTCTTCGATCGATAATCACTGATATTCCGCTGTTTGAACTTCGTATGATTGGCGTTCTACTTTGAATAGCTATAGCAATATGGTTAAACATGTATTGATCCGAACCACTTAAATCTTTATTCCAAAATTCATTCGCTAGAATGGTGACAAAATTCGCTTCCTTCGCATTTTCTGCCATTCTTACTGGATAAATACTTTCAAAACAAAGGACGGGAACGAATAAATTCCCCTTCAACGTTTTATGCATATTATCTCCGTATTCATAATATGAGACAGTTTCATTTGCGCCGACTACATCAGCAAAATTTCTAAGAAAAGGCATTTCCTTTAAGAATGGAATTCGCTCCTGAAACGGAATAAAAATCTCCTTACTTCTTATGGGCCATCTTCCCGTTTTATTAATTGTTACAGCCACATTGTGCGCTTGAAAATAAAATCCACGTGCTTCATCCAATTTTGAATATGGATCGTTTGGGCCATCTTTTGCCAGAGAAAAACCATAACCGCCCGTGCAAATAGATAAATCCTTGTGTTGATCCAACTTAGCATAAAGCGACTTGTAAGCATTTTCATTTATGAGTCCATTCAACCATCCCATATTGGAAGAACTTTTAAAATATTACAGTGAAGATATTTTGGCAGATGACGCTGTTTTTCAGCTTGGCAAAATCTATGAGATCCATTTGAATGACAAAGAAAAGGTTGTTGAATATTACAAAACAAGCCTTTTTGAATATCGCGGGA
Source organism: Crocinitomicaceae bacterium (assembly GCA_021740745.1). GTDB lineage: Bacteria > Bacteroidota > Bacteroidia > Flavobacteriales_D > Crocinitomicaceae > M0103. The sequence goes on along the minus strand of JAIOZF010000113.1, from coordinate 2,542 downwards.
GCTTGTATACTGAAAAAGCCAGAAAACGTTTCAGGGCAATCCGTGGAGATAATCAATAAATTGATACTCATTATCAATTCTTAAGACCTCTTTTAAAAAGTTTTCCTAACTTAGGCAACCAATTTATGAAATTTTCGTTTCATCATTATATTAAATACCCTTAGTGTATTTTAACCGTTAATGCTTCTATGAAAAAGAATTCACTTTCATTTATGCTGAGCATCTTTTTTTTCTCAGTATCATTTGTATCCCTTTCTCAAGTTAATGAGGAATTATCTACAAATTCAACTAATCAATCCGACTCAAAACAAGTAAATAAGCAAGATCAATTAGATAACTTATTTTTAGCATTTGATCGTTTTACCGCAAATGAGAGAAAACTTTCGATAATTAGTGAAAGAATGTCATCATTACCAGCAGAAGAACTGGAAAAGCCCGAAATTAAAGAGCTCATTCAAAAATATAGCCAGGAAAAAAATAATGCAGAGCGCAAAATTTTTTCAATTGAGCATTATTTTAAATCTGTAGGAAGCACTATTGAAATTCCTCAAAATGATTTTAATGCATTTTCAGAATCGTTAAAAATTCGCATTGCGAATGATTCTGTGTATAAAATAAGTCTATAAATTGCACAACTCTTTAAAATGAAAAAATCCCTCCTTTTTTTTTTCTTAATCATTAGTGGTTTCATAATTGCACAGTGTCCCAATGATAATACATTTTCACTCGATGCTACTCCTCCTTGTCCAGGTACTCAAACCATTACAAATGTCAATGGCGGATCATCCTATACTGTAAACGTCGTATCCGGTAACACCTACACCTTTTCGACTTGTGGAAATACTGCATTCGATTCCCAAATTACTGTTTACAATGGAGCGGCTGTTATAGGCTACAATGATGATGCCTGTGGTTTACAGTCTGAAGTAACATGGACGGCAACTTTTACTGGTACCATAACAGTTCTAGTAGACCAATTTAATTGTCAGAATACTGGTACGGGCGCCGAACTTGTTGTTCAGTGCGAATTGCCAATACAAACTGGCGACGGGTGTAATACGGATATTACAATTTGTACGCCTGGTATAGCTGGTCCTTTTGCTTTTTCAACTCCTGGAAACCCAGTTGGGAGTTGTCTTGATTGGATAGGTCTAACTTATGCTTATATTATTCTATACATCACAGAAAGTGGTCCACTACAACTGCTAGTTGATGGAGATGCTACGACAGGGTTTCTTGATGTTGCGATTTTTGATATTCCATCTGGCCAGGATCCATGTGTTGCAATAGAAAATGGTGCTAATGAAATTTCATGCAATTATGCCTCTTCAAGTAGCGGATGTAATCAAATTGGAACATATTTTCCTTGTGCTTCTTCTGTACCGTCTCCAAATGTTTCTGCCGGTGATGTTTTAATGATTGTAATTGAGAATTGGTCAAACGCCTCAAATACTTTCACAATGGATTTAGGCCCATCACCAGCAGCTCAAACCGGACCACCAGACCCTACTATAACTGCTGTTGGTCCTTTTTGTAGCACTGATCCTTCAATTCAGCTTACTGCTGTTGATATGGGGGGTACATGGACAGGTCCTGGTGTAAACGCTGACGGTCTATTTAATCCTTCTACTGCAGGTATTGGTACGCATACTATTAATTATTCAATAGGATCGGGGCCATGTGAAGCTTCTTCAACTACCTCCTTATCAGTTATTGACTGTGTTCAACCTTGTAACATGGCAACTTTGAATGCAACGATTGGTTCATGTTTACCTGATAATACGTTTACTGTAACTGGTACTTTTTCATATCAAAATGCCCCAGCGACAGGAACAGTAGTTGTAACTGTTACAAACTCATCAGGAAGTTTGACTCAAACATTTAACCCACCTTTTGTTAACAATCAAATATACAATTTCAGCATACCTGGAAATAATTCAAATGGTTCAGCATTGACTGTAACAGTTGCATTCTCTAATGCTCCAACTTGTTTATTAACTGTGAGTTCAACTTCTCCTGCAGCATGCGGCTGTGTAGCTGATATTGGAACTTTTACAGCAACTACAACTGGACCTGGGACTGCCAATTATGTTCTTTGTTTTGGAGATGAAATTGATATAACTGCTGATGGAAATTATACACCTCCAGCACCTGCAAATAATCCTCCTTTACCTGAAGGTTATGAGCCAGGAATTACATGGTTAGTTTATTCTTGTCCTCCAACAATTGCAGTTACACCTAGTAATGTGCCACCAAATGATTTCATTGGAAATGACCCATGTTTGATTGGCCTTTATTCCGATTTTGATATGTACGATATCAATGATCAATTTTGGATGACAAATTACCCTGGTGTATTTACAAACAATATTGTTTACTTCGTTCCAATTACCATGTACAATTTAACGGAAGCTTATTATTCATATGTAAACACCTCTATTGATTGTTATGAAATGGGGGCTCCATTTGCTGTTCAATATTTAACTGACATTACGTTTACACAAGCTCAGACATGTACGAATGTTACTGTAACTATTTCGGG
>JAIOZF010000027.1 GCA_021740745.1 Crocinitomicaceae bacterium | reverse complement strand
GTTTCGAAGCGTTTTGCTTGTGCTTCAAGTTGAACCATCATTTCTGGACCGGAGATTCCATCTGGGTAACCTGGGAAATTTTCGACTTCATTTGTTGTTGTTAGTTGTCCACCCGGCTGCATTCCTTGATAAAGAACTGGTTTCATGTCAGCGCGTGCTGCATAAATTGCTGCTGTGTAACCAGCGGGACCAGAACCAATGATAAGACATTTTACTTTTTCTGTTTGACTCATTTTGACACGTTTTTGATAAGTTTTATTCTGTGAGCAAATTTAATTTAATTCTCCTAATTTTATTCAGAAAGGAGTAAATGAATTAGAAATGACTTCATTGTGATGATTAATTCAGGATTTCAATAATGATCTAGTCAAATAACTGAGATAATAAAACGTTTTAGCTTTGTTATTCGGATTAATGGGTGTATTTTTGCACCCCATTTTTTAAACAGGCAATGATCGACACGGACCTTTATCAGGCGAAAAAATTGTACCCTTTTCAGGAGAAGACTGTGTACGCAATATTGGAAGAGCTGGAGCAAAACGGCAAGAATTTCAACCTGTTGTATCAGTTACCAACTGGAGGAGGTAAAACAGTAATTTTCTCTGAAATTGCGAAGAAATTCATTGAAGAGCGAAAGGAGAAAGTTTTAATTTTAACGCACCGTATAGAATTATCTATTCAAACTTCCAAGCAGTTAAATGCTATCGGTGTCGAGAATAAGATTATCAATAGTGATGTAAAAACAATTCCGGATCAAAATGAATTTCATTGTTTTATCGCAATGGTTGAAACCTTGAATAACCGCTTGAATGAAAATGGAAATTTTATAGAAGAAGTTGGATTGGTGATTGTGGATGAAGCCCATTACAATAGTTTTCGAAAAATATTCCAATTTTATGGTGTAAGCAATATTATTGGTTTTACTGCAACTCCTTTGAGCAGCAATCGAACACTTCCATTGAATGATAATTACAATAAACTATTGGTAGGTGAGAGTATCTCTTCATTAATCGAAGGAGGTTATTTAGCAGATGCTGATACATATACATACGATGTAAATCTTCACGGATTAAAGATTGGATCGAATGGAGACTTTACGGTGAACAGTTCTGACACTGTTTATGGAAATTACTTCATGCAAGAAAAATTGCTATTTGCTTATGAAGAGGTGGCGGTTGGAAATAAAACATTGATATTCAATTCGGGGATTGATACTTCTATCCGAGTAGAAGAAACCTTTAAGAAAAGAGGGTATAAAATTCGGCACCTCGATTCTACCTTTAGCGATAAGGACCGAAAAGATGTTCTGCATTGGTTCAAAGTCACTCCGGATGCAATTTTGACATCGGTTGGTATCTTGACAACTGGATTTGATGAACCAACGGTGCAAACAATTATTTTGAATAGAGCAACGCGTTCATTGACCTTGTATCATCAAATGATTGGTCGTGGATCGCGTAAATTGCCAAACAAAGATCGATTTAAATTAATTGATTTAGGGAATAATGTTAGACGTTTTGGACTTTGGCAAGAATACTTGAATTGGCAGGATGCATTTCGTTTTCCTGATCGTTTCTTAGAATCACGTCTTTCTGAAAATGATGATTTAGAGTTTGAGGTTGAGTTTGAATTTCCAAAATGGATGGTTGAAACCTTAAATACAGCAAAACTAGAATCATTTAATATCAAAGAAATCTACTTAGATTCTATCGACAAAGGGAAGAAAGGAAAGGTTGCAGTTGATTTATCGTTGGAAAATCACTTTGACGTAATTAAAGAAGCTGCAAAAGATTTTGATCATGCGATGGATTTAGCTTCGGCACTTGAAGAACATATCGAGCACCGCTTGAAGCACTATACAAAATGTATTACAAAGAGTACTGACAATTACTTGAAGTATTTAATGGAAACGTATCACCGTCAACTAAAACAACGCGTGCGTATTGAATTGGACTTTGATTAATAATTTAAAAGTATTTCGGTCGTATCAAAAGCAATAGTTGTTGCGCTTTTAATTCCTTGATTGGTTGTCCCACTCACAGTATAGAAATACGAATAGATTGTATTGCCATCATTAATACAGTATATTGTAGTATCAAGTGCACCGTAGAAAATGGATTCACTAGTTGCACAGCATTCTGGACAATTGGCTTTTCCTTCTTGTTTTATATAAGTTAAAATATCACCCGGCTGTGGACTTGAATTGACAAAACGCAATTTAGCCCATGACTTCGCTGTTGTTGAAAAATTAGCAATATTATCTTCTTCTAAGCTTAATTCTGAGAAATAGACAGTTTCATTTAGACTGAAGTAATTGTTTTTAGTCACTTTGACAATGTACTTTTCCATTTTATCTCTTGGGAATGTGAACGAATAAGCGCCATCACTTCCGAGTGTTTGCGTCCCGATAAGTATTTCTTGTGATGTTCCTGCTGGAACTTGATATAACTTAACAACAGCTCCAGCATGCGGAGTTGAAAAAGTAGTCTCTGTAATAACACCTTTCAAGGTAAAATCTCCTTTACCTTTCTTACAAGCGAAAAATAAAGCAAGGATTAAAATGACTGACCAATATTTCATGAAGCTAATTTACGAAGCTAACTTAAATAAATTCAGCTAATTCACAGAAAATTGTTGAAAAGTAAAATTCACATTTTTTAACAAAGCTTGTTTTTCAAATTAAAGATTGTATATATTCGCCTTGTATAACTTAAAAACTATTACTATGTCAGAAAATTTAGACAACATGAATGCAGGTGAGGCGAAGCGCCCTACCTTTTTAACGGTTTTATGTATTTTAACATTCATAGGATCAGGATTAGGAGTGTTAGTATTCTTATTAGCAACTGTTGCTTTTGGAGTGGTATCAGGAATGATGGAATCAATTCCAGGAATGGGAGCATTAACAGCTGGAGGCATTGCTTTCTTTGCAATTAGTTTAATTCTTTCAGCAGTTTCATTATTTGGAGCAATTCAAATGTGGAAATTGAAAAAAATGGGATACTATATGTATGTTGGTGCAGGTGTAGTTTCATTTGTCTTGCCAATTGTTATGTTAGGATTACCTTTCAATGTAATGGGGGTTTTCTGGCTTGTTCTTTTCGCTGCTTTGTACGGAATGAACTTAAAGCACATGAATTAATAACTTATTATAAACTTCAAAGGAACCTTAGGGTTCCGTTTTTTTTCTAGAAACTATGAATTCATTTAATGATTCGGCCTTCGCAGCCTTCGGAATTTTTATATTTATTTTTGCTGTTATAGTAATTGTAATAGCAGTTTTTTACCTGCTTAATTTACAAAATTTACTTAAGGAAATTAATCCAAAAAATAGATTGGTTGAACCTTCAAATGTTTGGTTAATGTTTATTCCTCTATTTAATATTATCTATCCTTTTATCCTTTATCCTAAGATATCAGATTCTGTAAAAAAAGAATATCAAGAGCGAGGTATAGAAAAATCGGGTGATTTTAGCAGGGGAATTGGTTTGGCTATGCCGATACTTGGACTTTGTGGATGGATTCCTATAATTGGCAGTTTGGCTGGTTTAGCGAACCTTGTTTTATTTATCATTTTTTGGGTTAAAACTGCAGAATACAAAAATGAATTATTGAAAACAAAAAGATCTTCAGATGGTTTGAGTTCTAATTCTGAATTGTTGGATTAAATTTTTTATTATAATCGTTTCAATCAAGTATTAATTTTTAAATCAAAAAATGGAAAATTTGGATAATTCAAATTTGCAGTTTAAGGATAGACCAACATTCTTAACAGTCTTATGCATTTTGACTTTTGTTGGTGCTGGTATTGGTTTTTTGGGTGCAATTTATGGTTTGGCGACAATTCAATCATCGATTGCTCAACTTGAACAATCTCGTGATACATTAAGTGAGCTGGGTACATCTTTTGGTGATGGATTTAATGATATAATTGAATCTCAAATCGAGGTAACAAAGAAATATGGACTAATATCTGCCATATTAAATACTGTTGGAAATGCTTTGTGTTTGTTAGGTGCATTTTGGATGTGGTCACTCAAAAAGAATGGTTTTTATGTCTATATCATTGGACAAATCCTTCCATTAATTGCATCATTTGGTTTAATGGGTGGTATGGATTTGGGTATGTTTGCAGGACTTGCCGTTGGTGCAATGATTGTTGGTGCAATGATTCCAATTGCTTTTGTTATAATGTACGGATTGAACTTAAAACATATGAAGTAAAGCAACCTTTTGAATGAAATCACGAATGAAGTAAAATCATTTAGAAATAAATTTGCATTCGTGGCTCTAAATAGGTTCAATAAGCTGAAAAGTTAATTTAAACCTCCTTCGGGAGGTTTTTTTTGGTGTAAATATGGGAAATTTAGATGAACAGTTGGGTTTAGATCAAATCTCGAACGAAGGACATCAACTAAAAAATAAAGAAGGACGACCAACCTTCTTAACCGTACTATGTATTTTGTCTTTCATTGGCAATGGCTTAGGATTGCTTCAAGGCGCAATGGGATTGTTGATGGTTGGTATTTGGGGTCAAATGTTTAAAGCACTGAATAGAAATGGAGCGAACATGAGACAGGCTCAATTGGGAGTGGAGAATGTGTTTAATTCAATCACTTGGTTTTCTCTCATGTTTATTGTCGCAAGTGCCTTGTGTTTAGTTGGAGCAATTCTAATGTGGAAATTGAAAAAATCAGGTTTTATTCTTTATTTCTTAGGACAATGTCTACCTGTTTTAGGAACATTGTTCTTATTTGGATCTATGTTTTCAGGACCAGCAGTAGGATTTGGAGTGATGATTTCAATATTTTCTGCTATCTTTCCCATCGCTTTTGTGATCATGTATGGTCTCAATCTTAAATATCTTAAATAAATACTATGGAAACAAATGATTTATTAGACCCAACAGTCAATCAGTCAAACAACAATTTTGGAAATGGTCAGGTTCCAAATTCAACAGCTGTGCTTGTTTTAGGAATAATCTCAATCGTAGGTTGTATATTTTACGGAATCCCTGGACTTATCTGTGGAATTATAGCTATCGTTTTACACAAGAAGGATAAAGCAGTTTATTTATCAAATCCAGCTATGTATGAAGCATCATTCAAGAATTCAAAGGCAGGAAATGTTTGTGCAATCATCGGATTGTCATTATCAATTTTATTTCTTGTGATATTGATATTTTATGTTTTTGCGATTTTCACTGCTTTTTCAATGATGGGCAGATGATTTCGTGCAGTTGGAAAGCCACGTTTGGAATTGAATGTTTCATGTGCGGATTACAACGATCTTTTTTATTGTTATTAAAAGGGGAGTGGTATGAGAGTTTCATACTTTTCCCCGCTTTAATTCCATTGATGTTTACCTTCACTTTCGTTGGATTGCATCTTTATTTCAAGTGGAGAAATGGCGCCAAGTGGATTACGATTCTTTTCTCTTTTAGTGCGCTTTTAATTCTAATTTCATATTCTTCCAAGCTTCCTATGCTTTTTGCAGCGCAACATCTGCATTAAATCCTCCTTTTTTCGTATTTTCGTTGCATTAAAATTAAAAGGATGTCAGACGATAAAAAGGTTATTTTTTCAATGGTTGGTGTTTCAAAATCAACCCCTCAAGGAAAACAAATTATTAAAAATATTTATTTATCATTTTACTACGGTGCTAAGATTGGTATCATTGGTTTAAATGGTTCAGGTAAATCCACAGTAATGAAAATCATTGCTGGATTGGATAAGTCATTTCAGGGAGAAGTTGTTTTTTCTCCTGGATATACTGTTGGTTACTTATCGCAAGAACCTGAATTTGAAATGAATAAAACTGTTCGCGACATTGTATTAGAAGGTGCGCAAGAAACAGTAGATGTTCTAAAGGAATACGAAGAAATCAACAATTTATTCATGGATGAGGAGATTTTAAACAATCCAGATAAAATGGACAAGTTGATTGCTCGTCAAAGTGTTGTTTCTGATAAAATCGATGCGCTTGATGCATGGGAATTGGATTCAAAAATTGAACGCGCGATGGACGCTTTACGATGTCCGCCAGATGATCAATTGATTTCAACACTTTCTGGAGGTGAAAAACGTCGAGTTGCTCTTTGCCGTTTATTGTTACAAAATCCAGATATTCTATTACTTGATGAGCCTACCAATCACTTGGATGCTGAATCGATTGAATGGTTAGAACAGCATTTACAACAATACAAAGGAACTGTTATTGCCGTAACCCATGATAGATATTTCTTAGACAATGTCGCTGGATGGATCTTAGAATTGGATAGGGGTGAAGGGATTCCTTGGAAAGGGAACTACACATCTTGGTTGGAGCAAAAAGGAAATCGTTTAAAAGAAGAAGAGAAATCTGAATCGAAACGCCAAAAAATGCTTGCAAGAGAGTTGGAATGGGTACGTATGAATCCTAAGGGTCGTCACGCAAAGAATAAAGCGCGTATTACAAACTACGATAAAATGTTATCCGAAGATGTTGCTTCGAAAGAAGCGATGTTGGAAATGCCAATTCCAAATGGACCGCGATTAGGGAACAATGTAATTGATGCAGTTCATGTTGGTAAGTCATTTGGAGACAAGTTACTATATGACGATTTGAATTTCAAGTTACCACCTGCTGGAATCGTTGGTATTATTGGACCAAATGGTGCAGGTAAAACAACCATTTTCAAAATGATTATGGATGAATTACAGTCTGATTCAGGTGAATTTACGGTTGGTGAGACAGTGAAAATTGGTTATGTTGATCAATCTCACGAAGACATTCATCCTGATAAAACAGTGTATGATGTCGTTTCAAACGGCTTAGAATTCGTTGAAGTTGGAAATCAGAAAATCAACTCACGTGCTTATTTGTCAAAGTTTAACTTTAATGGCGGTGATCAAAACAAGAAAGTAGGAATTTTATCGGGTGGAGAGCGAAATCGATTGCACTTAGCGATGACTTTGAAAACCGAAGCAAACGTATTATTACTAGATGAGCCAACGAATGATATTGATATTAACACTTTGCGCGCTTTAGAAGAAGGAATTCAAAATTTTGCTGGATGTGCTGTAGTTATTAGTCACGACCGTTGGTTCTTGGATAGAATATGTACACACATCTTGGCATTTGAGGGTGATTCTCAAGTTTACTGGTTTGAAGGTTCTTATACGGAATATGAAGAGAACAAGAAGAAACGTTTAGGTGATGCTGGCCCGAAGAGAATTAAGTATAGAAAATTGGTGAAATAGATTGCAAATTGCAAATTTCAAATTACAAATTATTTAATCTGCAGGCATGGATCCATTACACGGAATAACATTGGAGCGAATGATCAATGAATTGGTCGAAGAAATAGGATGGGAGCACATGGGAACATTGCTGCCTATTAATTGTTTTTTAAGTGATCCGAGTGTAAAAAGCAGTTTAACTTTTTTGCGTAAAACCCCATGGGCACGTGCGAAATTGGAAAAAATGTACATGGAACGAATTGTTGATTTCAAGAAATAAAATAGTGCAAATTACAAATCCCAAACAAAGTTAGAATGAGTGTTAGAAATCTAGAACCCAAAGCATTGTGGAATCATTTTGCTGACTTAAATGCAGTGCCACGTCCTTCTAAAAAAGAAGAGCGCGTAATTCAATTTATGTTGGATTTTGGCAAATCATTGGGATTGGAAACAAAAACGGATGCCATTCAAAATGTGATTATCAAAAAACCTGCTACTGCCGGAATGGAAAATCGCACAACCTTGATCTTGCAGTCACATCTGGATATGGTTCACCAAAAAAACGGTTCAACCGTATTTGATTTCGATCAACAAGGAATTGAAATGTTGGTAGATAGGGATTGGGTGCGCGCAAACGGAACGACGCTTGGTGCCGATAATGGAATTGGTGTTGCTGCAATCATGGCACTTTTGGCATCTTCAGATATTGCACATCCTGCATTAGAAGCAATGTTTACAATTGATGAGGAAACAGGGATGACAGGTGCGAAGAAATTGGATGGTTCAAATTACGAAGGGAAAATTTTATTGAATTAAGATACAGAAGATGATGATGAATTGTCAATAGGTTGTGCAGGAGGTATTGATACAAATACTTCATATAAATACACACAAGAATCAGTAAAAGAAGGATTTAAGTCATACTCAATAATGATTAAAGGATTATTGGGTGGACACTCAGGAATGGACATTGACAAGGGAAGAGGCAATGCAAATAAAATGTTGACTCGACTTATTTATCAGTTGAATTCTATGGCAGATATTCAACTTCTTTCATTTGATGGTGGAAGTCTGCGTAATGCCATTCCACGCGAAGCATCTGTGGTTTTGGCAGTGGAAAAAGTAGATGTTCAAATGTTTCTAAATGAAATTGAGAAATTTACGAATGTTCTGAAATCCGAATACAATACGATTGAACCTAATTTTGTAATTGAGGCAAATGAGGTTGAGTCTGCATCTTTGGCGGTAGAACGAGTTGATTTTATTAAGATAATTAACACCTTATATTCTGTTCATAATGGTGTTTTTAGAATGAGTCCAGATATCAAGGATTTGGTTGAAGCATCTTCGAGTTTAGCACGTGTTATTATTAAGGATGGTGAATTTATTACACAATCTTTGCAGCGTAGTAGTGTTGAGACGTCAAAAGACGATGTAGCAAATACAATTAGAGCTGCTTTTGAGAATATGGGCGCAGCAGTTGTTCAAAGTGGCGATTATCCAGGTTGGCAGCCAAATCCAAATTCAGCTATCTTGAACTTAATGAGTGATTTATACCGTGAAATGTATAAGGAAGAACCAAAAGTTAAAGCGTGTCACGCAGGGTTAGAATGTGGTATCCTTGGAAAACATTTACCAGGAGTAGATATGATTTCATTTGGTCCAAATATTCGTGCAGCTCATTCACCTGATGAAAAAGTACAAATTTCTTCTGTTCAAAAATTCTGGGGATACTTATTAGAAACGATTCAACGCACACCCGAGCGCTCTTAATTCTTTCTTTTGAATCCATCAGACAATAGAGAAGAGCTAATTAAATTGGCGAATACACGCATGCCTTTTGGTAAATTCAAAGGCTCGTATTTGATTCATTTACCTGAACCGTATTTAGTATGGATGAAGGGGCAAGGATTTCCTGCGGGTAAGTTTGGTGATCAGTTAAAATTGATTTTAGAGATAAAAGTCAATGGACTAGAGGATTTAATTTATCCACTGATTCGGAAGTAGTATTTGTTTATTTGAACGCTTCGCTATTTGTTTATTTGAACGCTTCGCTATTTGAGAATTTGAATGCTCTGCTATTTGTTGATTTGAACGCTTTGTTATTTGAATATTCAAATATTCGAATCCTCAAATTATCAAATTATTCAAATCCTCGAATCAATTTAGAATCAAATTTCCTTACTAATATGTAAATTATAAATATAGATGTAACATCTTGTTATATAAATAGTTAATTCGATCCACATCGAACTTAAATTTCAATTTCTGTATACAATTTTCACTTTTTTTTGTGTGTTTTGAAACATTTGAGAAATGATGGCGTAAACTCGCTCAGTATCGACAAAATGATTATGAACTTAACACGAGAAATAATGGTAAATAATTCAGTTAAATTGGCTCAGTTTAAATTAGCTCAACATAGAGTGCAAGGAACAAGAAGTAAGTTAAATATTTTTGAAGTTGCTCAGCTATTGGATGCTATCCGCACAGCAGAGCAAATGAAATCTGCACCAAGCAATTCAATTTTCCATTCAATTAGCATGAACTAAGATTACCAATCATATAAATGGGAGAGGAGCTTTCGGGCTCCTTTTTCTATGTTTATAGTTTTTAACTATTGTCATTTGTAAATTAAATAGGTAGATTTGTAGAAATTCAATAATTTACAAATGTTAATTCAAGAACGACTTCTTCTCGTGTTGAAAATGCACACTCTTACACCATCTGCATTTGCTGATAAAATTGGTGTTCAACGTTCAAATGTTAGTCACGTTTTATCAGGCAGAAACAAGCCAAGTCTAGATTTCCTTGAAAAAATCCTTATTCATTTCCCTCGCGTAAACGCACATTGGTTGATAACCGGTGCAATCGTTGAAGGGGAGCAAGATTTAACAACTACACAACTAATCGAAAATCAAGAGGAACTGAATAGAAGTGCGTTAAAAACAGAAAAGATTGAAGTCAATCAACTGAAGGAAATAGAACGCATTGTAATCTTTTACACAGACGCAACCTTCAAAGAATACTCAACTAAGAGCGAATAACGCCTGATCCAATTAATTCATCGTTAATATACCATGCTGCAAACTGGCCTGGCGTAATCCCCCGCTGTTTCTCTTTAAACAACATATAAAGCTCATCGTTTTTCATAACAATTGTAGCTTCTTTTAATTGTTGACGATACCGAATGCGGGCCATACAGCTTAAGCTTTCTCCATTATTAATTTTATACTTTACATTCATCCAGTTAATTTCTTTTGAATCAATATGTAAAGCATATTTATTTAATCCAGGATGACCTTCTGTTTGACCGCTAAAAACTGTATTAGTAACGATATCCGTCCCAATGACAAATGAAGGCTCTGGTCGACCGCCAATATGCAAACCTTTGCGCTGTCCAATTGTGTAATAATGTGCACCCTGGTGATCCGTTACTACTTCACCGAAATGAGGCTCGTAAACGAAAGGAGTTGATAATAATTCAACGTTTTCAAGTGTTGGCTCTATTAAATTATATTCTTCAAATTGCTTCAGATTACTCGGAATTTCGACAACCTTACCGTGAATTGGCTTTAATTGTTGTTGTAAAAAGGTAGGTAAACTAATTTTCCCAACAAAACAAAGTCCCTGAGAGTCTTTCTTTTCTGCAGTTACCAATTCCATGTCACGAGCAATTTCACGAACTTCAGATTTTAGTAATTCTCCAATCGGGAAAAGTGCTTTACTGATTTGGTCTTGACTTAATTGACATAAGAAATAAGATTGATCTTTGCTTGGATCTTTACCGGCAAGCAAGCCTACTGTTCCGCCCTCGTGATCAACCCGTCGACAGTAATGTCCTGTTGCGACATAATCAGCACCAAGTTCCAATGCGGCCTTTAGAAATACATCAAACTTGATCTCACGGTTACAAAGTACATCTGGATTAGGTGTTCGTCCGGAGGCGTACTCATTAAACATATAATCAACAATGCGCTCTTTATATTCAGCGCTTAGATCTATTACTTGAAAAGGAATACCGAGTTGTTGAGCAATTAGTAAAGCGTCATTTGAATCGTCAATCCACGGACATTCGTCAGATAGTGTAACACTTTCATCATGCCAGTTGCGCATAAACATACCGATTACTTCATATCCTTGTTGGATAAGTAAATGTGCGGCTACGCTTGAATCAACTCCGCCTGACAATCCTACAACTACTCGTTTCATACTACAAAATTACTGAATTTAAAAGTTTGATGGAGTTGTGAGGTGATATTTTCATAGTTTACAAATGTATATTCGCAAATGTAAATAAATAATATACAGTTATAAATTAATTATTCGTAGGATTTGATAATTTGAAAATTCGAAGATTTGAACATTCGACTAGTTGAATAGCACGTTTTAATTCTCAAATAGCGCAGCGTTCAAATCTTCAAATAGCGTAGCATTCAAATCTTCAAATAGCGCAGCATTCAAATCTTCAAATAGCGTAGCATTCAAATCTTCAAATAGCGCAGCGTTCAAATCTTCAAATAGCGCAGCGTTCAAATCTTCAAATAGCGCAGCATTCAAATCTTCAAATAGCGCAGCGTTCAAATTATCATCGGTCGTTTAACACTTTATAACAATCCATTAACTAAATCCTCGAAAACTTTTTTGTTAATTTGAATCCACATGAGAAAAATATTCCCTCTACTCTTCCTGCTGCTGTCAGGATCGACCTTTGGTCAGAAGTGTGACAATGTCTTGTTTACTGGAAAAGTAGTAGACACCTTGCGACCACAAAGTTTTTATAATCTAATGGTGATTAACCGCACAACTGGTCGAGGAGTTTTTGGTCAGCCAAATGGTTCGTTTTCTGTCTATGTAAAAGAGGGAGATTCAATTTCGGTTTCTGTAAAAGATTATCCTGTTACTAATTTTGTAGTAAAAGCAGATGAAAATTGTCAGTTCAAAAAACGGATTTACATCGAAGGGAAACCTCAGGAGGTTGCTGAAGTAGTTGTGAAACCGCTTAAAACCTTGAATCAAATCAAAGAAGAGCGTGAGGATTTGGCCATGCGCGAGACGAGAACGGTTACTGGAATTGAAGTGATGCAGAGTCCGATAACGGCATTATATCAAGCCTTCTCGAAAGTTGAGAAAAATAAACGATGGATTGCAGAACAACAGTATAAAGACGACAAGCGACAAGTTGTAAAAGAATTGCTGCGATTGTATGTGGCTTATGATGTGATAAGTCTTACCGAAGAAGAATTCGATGAATTTATTGATTTCTTAAATATCAATGAAGATTTCTTGAAGACAGCGACAGAAATGGAATTGATTACATTTATTCAAGATAAGTTTGATCATTTTAAATTAATGAAGCGCTAATCATGGCTAAAAATTACGTTTCAGATCAGGAGTTCAAGAATGAGAATTTTACCATTGATTTCCTTACAAACGGGGAATATGACAATTGTCATTTCTTGAATTGTAATTTCGCTTCTGGTGATCTTTCTGAAATAGTATTTGTGAACTGTAGCTTCGAAAATTGTGATTTAAGTAATGCTAAACTTCGAAATACCTCTTTTCAAAATGCTGAATTTGAAGAATGTAAGCTTTTAGGGCTTCGATTTGAAGAAAGTAATCCTTTCCTGTTTGCTATTAAATGTAATACCTCCGTTTTGAATTTCTCCTCGTTCTATAAAATGTCACTTAAAAATACGGCACTTTCGAATTGTCAGTTGCAAGATGTGGATTTTACTGAAGCTGACTGTTCTCTATGCAGCTTTGAGGGAAGTGATTGTTTGTCTGCAAACTTCTTTCAAACGAATTTACAAGGAGCAGATTTCAGATCTGCAATTAACTTTAGTATCGATCCAACAGAGAATCGAGTTAAAAAAGCAAAATTCTCACGAAATAATTTACATGGGCTTTTGCATTCGTTTTCGCTGGTGATAGAGTCATAATTCTGCTTACCTTTGCGTACTAAGCCATTTTAGCTTGTGAAATTAACAACATCAAAATGGAAAAAGAATCTGCATTTAGCAAACAAGAGAAGGAAATTGACGCTAAGATATTTGCCATCATCAACAAAATCAACAGTAAATACTCTGAATTACTTAAGTACATTAATGAAATTCCAACATTTGAGCGGAATATAGATACGCCTGACATTGCGTTAATTCAGTTAAATGAATATTACGAGTCATTGTGTTCGATTTTAATGAAGTATGGGGCAGAGCATGGTAAAAGCCTTTGACATAAACTAGTTACTAGAAACTGGAATTGGCAACCTGCTTGAATAGTACATCAAGTCTCTAGTTTCAAATCCCTAACTTCTAGATGTCACCGTTGCCTAATAGCGCCTTTTTCTCCAGGTTTTAAATCAAAGATCCACGTATAATAACCGATAAAATGTGAATCAAAAAAACCTTTTCGCTTGTAAAATTGATTCGGAATATATGAGCGATAAAATTCGCCTAAGCCACCAACTGCTGTTTGCGGTGCAATTCCATCTTGTAAACAAGGTGCATCTTTACTCTTTTTACTCAATCGACTTCCATACTGCCAAACCTCTTTCCATTCGTCTCGTTTTACAGTTCCTTGACTTGCGTTTTCAGGGGCGATAATGTAAAATCCTCCAAAATGAATTTTTCCACGAAGTTCTTCAATCATCCCTAATGAATAGGCGTAACCCATACTGTGAGCGACAATATATAAGGTATCATTCGATGACTTGTTGGGTATTTCATTACACATCATCATTAAATTTTGGGCTGCAATTCGACCATTCTCGCGTCGCATTTTAAAACCTTTCTTATTTGATTCATGCGGAAGCATGTCATAGGTGTGAACCGTTTTTACTCCAAAAATACCGGTTGACTTTATATCTGTTTCCAGACACGTATGCTTCTTTGGATTTGAACAACGTTTAGGATATTGTGCTGAAAGTGTGCTAAAATTCAATAAACTACCATGATTGGAAGTCGATACAGAATGGTGACCGTCGGCATAATAAATTTCAGTTGGATTAATACGTTCTTGAAAACGCGTATCCATTTGTTGCCATGGTTGCCAATAATCGTAACGATCGTAATTATAAATTAAGTTAGATGAATTAGGTAGTTCCAGGCCATTCTTTTTAATGTCGGCAAAATTATCTTCAAATGAATGTCCTATCGAACTTGGACGATAACCATTCACAAATAGTAAGATTCGTTTTGCAGCGTCTTGAACTTCTAATTTGTCACTCATTTCTATACCAAAATGATTATACGCTTTTTGTGTAACACTCGAATCGGGATGCGTATGAAAATTAAACACAGTATAATGACTTTCTGCTTTTTCGCGGTAAGCATGTTGAATTAGTATTAAACTATCGCTGTCCGCAATAAATTTACATTTGTCGTATTCTCCCTTTTCATTAAGGTAGACATTAAAATAAAGCACCTTTTTACGTCGTTTTACATACCAATTAGATTCTTTTTTAAGAAGTATTTCAGATTTTAATTTTTCCTCCTCCTTATATTTTAAGTTCTTATTGTAAAGAATATTATCACTTACTTTCTTTAAACTATGTCCTTTGAAATCAGCAATTAATCCAGATGTAACTTCATTCTTTCTTAGTCGATAAGAGATAAACTGAAATGCGATCGTAGTGGAAACAATGGCTGAAACAAGAAGTGTATATTTAGTTAGCTTTCGCTTAAAAAAACCAGGTTTAACTTCTTTTTTACGTCTTTTTAACCATTGAACGAAGCGTATACTAAAATAGGTCAGAAAAATTGATGAAAATGCAACCACATGCCACCAAGTAATAAAATAGCCCCGAAATTCAAAGATGATTTCAAACATGACATCTCGTATGTTTAAATGATATGAGACGTAATTCTTTTTGTATGGTCGATGAATTAAACTCAAGGGATTCTCACCATTCAATTCTATAAAGCCATCTTTGTTTTCTTTCCAAAAATAATAAGCAACTATTCCGTTATTCGTAATTACCTCTTCATCACCGTCGTAAAATGAAATTGTATTGGTTTGATGGCGAACACTATACCATTGAAATAAGGTCAATTCGTTACCGCCTTTCTGATCCATTAGATTCATTGTCGATCCGCGTTGTGGACCTTTGTTTTCCCAAGAATATTCTAATAATCCAATTCCAACAGCAAGTTGTCGAGCAATAGATGCATATGGAGATTTTCCTTTTTCATTGCGCACAAATGCCATGGCTTTGTTTTTCACCATGTACCCACGAATCGCGGGATCTACAAATTCTGGAACCAAGAAAATGTAATATGCATTCTTAGTCGCTTTAGGATTCGATTCGAAAAAAGCGTCACGCAAAGAGCGCATTTGGTGTGTGTAGCGATCATTTTGCGAACTTGGGTTAACAAAGACAGATGACTGATTAAATAATGTATCCTTGTATTTATATGATTTAATTATCTCAAAATCAATATTTGCCTGACTATAAACACTTTTTAAGTAATTCGTTAGCTTCTCATTATCTATCTTATTATCAGTTAAATTAACCAATACGATTTTCTCTTTAATAGGAGTAAAGCGTTTGATATTCAATTGTCCAACGAGTTTTTTATTGTATCGAACATGAATTTTATAATCCGCTTCGTATAATGGGAGGAGTAAAGTTATTGTACTGTCATTCAGTCTGAAATAAGAATTGAATTCAATACTATCGTTAATGAAAAACTTTAATTTACGCAGGTCAAAATTTGCAATATTCTGAATAAGAGCATTGACTCTGTCACCCTCACGATCGCCAATTGATTTGTTTGAAACATAGTAGTCAAGAACTCCATCAATTTTGATTTTCTCATATTGTAGTTTCCATTCCTCGGTTTTGTAAGCGTCAAAACCAAATCTTTGATCAGGATGTGCAGCAAAAACAACTAAAAGCCTCTTATTAGAAGTCTTGGTAGTCTGCGCGCTAAATGAAAATGATTGAAGAAGCGCAACACAAAAAAACAAGAAGAGTTGACTGCGAAATAGCATACGCAAAGATAGAGATTAGGCGTGAGATTAAAGGCATTAGAAATATCACCAATGTAAAAATCTAATGCCTATTTTCTTTCGCCTAAAGCCTAGTTCTTAATTTCCTCAACGCGCTTTTGACGCTGCATTGGATTCTCGTTCATCTTTTTCTGCTGAAACAATTCGTAACGTGTAGGTTCTACGTTTGCTGGCCAACTGTTATTGTTTAAATCGGTATCAGCTGTTTCTAAGAAAGGATCTAAACGAAATGACTTTGCTTCTTTGTCTAATATCAACACTTTTGAAACTTTTTCTTCATACATTCTCCAAATTTCTGCAGGAATACGAAACACTTGAGTTGTATTATCAACAAAGGTTACTTCAATGATCAAAGGCATTACTAATCCACCTTTATTCGTGAAAGACAACTCGTAAAACTGTTTATTTGAATTCAATAATTTTTTGTCTTCTGGACTTAATTTATTCATGAATTCCTCGTATTCCTTTTTATCTAAAGCATCTACTAGGAATACATCGCGCTTTGCATAGAAATCATCAATTGAAGGATCCGCTTCGTTGACCGTTTGTTTAATAGCATCAACATCGCGAATCTCACTAATCCCTTTATCTCTGTTTTCGTATTGTTCCTTTTTAATTGCTTTTTCAACTTCTGGATTCATTGTATTCATCTGAAACCATTTCACATTATCCATCGAAATATCTACATTATCAGACCCATAGAACCAGCCTCTCCAGAACCAATCTAAATCAACTGCTGAGGCATCTTCCATCGTACGGAAAAAATCAGCTGGTGTTGGATGTTTAAATTTCCAACGCTCACAATACATTTTAAAGGCGTAATCAAATAATTCACGTCCCATGATGGTCTCACGAAGAATGTTTAAAGCCGTCGCAGGTTTACCGTAGGCATTATTTCCGAATTGAAAGATTGATTCAGAATTTGTCATAATAGGAGAGATGTATTTTTTATCTCCACGCATATAATCTGCAATCATGTGAGCTGGACCACGACGAGATGGATATCCACGTTCCCATTCTTGTTCTGTCAAATATTGCACAAATGTATTTAAACCTTCATCCATCCATGACCATTGGCGCTCATCTGAGTTGATAATCATTGGGAAGAAATTATGTCCAACTTCATGTATGATTACACCCCACATTCCGTATTTCGTATCTTCTGAGTACGTTCCATCTTCCTCTGGTCGACCACCATTGAAACAAATCATTGGATATTCCATACCAATCCATTTAGAGTGCACAGAAATCGCCACAGGGTAGGTATAATCAATTGTATATTTTGAATAGGTTTTGATTGTGTGTGCGACCAATTTTGTAGAATAACGTTCCCACAAAGGATTTCCTTCCTTCGGATAGTAACTCATCGCCATGATGTTGTTTGCTCCAACTTTCACGTTCATCGCATCCCAAATAAATTTACGAGAGGATGCGAAGGCAAAGTCACGGACATTTGTCGCTTTAAAAGTCCATGTTTTTGTCCCTTTTTCTTTATTCTTTTCCTTTTGTTCGGCTTCCGCTTGGGTAACAATCATAACGGGACTATCAGCTGTCTTCGCTTGTTCAAAACGCTTCTTTTGCTCGGCAGTTAAAACGTTGTTTGGATTTTGAAGAACTCCTGTTGCACGAATAATATGATCACTTGGAACGGTGATTGACACTTCGTAATCGCCAAAAGGCAAGGTAAATTCACCTTTTCCTAAGAACTGTTTGTTTTGCCACCCTTCAACGTCATCGTAAACACACATTCTTGGAAAGAATTGAGCAATCGTATATAAATAGTTGTCATCTTTTTCGAAATATTCGTATCCAGAACGTCCACCAACAGCCATTCGATCATTAATGTTATACCACCATTTAATTTTGAATGAAATACTTCCTTTTGGCATCAATGCCTTGTCTAGGTTGATACGCATCATTGTTTTGTTGATGGCATAACTCATTTTTTGTCCTGAAGTTGTGGTGATTGATTCTACTTTAAATCCACCATCATAATGAAATAGCTTTTTCTTTACATCACCAATTGATTTGAAGTCCTCCATTTTTTCTACTTCGATTAATTTCGAATCAGAATCAAGTGAATAAATATTTTGGTCGAGTTGTAACCACAAATATTCTAATTTATCGGGTGAATTATTGGTGTAGGTAATTGTTTCTTCCCCACTTAATACCTGGGTTTTATCATCGATGCTAATGGCAATTTTGTAATCTGCTTTTTGTTGGTAATAATCAGATCCGGGCGCTCCACCAGCAGTTCTATATCCATTTGGAGTAGGTAGTTCTTGATCTAATTGAGCAAATTTACTTTGAGCGAATAGGAGAGATGGCAAGCATGCTACAAATGAGCAGAATAGTATTTTTTTCATAATGATTATTCGTTGGAGAGTATAATTTCTTGGGTAATCTTATTCTGTAAGAATTCATACGAACTCTTATTATTTCTATAAATGAACGTTATTTTGTTTTGTTGTTCTACAAATGTTTCCATCAATAAATCAAAAGTCATTTCTAATTTGGTGATTGAATTGGGTACTTCAGCAGATAGGTGGAAATTCGTTACACCTGTCAATTGAACTTCTATTCCTTCCAAGTTGAAATGGATTTCTTTTCCGTTGACTTTCATCTTAAATCCTTTATTTAAATCAGCTTGAAAGATTGCGTAAGCTTCTTCATCATCTGCAAATTTAGAAATTTCTTGATTTAGAATTGCACGTTCACGCAAGCTGCGCTCATAATCATGTGTAGTGAGGGTGATCGTGGCTTCTATGCGCCCAGAAACTTCATTGTATTTCATTTCTGCGAAGGCAAAAAAGTAGTCGTGTGCACTTAATGAAGTGGTAACGAATAAAATACAGATGAGCAATGCTTGTTTTAGTTTCATATCCCTAGACGAATGTAACAAAAATATGCTTAAATGGTTTAAAGTCTTAAATTACAGAATTGTATTTTTGCACAAAAAAGAAAATTGATTTAGAGGTTAGAGCTAGATATTAGAGCTAGAGGATAGAGCTAGATGTTAGAGCTAGATGTTAGAGCTAGAGCTAGAGGATAGAGGTAGAGATTAGATTTAGATTAAGTGAGAGAAAATATGAAAACGACAGTATAAATAAGCAATTAACCGTTGAATACAATTTGGTGATGGAAACACTTCAGGAAGAATGCGGACTTCATTTGAACGCTATGGAAAAATGATCTTTGTTATGAAAGTCTTGAATGGAGATTTACTTTAAAAATCTTTATCCAACAAAAAAGTACCGAATTGAAATCAAATCGGGACTTTTTTGTTTTATTCTCAAGCCTAAGGACTAACGCCTAGTTACTTCTTCCTATTCTTCATAGCTTCTTGCTGCGCTTTTTGCATTTGCTCTAGACGCTCTTGAAACTTCGATTTCTTTTTCTCTTTACCGCCATTAGCCGCTGCTGTTGTTTTGCGGTTTGCCATTTTCAATTTTAACTTTTCCTCATCCACAAAGAATTTCTTAATTGCTAACATCATTAAGATAGAAATCAATGTTGAAATAAAGTAGTAGTAGGATAAACCTGAAGAGTAATTGTTAAAGAAGAAAATCATCATGATAGGGAAGATGTACATAATCACTTTCATGTTTGGCATTCCAGGTTGTTGCGGTTGTTGCATGTTACCACTATTCATTACTGTGTATATCAATGTAGTACCAGCCATCAATAATGTGAATAATGAAACGTGATCACCATACGGCCAAATGTAAACACCAAAATTCCAAATCGAGTCGTAAGATGATAAATCTTCTGCCCAAAGGAATGATTTCTGACGCAATTCAAAGGCAGATGGGAAGAAACGGAATACGGCAAGCAAGATTGGCATTTGAATCAACATTGGAACACAACCTGCAAGCGGACTAGCACCTGACTCTCTGTACAAGGTCATCATTTCCATTTGTTTTTTCATTGCATCTGCTTTATCTGGATATTTTACGCCCAATTCATCAACTTGAGGTTTTAAAATTCTCATTTTAGCTGATGAAACGTACATTTTCCATTGAATTGGCATCAATACTAATTTCAAAATCAATGTTAGGAACAAAATTGCCCAACCAAGTCCGACACCATTGTTTACTAGAAATGTAAATACTGGTTGTACAGCATATAAGTTAATCCAACGGAATAAGCCCCAACCAAAATTCAATATATCATCGTAATTGCTGTCGTATGATTTTAAGGTTTCATAATCATTTGGTCCAAAGAACCAATTCATATTTACAGTTGCATTTCCAGCATCGCTTAAATTCAAGTTCAATTTAGATGAGAAATCCTTTAAGTGTGA
This sequence comes from Crocinitomicaceae bacterium, assembly GCA_021740745.1. GTDB lineage: Bacteria > Bacteroidota > Bacteroidia > Flavobacteriales_D > Crocinitomicaceae > M0103. Next base: position 15,112 of record JAIOZF010000027.1, on the reverse strand, counting down.
CCATTCTTTTTCGTGACCTTCGGCGTAATTGCGAACCTTGAATGCAGTTCCCTCTTTTGCGAAACCATTTTCAGGTTTCAAAATAGAGGAGAAGTAGCTTTGTTTGTAGGCTACCCAATCCACTTTTTCTTCAGCAGCGGCGTCATCATCTGCCATTTCACTCAAATAGTCCAATCCTGATTCACTGTAGTTCATACACACAGTTGAAACACGACGTTGCTCGCTAAATAAACGTTCTGTTTTCTTGTAAGCAACATCCCATTTAAGCGTAACGTTTTTCGCATTTACCTCTTTACTGAATCCTTCAATGTGAACTTTGTAATCTAAATCAAAAGCATCTTTCTTTAATTTGTATGACTGCTCGACGATTTTTCCTTCTCCTAAATCCAATTTAAAAGTAATTCGATCGGCTGCTTGCTTTTTTACATCAAAAACGTATGCACCTGTGCGAACCGTTTTGCCATTCATTGGAATAATTAACTGATTTACAGCATCTCCATCAGCAAATAATAAAAGCTTGTCATTGGTGCTTGAAGAATCAACATAATCTTTATAAGATTTAAAACCTTTAAGATAAACAGCAGCAACTTTTCCACCTTTTGTAGAAAAATCAACGATTAATTTTTCGTTCTCAAGTCGAATTAATTCACCTTTTTGTTCTGGTGAAGCTTCAGCTTGTTTTTTCTCGATTTTAACTGGAACGATTGTTTCCTTCTTTGTTAAAGTATCGATGTAAACCAATCCTTTGTCAGTAATGACTTGCTCACCTTTTTCATCCAGCTTTGGAACTAGATTCGAAGCAACAGTAGTTGATTTTACAGCTTTTTCTTTTACAGCTTCTTTTTCTTCCTCTGCTTTTTCTTTCTTATCAGCTTCCTTTTGCATAGCCAACTCTTTTTGTTGCTTTGCTTGTTCTTCTGCTGATGGTTGATTAAATATTGTAAATACGGAAAGTATTGATCCCATTAATACCAATCCAATGATGGTGTTTCTATCCATTTCAGTTTATTTCTTTTTGTTTTTAATTGCTGCTTCGATAAAAGCAACGAATAGTGGGTGAGGGTTCGCAACTGTACTTTTGTATTCTGGATGGAATTGCGCTCCAACAAACCAAGGGTGATTATCAATTTCAACAACTTCAACCAATCCAGTTTCTGGATTCTTACCTGTAGAAATCATTCCTGCTTTTTCAAAAGCTTCTAAATATTCATTGTTAAATTCAAAACGATGGCGGTGACGCTCGCTTATTAAGTCCGTATTGTATGCGATTGCTGCTTTAGAACCCGGTTTTAATTGACATTTGTAAGCACCTAAACGCATTGTTCCACCCAAATTAGAGATAGATTTTTGTTCTTCCATCATACTAATTACTGGATACTTCGAGTCTTCCGCAATTTCAGTTGTATGTGCGTCTTCATAGCCAAGGACGTGACGTGCAAATTCAATTACAGCACACTGCATTCCTAAACAAATACCGAAGAAAGGTACTTTGTTTTCTCGTGCATAACGAACCGATTCTATTTTTCCTGAAATACCACGAGAACCAAATCCTGGGGCAACTAAAATACCATCTAAGTCTTTTAATTCTTCCTTGATATTCGCGGCGGTCAATTTCTCTGAATGAATCCATTTTACGTTAACACGTGCTTCATTTGCAACACCTGCATGAATAAATGATTCACTAATTGATTTGTATGCGTCCTTCAATTCAACATATTTTCCAACCAATCCAATATTCACTTCTTTTGTTGGTTGCTTCAAACGTGTTAGGAAATTTTTCCAATTATCTAAATTTGGTGTTGATTTAGAAGGTAAACCTAATTTTTCAAGAACAACCTTGTCCAATTCTTCTGCCTGCATCAATAAAGGAACGTCATAGATTGTTTCCGCATCGCGCGATTCAATGACTGCATTCATACTAACATTACAGAATTTAGCTATTTTCTTGCGAAGCGTTAAATCCAATTCATGTTCTGTTCTGCAGCAAAGAATGTCTGGTTGAACACCCAATTCTAATAATTGCTTCACTGAATGTTGCGTTGGCTTAGTTTTCAACTCACCCGCTGCAGCCAAATACGGTACAAGTGTAAGGTGAATTACAATACAATCATTTTCATGTTCCCAAAGCATTTGGCGAACCGCTTCAACGTATGGAAGTGATTCGATATCACCAACAGTACCTCCAATTTCAGTAATGATAATATCATAATCACCTGTTTTTGCCAGTAATTGAATACGGTATTTAATCTCGTCTGTGATGTGCGGAATTACTTGAACTGTTTTCCCTAAAAACTCTCCTTTTCGCTCCTTTTCAATAACGGATTGATAGATTCTCCCTGTTGTAACATTGTTTGCTTGAGATGTTGCTACATTCAAGAAACGTTCGTAGTGACCTAAATCTAAATCTGTCTCAGCGCCATCATCAGTCACAAAACATTCACCATGCTCATATGGATTCAGGGTTCCTGGATCGATATTAATGTATGGATCTAATTTTTGAATGGTCGCTGAATAGCCTCTTGCTTGAAGCAATTTGGCCAAAGATGCAGAGATGATACCTTTACCAAGAGACGATGTTACTCCCCCGGTTACAAATATATATTTTGTTGAATTCGACATGAAATTATAGAATTGTAACTACGGGGCGCAAAGTTAGTAGATTCATCGGAATAAATCCTACTTTCTAACTTCGTTTTTCAATAATTATGAACCAATGTTGCTAAATTGTTAAAATCAAGTCTCCTCACTTTTCTGACATTTATTTATAAATTTACCTACATACAAAAATAATTACATGGAATCAATTCTATCCTCTACTCTAAAAGACTGGGCTTTTATCATCTTGAGTCCAATAGCTGGATTCATTTTAGTAGGATTGTATTTCTTGCTCTTAAATCTTCAATTTACGGAAGAAATCGCCCTTTTGATTGTTTTGATATTTTATTCTGTGCTATTTGATGTACGCCACTTATTTTCAACCTATACGCGAACGCTTTTTGATAAACAATTCATGAAAGTGAATAGAAAATGGTTTAATCGCAGTTGGTTGGTGATTATAATCCTGCCGTTACTGTTCTTTTTTTGGGATTAGCACTGGTGAGTTTGGAGCTTATAAAAGTCAAATTGTTCTTTCATTTGCTGCACGAATGACCTTTATTCTTGGTTTTTATCACCTGGTTAAACAGAATTGGGGATTCATGGCCATTTACAAAAAGAAAATGAATGAGCCCGAGGACGGTTCTGACCGTTGGGATAAATTGATGCTAATTTCAGGTTCTTTTATCCCTTTTGTTATTGTGTCGATGGTTTATCCTGTTTGGTTTGCAGGTGAACAGGCTGCATTTAATCCAAGCAAAGAGGAATATTATTATGTTTTGGACATTTGGAAGCAAATTAGCATTGCTTGTTTAGTTATCTCAAGTGTGTTTTTATTGATCGGATTTGCATTAAAAGTTATTCCTCAATAATTACGTTAGTCGCAACATCGGATTTCTATTTCTCGGTGCTTTTTTATTGATTCAGTTGATAACAACAAACGGATCAACTACCTTGCTTTCAGGTCTTTTGTTGATACTTATATTCACCTTCCTTCTTTCGAGTGTTATGAGTATTTCGAAGGCAATAAAATTTGGTAAATTTAATCAGGGAAAATGGGCAGTGCTGATTTCGTCTGTGGTTTTGTACAATGGAATCCTATTAATTCCGGTTGAACAGAAGTACTTGCTAGTGATGGCTGTTACGATACCGCATAATATTCAATACCTAGCTTTTGTGAATTTCTTCAACCAGAAATACTATTCTGATCCGAAATTAGATTTTGGTTGGGCTCGAAAACTCACGGAACGTTTTGGTTTGTTACTCATAATTTCCTTGGTTTATGCCATACTATTTGAGGGAATGAGGACGGGAGCACGTTACATGCCAATTGAAAACGGTAATGATTCGGTTTTTCTAATTCGAAATGCCGTTGCTATCTTTTTTATCTCAATGGTACTTCATCATTATTACTTAGATGCCGTAATCTGGAGAGTTAGAAAGGACAAAGACTTAAGCGATAAGGTTTAATTCGACCAATTTTCATTCATACTGAATTGTAAGAATAATCGTGGGTTTCGAATACTGTCTTTGGTAAACACCGGACAACCTTCTTCATCTAGACGCGGATAATGCGGTGTATTTCGTTCAATTTTCTTCGGAAGTAAAATTAAATCATGTGTAAATCGGTTTTGAACGACATGTCGAATTTGTTCGCTATCAACTCCAATTCGCGCATTTACAATTTGACCATATGGCAGGCGCGCGTTAAATCCAGCATACAAAATTCCGTGGCTCGTTTTGCCGTAAGGTAAATCCTCCAGGACTCTAAATCCGCTTGGACATTTATCCATTGAAATTTTTTGCCATGTTGAGTTAGCAGTTTCACCGGTCCATAATTGCAGTCCTGTAGAAAATTTAAAAACATCCATTTTATAGGTAAAGGCTAGATGTCCCGTTCGGAAGCGATCTTTTGCTTGACCTCCAAAAACATCATTTTCAAAGAGAACACTTACGTTTTTGATATGTGCACCCCAACCGCCCGAGCGTTGACTTGTACCAGCATTGTCGAAATACCAAAGGTAATTATAAGCTAATCCGTAATTGTAGGCCGTATTGTGATTAAGTCCATCCAATTGAAAATCAAGCGCTGATTCTCTTTTACCAGCTAGCAAGACTAGGCCTAAACTATTCCTGCTTTCGATAAATTCTTTCCGTTCTCCATAACTTTTACCATTGAATCGAATAGTTGTTCCTGCATTGACTTGATAGAAATAATCACTGTAATAGGCATCTACTTTAAATCCTAGGGATGTTATATGTGTTCCTAGCGAAACAACACAACCAAGTGATAGACCAAACTTCTCAGATGAAATTGTCTGTGATAGATTTAAAAAGGGAAATAAGAAAAAGATATAGAGTGCTTTTTTCATCGGTACAAAGTTGGTCAAAAAACATTCCAAAACGAAAAACATCCAACAAACACGTTCATTTTCCAATTGTACATTTGTTGTGTCTGAATTGACATAACATCTTACATTTGTTTTATGAAAATTGGAAGAGGGATTTATTGGTTTGCACAATTGTTTGGTTGGACGTCTTATGCGGCGCTCATTTTCCTTGCTGCATATGCCGATGGTCCAGATAAAATTACCTCTTCACTCATGTTGAACCTTGCAGTTTTTATCGTTTTTGCTGTGTTTGGTTCTCATTTAATGCGTTCGATTTTTATAAAGCTGGATTGGTTGGACATGAAACCAGGTCCATTGATTCCCCGTATTTTAATTGCTTCGTTAATCTGTTCACTCTTCATTTCGTTTTCAACCAATGCTGTTTCTATTTTAATAGATACAAAAGAGTGGGAAACCTTATCTGTTTTGTCTGTCATCCTCAACGTTTTAGCGATTTTGGTTTTGATTTTGCCTTGGAATGCCATTTATTTTACCTTTCATTTTTTCCAAAAATCAAAGAAACAAGAATTGAACAATATCATTTTAGAGGCGAGTAGAAACGAGGTTGAATTAAAGAATTTACGTTCTCAGCTGAATCCACATTTTCTTTTCAATTCCTTGAACAGTATCCGCGCGTTGATTGAAATCGAGCCTCCGAAAGCGAAAGAATCCGTGACAATTTTATCTAATTTACTCCGACAGTCCTTAATTATGGGGAAGGAGAATTTGGTGCGTTTAGAACAAGAATTAGAAATGGTTTCCAATTATTTAGAATTGGAAAAAATTCGTTTTGAAGAGCGCTTAAACGTAAAATGGAATTTAGATCCAACGCTGAATGAATTTATGGTGCCACCATTCGTGTTGCAAATGCTTGCTGAAAATGCTATTAAACATGGTATTTCGAATTTAATAGATGGTGGCATAATTCATATTTCTACCTATAGAGATGGAAGTAAAGTAATTGTAGAAGTAAGCAATACGGGGGAATTAAGAGGTGAAGTTGATACGGGGATTGGAATACAAAACACACGAAGAAGATTGGATTTACAATTCAAAGAAAAAGCTGAATTTGAACTTGAACAGAAGGAAGGAAGAGTAATAGCACGATTGATATTTAACGATTAAAATATGAAATCATTTAAGACATTAATTATTGAAGATGAGCGTCTTGCAAGAGAGGAGCTAAAGTTATTGTTGAAAGATTATCTCGAGATAGAGATTATTGGAGAGGCTAAAAATGGGGAGGAGGGACTTCAGAAAATAAAAGAGCAAAAACCCGATTTATTGTTCTTAGATGTTTCAATGCCTGGCATGACTGGTTTTGAGATGCTTAAGCATTTAGAAGAAATTCCGCGGGTTATCTTTGTAACAGCTTATGATGAATATGCCTTGAAAGCTTTTGAGGTGAATGCCTTGGATTATATTCTAAAGCCTGTTGATCCAGATCGTTTAAAAGAAGCAATTGCGAAGTTAACTGCTCCGGAAGATGATTTTATATCAAATCAATCGGAAAGCTTGAGCAGAAAAAATCGTCAGTTAACATTAAATGATCGTGTTTTTATAAAAGACGGTGAGAAATGTTGGTTTATAGAACTGAGTAAAGTACGCATGTTAGAGTCCGAAGGAAATTATGTAAAAGTTTATTTTGATAATTTCAAACCTTTGATTTTACGTTCATTGAATAGTTTTGAAGATCGTTTAGATCCTGAATATTTTTTCCGAGCGAATCGTAAGTTTATTATTAATTTGAATTGGGTTTCGAATATCGAAAACTGGTTCAATGGTGGCTTACAAGTAGAATTGCGCGATGGTGAAAAAGTAGAGATTTCGCGACGTCAGGCGATACGATTTAAGGAATTACTTTCTATTTAGGCGATAGTTCAAAGGCTTTAGGCTTGAGATGGGCTTGATTTTTAGGATTTTATGACTTAGGATTTCGTAAAAAAAAATTATTTTACTATCTCGAAACTTTTTTGATCTTAGACTTACCTAATCTCTAATTCCCAAAGCCTATATCTAAGGACTAAATCTGACGCCTTACAATTAACGTCTAAATAAGATACTCATAAAATTGAATGATTCTTTCGCGAGAATTTTCATATTTACTTTGCTAAATACGACCCCTGGTTTGAGTTCAACTTCAATATTGATAGATGATAATTTTCGTTTACTGATGAGCTTTATGAATTCTAGATCAAACAAGAAACGGTTAATTTGTGTTTCTAAAAAGACTTTTTTTCCTTCTTGATTAAAACCTTTGATTCCGCATTGTGAATCATCTGTTGGAAGTCTTAGAAAACTTTTCAACGCAAAGCGCAGCGATTTTGAAATCATCTTGCGGAAAAGTGGAGTGTGTGCATAGTAATCTGGACTGCGATGACCTAATGCTACTGCATTGTTTTGAAGTCCAGCGTAAATTTTTAAAAAGCTTTCTTCTGTGTAAGGAAAATCAATATCAGTAAAAATAATAGTCTTTCCATCAGCCTGCTGAACACCTGTTCGCAATGCTTGTCCTTTACCTGCGTTTGTCTTTTGCTCCAAAAACCTAACCTTTTCAACATTAGACTTAATATAGGCATGTAATTCTGGTCCTACGTTTTTAGTTGAGCCATCATTAACGATGATCAAATCAATTGTAAGTCCTAATTTTTCTTCTAGTGATTTCGTGCATTCCACCACAATTTTTTCCCAATGATCAGGCGGATTAAAACAAGGAAGTACCAAGCTTAATTCAGGAATTGGATGTGTAGTTTCTGGCATGCGTTTTCAAAAATACGGAATATACTTAAACGGAAAATGGATAATTTATTTCATCTTCAACAAAGTCGCTAGCACGGTATCAACCACATCAGCCATTCGTTTAAAGTCAATCGTTTCAATTGTATCCGTTTGTTGATGATAGTTTTTATTTCGATAAAATGCTGTATCTGTAATCATTAAGGCGCTATAACCAAATTTCCAATAATTCAAATGATCGGAAAAATCGACACCCGGAAGTACTTTTGGTCCATTGAATCGCTTTGTTCTAATGGATGCGCCTTTTTTGAATTTTTTCGTGAAGCGCTTCGCGAATTTTCCTTTTCCAAATTTATTTACAAGTGTGATGTAGTTACCTCGTCCACCATAGACTAATTTCAAAATGCCAAGTGGATAATCCTGAGTTTTCTTTTCATCCTTGAAAAAACCAATCATTTCAAGTGATATCATTCCATGAATGGCGCGATTTTCTTTATGTAACATTTCGGCATGATGGTAACTTCCCATATTTTCTGTTCGAAAGAATGGTGGTTCTTCCAAGGTGTATGCTACTAAGTCTATACGATAGTTTAATTCCTTTCCTTTCAGTTGACGTCCCAATTCTAACAAACCAACTGTGCCACTGCCGTTGTCATCAGCTCCATCTTGTAAGCCACAAACATCGTAATGCGCACCGACTACAATTGTTGAGGAATTCTTAATTCCATAGGAAGCTATTACGTTTTTGTAAACAGTTCCATTAACCGTAAATTCCTGATAATAGACGGAATCAGCAGAATTTTCTAATTCAATTTTGATATACTCAGCTACTTGATCCAATATGTGTGGATTCATAAAGTGTCGAAAATCACTAGTCTCTGTAATCTTTTTAAGGTGGTTTGAAAGGCGCAACGTATCTGTTTGACTAAATGAACAGTAAAAAACAGAAAAGAGGCTTAAAACAACTAAAATTGACTTCATTCTGCGCTTGAACTTTCAATTAATTCAACAGAAGTATCAGTTATTGTCACCAGACGCGCTTTATACAATTTTCCAATTGCTTGTTTGAACATTTTCTTGCTCATGTGTAATTTGTCACGAATATCATCGGGATCACTTTTGTCTGATAATTGAATGACTTTTTCTGTTTTCAATTTCTCCAACAAGAATTCTGTTGCTTCATCAAATTTTTTGACATCTGCACGCTCAAATCGAACATCTAATTTTCCGTCCTCACGCACATTGTATACAAAGCCAGGTTGGTGGTCGCCGCGTTTCACTGGACGACTAACATCATTGTGATAGATTAGACCGCGGTATTTACCTTCAACGATAACGTTCACGCCTAAATCACTATCGTCACAAATTAACAAATCGACTTCTTGACCAATTATTTCTTGATCGTCACACGGTTCTAGGTAGCGATTAACGCGCGTTGAGCCGAACAAGCGATCAGTTGATCCATCTAATTGCAAGGTTGTCAGGTAATAACGACCTTCTTCCAATTTTAGCATTTGTTCTTTGAAAGGAACCATTAAATCCTTTTCCAATCCCCAATCCATAAAAGCTCCAAAAGCGGTGACTTCTTTTACTTTTAGGAAACGAAATTCATTTAAGGTGATAAATGGAATTTCAGTTGTTGCCACCAAGCGATCTTCGGAATCTTTGTATAAAAACACGATGACAGTGTTTCCGATTTCCATTTCTGGCGTCAAGTATTTATTGGGGAGTAGAACATCATTGTCTTGATCATCGCCAAGATATGCGCCAACACTAGTAAATCGAAGAATTGTAAGTTCGTTGTATGTTCCGAGGTTCATCTGCTAAAAATATAGTGCAGATGCTAATTTTGAATTCAACACCATACACGGTAAATTCTGATCATTGGTAATCAGAGATTGTGCAAATGTATCAAATTGCGGTAATAAACTCTCAGAATGATATGCTATTGCTATCAAATCAATTGAATTTGCTTTGGTATATTCAATAATTTTCTTTGAATAAGAGCCTCCTCTCGGTAAGAATTCAATATTACACGTGATAGAACGATCGTCATATTGATTTTTGACAATCAAAATTCTATTTTTCATTTGTTGACTTAATAAGTCATCGTTTTGCTTTTCACCGATAACATGCACCGTTGCACCGAAAATAGATGCCATATCACCAGCAATATTAATGATTTGTAGACTTTCTTTCGTTAAATCGATTGGAACAACTATATTTTTGATTTCATGAAGAGGAGTGCTTTTTTGAACAATTAAAAAAGGAGTATCAGCACTCGTTACAACTTTCATTGCGTTACTTCCAAATACACGTTGCATTCCAACTGCGCCGTGAGTCCCCATGATAATTAACTGAGCTTCTTCTTTCTTTGCTACCTTACCGATATCCTCGAAAATGTTACCCTCACGAATAACTTTTCGCAATTCAACACCATAAGGCACTTCCGTTTTTGCAATAACGTCATCCATTTTCAGACTAGCTTTCATAGCCTCAGCTTTGGAAGATGCAAGGTGAAGCAATAGAACTTCAGTTTTTACCTTTTTTCCTAAATGCATCGCATAGAGTAAGGCTGTATCTCCAACTGCTGAAAAGTCATAGGGAACTAAATAGATATTTTTGCTCATAAAAAGGAAGTTTTCTCAAATTTAAACTAAAATCCACCCAGTTTGGTGGTCTAATATAGAAAAAAATATCCACATGGTAATTAACAATTTCACAAATCAATAACTCATAATTCAGAATTATGAGTTATGAATTATGAGTTATGAATTAATTGGTATACTGAAGAGTGAGCAAAGTTCGTATAGATTTAGTTCTTCTTGCGTTTTTTCTTTTTCATTCCGCCATAAGTAGCGCCCATCGCACCTGGGTCACGCTTATCTTTTATTTTCTTTTCTTTTGGTTTCTTTGTGGACTTGCTACTTGTTTCTAGTTCACCTTCAGGAAGAGCTGCTTTGTGATCAATTCCACCAGCTGGCGCTTTGTCATCAGATGGATCAACCCATTTGTTCTTTATTTCTTTCTTCTCAATATGACCGTCCTTTTCATCCATTGCGTAAACGGTCACTTTTTCATTTGGGTCAGCTGGATTGATGCCGATAACATCCTCCTTAAAAATCCATTTATTTCCTTCTAAAATTAACGCATCCAAGGATAAATCTGGAACATAAAAAGAGTAGAAGCCTTCTAATCCAGGTGATTCTGGTGATAAATGATCAAAAATTATACGATTATACGATTCTTCGTAACGCAATGACATCGTAGCTTTTTCCGAATGCTCGAAAAATACGCGCTTGTCGGTTGAACCGTTCATTTTAAAAATTGGACTACCAAGTTTTGCTTGCGTGCCTGTGAAATAGAGCACATCAATTAATTTGAAGTTGCTAGCACTTGTAGCACCGTCCCATCCGAGGATTGTATAAAGTGTTTTTGAGCCTTTTTCAATTGGAATGATTTTATAATATAGAGCACCATACCATTGATCTGCTTCTAAAATATCTTCTTTCTGTGGAGCTGGCATAAAAGAAGAGTTATCGATCAATTCAGATAGTATAACCTCTTTTTTACGTTCGTCAAATCGCAATAAAAAGCAAAAGTACTTATGGGTATTGTCAGCTTGTTCAACATTCCAGTTTACAATACGCAAAAGTTTATCAGGACTATCAATAAATCCAACTGATTTTAATTTAGAAAAAGGGTAGGTGAAGGCAGCATTTTGTTTTAAAGCAAGCCCCATTGTTTCTTTGAATGCAGTGTTGGCTGTTTCCTTATCATTATCAGATTGTGCTGCTCTTAGATTATCTAATAATGTAACTAGTTTGGTCTCAAGTCTTACAAGCGTCGTGTCCTCGTCAGCAAAAACTACCGAGGAAAAACCGATAAAGACAAAAAGGAAAATACTTTTCATACTCAAAGAAACGAATTTAATGTTGATTTGTTACTTTTTCCAGTTACGAAGTCTTTTTAACGATAAGTGATAAAGTTGAAACTTGGTGTTTTTAAACCAAGTTTTTTCAAGTCCATAACAATTTGTGCGCGGTGATAATTGGAATGATTAAGAATGTGATACAAAATATCAATGTCTTTTTTTGTGAATTTAATATCTTCTGAAGAATGATAATTGATTTTTTCACCTAACTCTATTTTCTCTAGATAATCTAATGTTTCTTGGTAATTCTGTTGAATAAATCGCTGAAAATAGTGAATTGGTAATAAATCCCAGTCGCCTGATTCAGGTTTAATTCCTCTTAGCCTACAGTTCCATATATAATGGACATTGACAATGTGTGACATCGATTTATTAGTGAAGTCACTGATTTCATCTTCTTGATCTTCAATACATTCAAACCATTGCATGTTTGCATTAAAATCATATTCAAATTTATCTTGAAAAAAAGCTTTAATCATTTAGATAGACTTCAAGTCAGCAATTGTTGCCTTCGGATCAGATGATCCAAAAACAAAACTTCCTGCCACTAGAACATCAGCACCAGCTTTGACTAATTCAGTACCAGTTTCTAAATTCACTCCGCCATCCACTTCAACAAGTGCGTGTGAACCAAAACGGTGAATTAAATTCTTCGCTTGTTCTACTTTTAATACAGCATTCTGAATGAATTTTTGTCCACCGAAGCCAGGATTAACAGACATTATTAATACTAAGTCTAACTCTCTGATAACATCTTGCAATAAGTCAACAGGTGTGTGGGGATTTAATGCAACACCAGCCTTCATTCCAGCAGCTTTAATGGCTTGAATCGTTCGGTGTAAGTGGGGACAAGCTTCATAATGAACCGTCAATATATCAGCTCCTGCCTTTTTGAATTCTTCAATGTATTGATCGGGATTCGCAATCATTAAATGCACGTCAAGTGGCTTAGTTGCATGCTTTTTTATGGCTGCAATTACTGGAAAACCAAAAGAAATGTTAGGAACGAAAACACCATCCATCACATCCACATGAAACCAATCGGCAGATGAGCTATTTATCATTTCAACATCACGTTGGATGTTTGCGAAGTCACATGAAAGGACAGAGGGAGAAATCAACAGGGCCATAACTTTAATTTTTTCTCAAAATTAACAACTCTCTGCTTAATCCTTCATTATTTTTAGATATTCTTCGTCACGTTTGTAAATATCAATATGAAAAATCATTCGATCCTTATCAGCTGAAACGGTTTGGTATTCTACAAAAATTGGCACAGGTTTAAGCAAACGAATCGGGAAGTTTTCACCAACGGACATTAGGCTATCCAAAGAATCGCCAATTAAGGCATTTCCTTTACGTCCAATTGAGTCATAATCAAGTAATAACCTTCCTAATTCAACTGGGTTTTCACAGCGCATACAACCATGAGAATAGGAACGAATATCAGTTTTAAAAAGTGATTTTTGAGGGGAATCGTGCACATAAACACTGTATTTGTTATGGAATTCAAACTTGATGATTCCTAAGCTGTTTTTAGGCCCCGGCTGCTGAACAACCTTATAGGGAAATGAATTTTCTTTAATTTTTTTCCAGTTGACTGAGTGCGGATCAATTTCTACGTCTTTACGATAGATTTTGAAATTATTCCTCGCAAAATAATTGACATTGGCTTTTGCTGCTGGCAAGATTTCCTTGCTCATGATTGAGTAGGGGACATTCCAATATGGATAAACAACAATTTCGTAGATTCTTGATTTTAACTCAGGCGTTGTATTCGTTTCCTTTCCGATAACAATGTTATGGACACTTTTTAAGCTATCATTTACAACAAGACGCAGAAGATATTCTGGAAGATTGATTTGAACGAATTTCTCAGGATATTTTTCTTTACGGCGCAGTTTATCTAAGGTCAAACCAGCGCGTAAAACCTTTGTAAAGGTGCTCTCATTTAGCGCTCTGACAGTGTATTTGCCAATTTTCCCATCGGGTTTTAGTCCGTTGTGTTCTTGAAATGTTTTTAAGGCGTTTTCAAAATCTTCCTCTGAAGCGTCTTTTTTTAAATATCCCTTAGATTCTAATGCTTCTTTTGTTTGAAGAATGGCATTGATTGAATCTTCTTTCATTGGTTTAATTTGAAACGCTCGATTATCCATTGGATAAGACGAACAGAAAGAAAATAAGTGCTTTGCCATGAATCGGTAGTTCGTGTCAGGACAACTATTTTCCATCATGAAATAGGTGAAATTAACAGCATCCTTATTTTTTGTGAAATCATCAAAAACGACCCTATCAACTGGTATTGCTGGTTTGTATTTTACGATAGTATCCTCAATCATTCCGTGTTTTAAGTCTTGTAAAACAACAGCGCTTCGAGCAGAAAGTAAAAGCTCTTCTATAATTATGTTCTTTTCTTTGTTTTCCGCGAATTGAATACGATTTTTTGGTATACCGAGCCACATCGAACGATCAAGTACAAATTTCAATTCTTCTCCCTCTTCCGAAAAGATAGAATCCCTAATCCACAATGCTTCATAATTTCTTTCCTTGTAAAGATTTCTTAACCATTCTTTTTGCGTTTCATTTAAACCTAGCACAGCAACGTAGTCATCTTGCAAGCAAATTTCAATTTTCTCATTGGTGGAAAGCTTCTCAGAGTTCAATAAATCAACTACTTCTTCTTCAACAGTAGCTGAGCAAGCTGTTAAAATTGAGGCCAACAGTAAAAAGCCAAATAAAAAACGCATAGAAGAAGTTTTGAAAATTGTATTTTTGTTGATATTCTTTGGGAAATTAATACATTTTTTTCAATTCATGGCTTTTACTCCTTTAATCATAATTATCATTATAACAACGTTGGTCTCGTTGCATGCTATGCGCGATGATCGAGTTTTTGATACACTTCATTTTTCAGCCTATCGTATCAAGCATGACAAGGAATATCATCGTTTTATCACGAATATTTTAATTCATGCTGATTTGCCCCATTTGATTTTCAATATGTTTTCACTCTATTTTTTAGGTGAATTTTTTGAATTGGTGATGGTAGCTACGTACGGCGTTGTTCTCGGTGAATTTCATTTTGTTGCAATTTATCTTTTAGGTGGATTGTTTGCTAATTTATACGCTTATATGCGTCATCAAGACGATCCAAATTATAGGTCAGTTGGCGCTTCGGGAGCGGTATCTGCAATTATTTTTGCTGTAATTATTTGGGTTCCAGATTTACCATTGAATTTAATGTTTATACCAATTCCAATTCCTGCATACATTTTCGGTGTTATTTATTTGGCTTTCGAGTACTATGCTCACAAGAAAGGAAATACTGGAATTGCGCACGATGCGCACATTGGTGGTGCAGTTTTAGGGATTGTTTACGTTTTAATTCTTAATATTGACAAAGGCAAAGAGTTCTTAGGTCATTTTTTTTAGTCAAAGTATGCTTTATATCAATAAC
>JAIOZF010000112.1 GCA_021740745.1 Crocinitomicaceae bacterium | reverse complement strand
CCCGCTTTCTCATTAGCTACATACCCTGCTGGACGTTACACAGTAACATACACATTAGATTTAGGTGTCACTGACGAATACGATGCTGACAACTCGGTTACTTCTGATTTCGTAGTAAATGATTCTATTTTTGCAATGGGAACTTTGGATGAAATTACTGGTTTACCAGTTGCTAATAACGGTTACCGTCCATCTGATAACCTTAACACTTTTGGTGAGTGTATCGTTTTACGTGATGCAAACGCTAGTCGTATTGGTGTAGCTGGAATTTATTTCTCGGCTCAAGGTACAGCGGTTGATTTGACAGGTGAGGAAATGGCATTAAACTTATACAAGTGGGATGATGCTTTCGTTGACTTAAACGATGCTGCATTGGCTTTTGATTTCCTTACACCGGTAGCTTTTGGTTACTACTATTACCCTTCTGATCTTCAAGGTGAAACGGTTTTTGGACAATTCAACACATCTGTTGCTTTATTAGACAACCAACGTTACTTGGCGTGTGTTCAAACAGTTAATGTTGATATTTACTTAGGTTTCGACTCTAAAACAAACTACGTTTGGAATGAAGCATACTACTTACAACCAGTAACTCCAATTGAGAACGATGGTGCTTATTTCGCATCTGGATTTGGAGCTGATGTTGTTCCTGCTTTAGGTTTGATGGTGTTTGATGCTGATGAGGCTGGATTAAACGAAGAAACTTCTATTGAAGGACTTGCTTATCCAAACCCTGCGGTTGATGTTGTTACAGTGTCTGTAAACGCAGAAGGTAATGCTACACTAAACATCACTGATTTAGCTGGTAGAACAGTACTTTCTCAGAATGTTACTTTAGAAAACGGAAAAACGTCTGTTAACATCGCTTCTTTGAATACAGGTTCTTACCTTTTCAACGTAACACTTGAAAATGGAAGTTCAACTCAATTTAGTGTTGTGAAAAAATAATTTCATCTAGAAATGAGAAAGGGGTACAATTTGTACCCCTTTTTTTATACAGAAAAATTCGATTAAAAATTACATGTAACACCACATGTTAAAGGATATAATTCCAACGTTTTTCCTTTTTCAAAGAAAGGAATTAGGCTGTAATTCGCAAAAAATCCCCACGTTCCATACCCCATTCTTAATGCGGCGTCCAACTTAAATGGATTAATTCCAAAACCATCTTTTCTTACCAATCGCTCTTTTTTCCCTTCTATTTCAGTGACCGTAACTGATTTAGAAGAAATTCGAACACCTCCAACAACTCCTGCGGCCAAATAAAAAGTATTATCATCATTATTACTGGAGCAAAACTCTAATAATAAGGGAACTGTGAAATAGTTGGCTTGCAATTTATTTTTCGCATAATTATAAACAGTATCCAATTTTGCAAATGTTGAATCAGAGTTGCTTTTAATCATGTAGTTTTCTGTAAAATGAAAAGCATTTAAATTAAAGCCGAATCCTGTTGTGATACCTATGTAATTTTTGTAGATCTTAAATTTATGTTCTAATATATTAAAGTTCCAAACAGATGATTTTGTTATATCCGTTTCCCAATAAGGATAATTTTCAAAATTCCTTTCGAACTTCTCATCCATCAACATATTAATCCCAACATCAATGCCCGACCAATGGCCTTTGAAAACTTTTTTTTCATTTTCATCAGGTGATGCGTCAATGGTGTCAACTTCCGCTTCTTCCATTTCTTCATTGGAGTGGTCAACAAGTATAATTTCCATTTTTCCCATGTTGACACGTGTAGTGTCTGGTGTGGTTTCTTGGGCAAACAATCCTGTTGAACTTAATAGAACTGCTAGTGTATAGGTTTTTGCTTTCATGCTGTTTATATTAGATTTAAACACTTTTTATCGTTTCTTAAGTGTTAGACCTTCAAACATAAAATTAGTTACAGCAGAAGTGAAAAAAATTAATCTTCTAAATCATCTTCCCAGTTTTCAAGGAAATCGTCTAATTTTCGACGGTCCTTTTTGGTTGGCTTTCCAGTTCCATTATCACGATAGGCACTTTGGGCTAATTTATAGAGTCTGAATTTTTCTCTTTCTCCATCGCTTGTTGTCTCTATTAAATAATCAACGACTAATTTTGGACCTACCCGCTTATCTAAAAGATTCAAAACTTTGTATGAAAAAACCGCACTATTGTGAGAAATTAGAATTGTATCACCTATTTTAGGTTCTTTAGACGGTTTTATTTGTGCACCATTAATCTTAATCTTTCCTTTTGAAATGGCTTCGCTTGCCTGACTTCTTGTCTTTGCTAATCGAACACTCCAAATAAATTTATCCCAACGTAAGCTCATTTCTCGTTTTCTTTGGAAGTGAATTAAAAACTAGCTCATACGAATGATCTATCAACTCAAAAATTAATGCACGTGAAACATCTTCGTTGACCAATACAGTGTTCCAGTGCTTCTTGCTCATGTGATAACCAGGTTGAACTCCAGCAAAACGTTCTCGTAATTCAATTGCCTTTTCAGGATCACATTTCAAATTAATCGAATTGAAATCTTCAATATCAACAAGTGCAAATAATTTACCAGCGACTTTCATAACGAGTGTCTTTTGGTCAAAAGGAAAGCCTTCTGAAACAAAAGGCTTTCCTAAACAATATTCTCGAAAATCTTCGAAATTCATTCGAAGTAAATTTAATTAGTGAAGACCTGGTGCGTCATCATAACGACCTAGATTACGCAACATTCTTGCGTGCTCAGAAAGCGCTTTTCCGAATGTTTTGTATGAATGGTATGGCAAATTATATTCAGCTGCCGTCTCTTTAACAATTTTCGAAATCTTACTGTAATGAATATGGCAAATGTTCGGAAACAAATGATGTTCTACCTGATAATTTAATCCCCCTACATACCATGACAGTAATTTCGCTCCTGGTGCAAAATTGGCTGTATTGTAAATTTGATTCACAGCCCAATCAGCATCGATATTTCCAGACGCATCTGGCATCGGATAATCAGATGTTGGCACAACGTGAGCTGGCTGGAAAATAATTCCCAAAATTACCCCTGTAATAAATTGCATAGAAACAAAGCCAACAATAGTAAACCACCATGGAGAAGCTGTCAACCACATTGGAACACCAATGATAGCGACACCATAAATTATTTTAAAAATAATTAAGGTAGTCAAGTGACGACCAAATGAAATGTTTTGTGATTCAATTAAGCCCAATTTCTTGTAACGGAAAGCTTGCTTGTAGTCTTTTGTTAAGAACCACATCAAGGTCATTAAACCGTAGAAAAACCATGCATAAATATGCTGAAAACGGTGTAAAACTCTTCTTTTTTCATGTGGAGAGAATCGCATCACTGGTCCTGGATTAATATCTTCATCCATCCCATTAATATTGGTGTATGTATGGTGCAGAACATTGTGCTGAATTCTCCAGTTCACATCACTACCACCTAACATATACAAAACATAACCAACCCAACGGTTGATTTTTTCATTACGTGAATAAGAACCATGATTAGCGTCGTGCATAACAGACAAACCTAATCCTGCCATACCAACACCCATCATCAACCACATACTGATTTCAAACCACATATTACCTTTCACGGTTAAAAGCAAGGTAAGCGGAGTTAAGAATAATATGAACATACAAACAGTCTTGAAAATCATTTTACCGTTGGCATATTTCGAAATGTTGTTTGATTTAAAGTACTTATTAACTCTCTGTCTCAACACTTTGTAAAATTCTTCGTTATGATTACCGGAGAACGTAATTTTGGGAATACTCATAAAAATTTTCTTTTATTCTACACGAAGATACTAGTTTATTTTCTTCGATAACAAAGATTTAACAAGAATTGTCATTCACTTCTTATAATCACAGCCCTTTAAAAAGCGTTAAACATTATAATGCTTATTTTTGTTACAGCCCATAAATATTCCTTTCATGAGTGATTCAGTAATGCAAAAAAAACTAAAGAATATCTATTGTATTGATTTCTTAAAAAGAGAAAAAATAAATACCGTTGAAGTAAAAGTGGGTGATTTATCACTTGGTGGGGACAATCCCATACGTCTTCAGTCAATGACTACAACCGATACCATGGACACAAATGGCTCTGTTGAACAATCCATTCGAATGATTCAAGCTGGTTGTGAACTTGTGCGTTTAACCGCTCCAAGCAAGAATGAAGCAGAAAACCTCGGTGTTATTCGCCAAAAATTGAAGGAACGCGGATTTACAACCCCTCTTGTTGCAGATATTCACTTTACGCCCAATGCCGCAGAAATAGCAGCAAAATTGGTTGAAAAAGTTCGTGTGAATCCAGGAAATTATGCTGACAAGAAAAAATTTGAAACGATTGAATACACTGACGTAACCTATAATGACGAACTTGAACGCATAGAAACAAAGTTTACTCCTTTGGTACTTTTATGCAAAGCACACGGAACAGCAATGCGGATAGGAACCAATCACGGTTCACTATCGGATCGCATCTTAAGTCGCTACGGTGACACACCTGAAGGCATGGTTGAATCAGCTTTTGAATTCATCCGTATTTGCGAAAAAAACGACTACGATCAGCTCGTTATCTCCATGAAGGCCAGTAATACACTTGTGATGGTGCAAGCATATAGATTATTGAGTGCTAGAATGTTAGAAAACAAGCGCTATTATCCCATTCACCTAGGAGTAACTGAAGCTGGAGATGGTGAAGATGGTCGAATCAAATCAGCCGTTGGAATAGGAGCATTATTAGAAGATGGAATAGGAGATACCATTCGGGTATCATTAACAGAAGAACCTGAATTCGAAATTCCTGTTGCACGAATACTAGCTGAAAAATACCTCATTCACACAAACGAAAAAGAATTCAAGTCCGCTGATTGGTCAAAGCTACCTTATGATCCTTTTGATCATAAACGCAGAGATGCAACAAGTATAGAAAACATAGGAGGAAAACATGTTCCTGTTGTTATTGCTGATCTTTCTAACAAAACAGAGATAAAGGCTGCAAACTTTTATGGATTCGGTTACAACTACTCTGTTCAACTCGACAAATGGTCCCTTCAGGAACAAGCTGCTGATTATGTGTTCATCGGAGAAAACAAGCTTGACTTTGAAGTTCCAGGGATGCTTGGGGTGATCTGTTCATTTACCAATTGGAAGGAAAATTATTCAACCAAAAAAGGATACTATCCGATTGTTTCACCAACTGACAATTTAGCTGTATTTAGTTCTCAACAAGTCTATTTTCTTTCCATAACGGATACTACATTAGACTATGAGATGATAAGTCAGCACCCAAATGCGGTACTTGTAATCAGCAGCAATTACAGCAATCAAACTCATGTTTTTCGTGATATTTATATGAATTTTGCGAATTATAACATAAATAACCCTGTAATTTTGTGCCAAAATTCTACATTTACAGAAGAGGATAAGTTCCAACTTTATCATTCAAGTGAATTGGGAAGTATGTTTATTGACGGATTTGGAGATGGAATATGGATTAAATCTGCCCTCCCACAAACCTTCATAAATTCCACCTGTTTTGGTATTCTTCAAGCAACACGCACACGTATCTCAAAAACAGAATATATTTCTTGCCCTTCTTGCGGAAGAACATTATTTGATCTCCAAGAAACCACAGGAAAAATTCGTAAGGTTACCTCTCACCTGAAAGGAATCAAAATTGGCATTATGGGATGTATCGTAAATGGTCCTGGCGAAATGGCCGATGCGGATTACGGATATGTTGGAACGGGGCCTGGAAAAATAAATCTATATAAGGAGAAGGAAGTTGTTCGCAAGAACATATCAGAAGAATCCGCAGTTGAAGAATTGATCAACCTAATTAAAGAAAATGGAGATTGGCGAGAGCCAACGAATTAAAAAAAATGGTCGCTTTATAACTAAAGCGACCATTTTTTTTGAGCGTTGTTTCACGTGAAACAACGTCTAATGATTTAAATGTATTAACAACACTGAGATATCACTTGGAGAAACTCCACTCACTCTTGAAGCCTGACCAATTGTCACTGGTCGAATCTTCATTAACTTCTCTACAGCCTCTAAACTAAGGCTCTTTATTCCTTTATAATCCAAGCTCTCTGGAATTTTTACATCCTCTAAACGACTTTGTTTCAGTGCTTGTTCTTCTTCACGTTGAATATAACCTTCATACTTCAAAACAATCTCTGCTTGAACAACACTATCAGCATGTTCTAGTCGCGCAGCATCAATCACAGAGATAATTTCCTGATTAACGCCAGCAATATTATCAAGAGAAACTTGTGGTCGAGTCAATAAAGAATTGAATTTAACCTGTTGTTGAATAGGTGAGCTCCCTAGGACTTCTAAACTTGGATTTGCTTGTTCTGGTGTAACACCAATTGCACGGAAAGATTTAATTAATTGCTCTGTTGCAGAGCGCTTTTTATCCACTCTCAACAAATCTGTTTCGCTCGCCAAACCAATTTCAAAACCTAATGGAGTCAATCGCAAATCTGCATTATCTTGTCTCAGTAAAATTCTATACTCAGCTCTTGACGTAAACATACGATAAGGTTCCTTAGTGCCTTTGGTAATTAAATCATCAATCAAAACACCAATATATGCGTCATTACGGTTGAGAATAAAATCACTCAATCCATTGATCTTTCTATGCGCATTTATACCTGCCATTAAACCTTGACAAGCCGCCTCTTCATAACCTGTAGTACCATTTATTTGTCCAGCAAAATACAAATTAGCTATCAACTTGGTTTCTAACGTATGTTTTAACTGAGTAGGAGGGAAGTAGTCATATTCGATTGCATAACCTGGACGAAACATCTTCGCTTCCTCAAAACCCGGAATAGTTTTCATTGCAGACAGTTGAACATCTTCCGGTAAACTTGTGCTAAAACCATTGACATAGATTTCAACCGTATTCCATCCTTCAGGTTCAACAAAAATCTGATGACGATCTCGGTCTGCAAAACGATTGATTTTATCTTCTATACTTGGGCAATATCTTGGGCCTGTACTTTTAATCGAACCATTAAACATTGGACTTCGATCAAAACCCGTTCTCAACATATCATGCGTCTTCTCATTCGTATAAGTAATATGACAAACCAATTGATTTGCTAAAGCCCTCGTATTTGTATAACTGAATTTTGAAGGATTCACATCTCCTTCCTGAATTTCCATTCGCTCATAATTCAAACTTCTACCATCCACACGCGGCGGTGTACCAGTTTTCATTCTACCAGCTTCAAAACCCAGTCCCAATAAATCTTCTGTAATTCCTGTTGATGCTCTTTCTGCAGCACGGCCACCTCCAAATTGCTTTTCTCCTAAATGAATTAAACCATTCAAAAAAGTACCATTTGTCAAAACAACTGCTTCCGCAAAAACATCAATTCCCAAAGATGTTCTTACACCTTTAACAACATCATTCTCGACAATCAATCCGTTGCACATGTCCTGCCAGAAATCAACATTCACATTTCGCTCTAACATAAGTCGCCATTCTTCAGCAAAACGCATACGATTATTTTGGGTTCTTCGGGACCACATAGCGGGACCTTTAGATAAATTCAACATACGAAATTGCAAAGCACTCAAATCGCTTACAATTCCCCAACCACCACCTAAAGCATCAATTTCACGAACAAATTGTCCCTGGGCTAGAC
>JAIOZF010000111.1 GCA_021740745.1 Crocinitomicaceae bacterium | reverse complement strand
ACACAACATTCGTTTTGCTTCTGAGAATGTTTCCTTTTTAGAAAAGTTCTATGGAATTAATTCGGCTACTGAATTATATTTCCGCATCGCAAAAGGTAAAATTGATCTCTCAAAACTGCGCGATATTGACGTTCAGCATGGCATGATGCAGGTTGTTAAAAAGGTTTCTGCTCCAAAAGTCAAACATCAAGAGAATATTTATCCTAAGATTAATACGAAGGAAGATGCCATAATTATTGGTGAGGATTTTAAAAACATTCAATATCAATTATCGAAGTGCTGTAATCCAATTCCAGGAGATAATGTTTTTGGTTTTATTACCATTAGTGAAGGAATTAAAATTCACCGTTATAATTGTCCGAACGCCGAACATTTAATGTCGAAAATGGCATATCGTTGCATTAAAGCCCGCTGGCAATCGCAAGAATTGGTTGAACGTGTAGCGGCAATTAAGATTACGGGAATTGATAATTTAGGACTTGTTAATCGTTTGACAGAGATTATTTCAAATCAGCATAATGTGAACATGAAATCTATTTCATTTGAAACGGAAGATGGAATTTTCGAAGGAAAAATTCGCGTCTTGGTATTTGATACGGAACATTTGGAACAACTGATGGCGAAATTTGAACAAGTTGATGGTGTGCAACGTGTAATGAGATGGGACGTAGAAGAAATTGGAAATCATTAATCCAACAAATCCCACTTAACGGTTTCAGTAATACTTCGTTTTGGTCGCAAAGCTGGATTCCATTGAAAGTTCTTGACTTTCATTTCATCTTCTTTGATGCGATCCATAGGATAAAAAACACCATCTGGTCGATCAAAATAAGTAACACCCGTAATTTCTCCACTGTCTAAGTAGATTCTCAGTTCACTGGCATACAAACGGTTCATTCCCATTCGTTTGATGGATACTAAAGTGTCATCTTCCTTTGTTTCTTCGGGGTAAAAAATGGTCACGGCGCTTCCTTTGACATCAGAGCGTACGATTTCATTTTCTTTGAAGAGCGTAATAATTTCTTTTCCAGCGATTTGATTGTAATAAAGTCCAGAATCAATCTCCATTATCACAGTCGCCTTTTTTCTGACATAAATATGATCTATCAAAGAGTCATTAAAATAAATAGAGATGGAATCTCCCTTTAATTCTGAGTTTTGCGACCAAACAATCGGATTGTTGTACAATTCCATTCGTTCCTCTATTTCACTGTAAAAGACACTGTCACTCATCGCTTGAACAGATGTATTGAATACACGTACATTGTGAAATGCTTTTGTGTACAACGGTTTATTCAAGGTGTCATTCTGATTAAAAAGTGTATCTGCGAAAATATAAATACTATCGTTTTTTTGGACTTTAGTTGCTACAGCATTCCCCGTTAGATAGGCATAGTGATCTTTATCAGATTGCAAGCCATAATCACCTCGAAAAATAGTCTTGGATGTCGTGTCTGCAAATACCACATTTCCTTTTCCAATTGACCGCCCTTGCAATGGTTGGTACAATAAAGTATCACCTAAAATGATTTGACTATCCTGAAGAATTTTTGCATTCCGTATTAAACTTCCTTCCTCTGTCTTAACATTATACCAACCTCGTTCACAAAACATGGTAGTTTTTGCTTTCACGATTTTGGTTGGACCATAAAAATAGGTGGTTTGTTTACTGTAAATATATTGCAAAGTGTCGGTTGTCATGGAGAGGTCTTCATTCTTGTAATTCACCTTACCACTAAAAAAGAAGCTTTTTGAATCTGGATAGAAATAACCAATACGACTTGTTAGAACTTCGTTTGACGTAATACTTTCTATTTTTCCTCCATGGCGATAAATTCCTTGCGACTTTTTAGCATCGTATTCCAAAGTATCGGTGCTCAGTTTGTATTCTAGATCACGCACTCGCACATGCCCCCATAACTTCGCGCGACGTGTTTTACCGTTGTAGTATAATGAATCGCAGAAAAGATTGATGTCATCTTTTGTAATGTGTACATTTCCGTAGGCACGAACTTCATTCGTTTTATCAAAATAGTGAGCGGAATCACAATACATCGTATTTCCTTGGTAGATGAAATTGACACTACCAACTAAGCGGTGTGCACCTGTTTTTTCATTATAGCCTAGTTTTTCTGAGCCTGGGAGTAATTCCAATAGTTTACCTTGTGAAAAACTACAAAGCGATAACAAAAAAATTGCGCTTGAGGCAAGCGCAATTTTAAATATGTTACTAAAAGGAATCAATAGTCCACTATTTTAATAAGGTTTGAGTTCGATCTGGTCCTACAGAAACAACAGTAATAGGCACTTCCAATTTTTGTTCCAAATACGTCACATAATTTTTCAATGCTTGCGGTGAATCTTCGTATGCCTGTAATTTCGTTAAATCACAATTCCATCCTTCAATCTCTTCATAAACGGGAGTAATGTCAATTCCGTCTACATCGAAAGGAAAATAATCTACTTTTTCTCCATTGATAATGTAATGCGTGCACACTTGAATCGTTTCAAAACAGCTCAAAACGTCTGCTTTCATCATTGATAATTCGGTAACACCGTTAATCATGATGGCATATTTCATTTGCGGAATATCTACCCATCCACAACGACGAGGACGACCTGTTGTTGCACCAAATTCACGACCTTCTTGACGAATTAATTCACCTATTTCATTGTCTAATTCAGTAGGGAAGGGTCCGCTTCCAACACGTGTACAATAAGCTTTGAAAATTCCGATTACTTCACCGATTTTATTAGGAGCAATACCTAGACCAGTACAAGTTCCTGCAGTTACCGTATTTGATGAGGTTACAAAAGGATAAGTTCCAAAGTCAATATCTAACATTGTTCCTTGAGCTCCTTCTGCTAAAATTCGCTTACCAGCTTTCATTTGTTGGTTTAGGAAATGTTCACTATCGATAGCCGTTAGACCACGAAGCACTTCGATTCCTTCCATCCATGGACCTTCAAGTTCTGTTAAATCGTACTCAAAACCATCATAATGCTTTAATATTCCAACATGTTTTTCAACTAATGCAGCATATTTTTCTTTGAAATTAGGCGCGAAAATATCACCAACACGGAGACCATTTCTACCTGTTTTATCCATGTAAGTTGGTCCGATACCTTTTAAAGTAGAACCAATTTTATTTTTCCCTTTTGCTGTTTCAGAAGCAGCATCCAATAAACGGTGGGTAGGAAGAATTAAATGCGCTTTTTTAGAAATCAATAAGTTCTTTTTGAAATCAATGTTGAAAGGCGCCAATTTTTCTAATTCTTTTTGAAAAATAACAGGGTCAATCACCACACCATTACCAACAATATTCAACACTTCTTTTCTAAAAATTCCAGAAGGTATGGTGTGCAATACATGTTTAATCCCTTCGAATTCGAGTGTGTGACCAGCATTTGGTCCTCCTTGAAAACGAGCAATAATGTCATATTTAGGCGTTAATACATCGACGATTTTTCCTTTTCCTTCGTCACCCCATTGCAAACCCAATAGTACGTCTACTTTCATTCTTATTGTTTAAAATGATTGATTGAATCTTCTAACGTTTCAAATTGTTTGAACAAGCCATCAATTTTAGCTAATTCAAATAACTGTTTAACATTTCCATTTATTCCACACAACACTAATTCGTGACCATTCACACGAGAGCGTGTCAAGGTTTTGATGAATAAATTTATTCCAGTTGAATTAATATGTGTCAGTTCTGTTAGTTCAAAAATGATATTTCCTGAAAGTGCTGCAAGTGTTGTATTCAATTGTTCTATATCAGGAGAGGAAGTTATCTTTCCTTTCAATGAAGCAACATGAACAGATTGCTGTTCCGATAAGTTAAATGTTAGACTCATTGATTATTTTATTTCGGTGGTTTCGTTTTTTACGGCATAAAAGTAAAGCGAATGATGCTGAACAGTAACGCCAAAAACTTCTTCAATTGTAGCTTTAATAGCTTGAATTCGCGGATCACAAAATTCTATAACCTCGCCTGTGTCTGTGCAAATGACATGATCATGCTGTTTTGATGCATGTGCTTTCTCAAATTGCGCTATATTTTTTCCGAATTGATGCTTTCTAACAAGATTACATGCCAACAATAACTCAATTGTATTGTACAAGGTAGCGCGCGAAACACGGTAATTCTGATTTTTCATTTTGATGTACAAGGACTCGATATCAAAGTGTCCTTGATAATCATAGATTTCTGCGAGTATAGCATATCGTTCGGGAGTCTTACGGTGCCCGTTCTTTTCTAAATAAGCAGAAAATATATTTTTAACTGTTGTTTGTAGTTCCTGGTTCGACATTTCGACGGAAAAGGCAAAATTAGTTATTTATTTTCAAGTGAATTGAAGAACTAAACTATCATTTTAACGTGTTATCAACAAAAGATGAACAGTTTAAGAAAAACGAACAGATCTTGAACTTTAAAGGCTAGATTCGATACGATCAATTAAACAATGAATGACTTTTATGTGGATTTCTTGGGCTCTATCCGCAAACGATGAATGAGGAGCGCGAATTTCAACATCACACAGATGAGCCATCGCACCGCCATCTTTTCCTGTTAATCCAACGATTTTCATTCCTTTGGCTTTGGCAGTCTCAATTGCGTTCAATACATTTTTTGAATTACCAGATGTAGAAATTGCAAGCAGTACATCACCTTGTTGACCAATAGCTTCAATGTAGCGCGAAAAAATAAACTCATATCCGTAATCATTTCCAACACAAGAAATGTGACTTGGATCAGAAATGGATAATGCTGGAATTGCTTTCCGGTCATTTCGGTAGCGTCCAGTTAACTCTTCTGCAAAGTGCATTGCGTCACACATTGAACCACCATTTCCACAGCTAATTATCTTTCCATTTGATTGAATAGATGTAACCATAAGCTGAGCAGCCGTTTCTATACGCAGGTGATTTTCAGAGTTGTTAAATTTTTGCAAAACTTCTAATGCCTCTGAAAATTGGTCTGCTATTTGTTTTGTGCCCATGTCTTTGAATTTTGTCAAAAATAAATAATTAAAAGCACTCGACGAAATTCATATAAACTTGTTATATTTGAAACCAGGGTTCGCCCAAAAACAACAATAAACTATGAAAAAAACCTTACTAGTATTGTCGTCTTTGTTCCTGACATTAATGTTGTCTGCTCAAGGAGATTGTTACAAAAGATTGGAAGATGCTTTTGTTAAAAGAGGATCATATGGAGTCGGTGACGATATGCACCGAAATGTAATCATCAGTTTTTTTGATAAAAACGGAAGTTCAACGTGTGCTTCAGGTAAAGCGCGAGTAGAAAATGGACAAATTGTTTCAATTCTTGTTCAATATGATGATTTAGTGTATGAGCCATATGAAAAGAAGTTCTACAACGAGAAGAAACAAGCTCCAAGTATCAACAACGGTATTTCAGACATGTGTTTCACTGCTGATGGTGAAAAATTCAAAGTGATTTTCATCGATAAGTTAAAACCGAAGCAAAAAGCATTGAAAGAAGTTACGCTTCCAGATGATTTATAAAATTCAGTGAATTGAAATTTATCCCAGCGAGAGTTGGGATTTTTTATTTGTACCAATATGTTTCAAAATAAAGTAGCTTGGGTAACGGGTGCTTCTTCTGGAATAGGAGAAGAGATGGTTCGTCAATTATCCAGTAAAGGTGCTTGTGTGGTTCTTTCTGCACGAAATACCGATGCCTTAGAAAAGATAAGAATGTCGCTACCCAATCCAGAAAAACATATGGTATTGGCGCTCGACCTAGAACATTCGTCTAACTTTCCTGAATTAGCCCAAACTGTGTTTTCCGAAATGAAAGGGATTCATTTTCTGTTTAATAATGGTGGATTAAGTCAACGATCGACTGTCGCTGAAACATCGCTTGAGGTGGATCGAAAAATAATGGAAATTAATTACTTCGGAAATATTGCACTTACGAAAGCTGTTTTACCCTTTATGATTGAGCAAAAGGAGGGGCATTTCGTAGTAATTTCGAGTATTGCAGGGAAATTTGGTTTCTTTCTCCGTTCTGCTTACAGCGCTTCAAAACATGCTTTGCATGGATTCTACGAAAGTTTAATGCTGGAGGAAACTGAGAACGGAATTTCAGTCACGATTGCTTGTCCTGGTAAAATTAATACGAATATCTCCATGAACGCGCTGCAGGGAAGTGGAAGCGCACATGGTGTTATGGATCACAATCAAGCAACTGGAATGTCTGCTCAAGAATGCGTTGCTATATTATTAAAAGCAGTTACAGCTAAAAAGAAGGAAATTCTCATTGGTAACAAGGAAATAAAAGCAGTTACCTTAAAACGATTTTTGCCGTCCTTATTCTGGAAAATTATTAAAAAGCAATCTGCTACCTAATGATGCGATTGGTTCTCCTATTGTTTCTTTTGATTTCACTCAATTCTGAAGCTTGCTGCAGTGCGGGACAATTACGCATTTTTCCCCTAGGAATGATGCAAAACAAGCCAATTTC
The DNA here is from genome assembly GCA_021740745.1 of Crocinitomicaceae bacterium. Taxonomy (GTDB): domain Bacteria; phylum Bacteroidota; class Bacteroidia; order Flavobacteriales_D; family Crocinitomicaceae; genus M0103. The sequence goes on along the minus strand of JAIOZF010000111.1, from coordinate 1,167 downwards.
TGCTGTTTTTGAGATGAGTCGCGCTTGTTCAGATGATGGAATGGGGGCAAACAATGAAATCTTTTGGTTTGGTCGAATGAGTCTGCAGTTTTTAGAAAAAGACAGTCTGCGCATGTTTAAGGCACTAGATACTTTTGAATTTGTGGAATGTGTTTGTAAGTATGATGAGATTGAAAATAATTCTCAATACCGTGAAATCATGCAACGCTATTTGGATTCCGCCTATTTGCTAGTGTCTAATGAAAAAGGCTTTACTCCATTTATGGGTGTTTTATATGCTGCTGATTCAATTGCAATTAAGGAGCAAATTAAAATGTTAACAGATTCAACGGCTCTTTGGAAACAACATGAAATTGATTTGGGCAACAATGAAAGTATGTCGTGTTTGATGATGAACGAAATGAAGGAGATTCGAATTTATCAGTTTGGTAACTATGAACTGCTGATTGCTTCTGTTGGTTGTCCAACACAACAGTTTCTCCAAGAAAAATCAATCAATAAAAACAAGGAGTCATTTCAACATAAAATTGGTGCAATGACATACATTCCAATTGATTGGCACGGTTACACGAATGATTTGTATCAACTTGAAAAACGAAAAAAATAGCAAGAAAAAAGGCAGACTTATTTGGTCTGCCTTTTTAGTATCGCTATGGTTAATTACCATTGAAATAAGGGACGATGTCCCATCAAGGCATTCACTTCTTTTCTTACTGAATCGATAACTGACTCATCATTGATGTTTGTCAATACTTTATCAATTAATCCTACAATTGCAGCTATTTCATGTTCTTTCACACCACGAGATGTAATTGCTGGAGTTCCGACACGGATACCAGACGTTACAAAAGGTGATTCCGTATCAAATGGAACCATGTTCTTATTGACTGTAATATCAGCTCTAACTAAAGTGTTTTCAGCATCTTTTCCAGTAACACCTTTTGATCGAAGGTCAATCAACATAGAATGATTATCTGTACCACCTGAGATGATTTTATATCCTCTTTTAGTAAATTCATCCGCCATGACAGCTGCATTTTTTTGCACTTGTGCCATGTAAGATTTGTAATTTTCCGTTAATGCTTCACCAAAAGCAACAGCTTTAGCCGCAATCACATGCTCCAGTGGTCCACCTTGAATTCCTGGGAAGACAGCTGCATCTAACAA
>JAIOZF010000110.1 GCA_021740745.1 Crocinitomicaceae bacterium | reverse complement strand
TGAACTCCTTCAATATCGACACGTTTACGCTGATGATAACGAGTCCAGGCTACGACGATAAGTTATACTACATTTTTGGTCACGCGGCCAATACAGAGATTGATATTCCGTCTATTCGCATGAATTCTAAATCGCAAGAATTAGAGGAAGTAGTTATTTACGCCAACAAAAATCCTATATTCTACAAAGGAGATACCTTGGTGTACGTAGCCGATTCATTTAAAGTAGCTGAAGGTGCAGTGGTAGAAGATTTATTGAAAAAGTTACCTGGCTTAAGTATCGATAAGGACGGAAAGATTACTTCTCAAGGACAGGAAATTACGAAGGTATTGGTGGATGGTGATGAGTTTTTCGGAACCGATCCAACTGTTGCAACAAAAAACCTGGGTGCGGATGGAATTGAAACAGTTCAAGTTTATGAGAAAACAGACAGCGAAACCATTGGTGGATCTGATGCAAAAATCAAGGTGCTCGATCTCCGACTGAAAGAAGAAGCCAAGAAAGGATATTTTGGTCGTGTCTCCGGCGCCTCCGATTTATGGCTCACACCAGTGGAGGGTTATGTCGGTTCAAGGCCTTTTTACGAAGGTGAATTGTTGCTGAATAAATTCAATAGTAAGCAAAAGATTTCCATTTTTGCCTTAGGATCAAATACACCGCGTTCGAACTTCGGGAGAGGCGATTTGAACAAGTTTGGTTTATCAAATGAAAGTGGTGCAAATAGAAATTTTTGGGAATCAGATGACACAAAAAATTCAAGTGGGATACCTCAGACGTTAAAGGCTGGAATTTATTATTCAGATAAATTTGGAGAGAAACAAAATACCAATTTGCTTTTCAATTATTCATATTATAATGATCGTTTAGATTCTCGTTCAGCAAGCCAGTCGCAGTATTTCTTAGCAGATACAACCTATTTCACCGACGACTCTACGCGTAATTACAACCTGAATGAGCAACACAGTATGAATCTTGCAATTGGATCGCAAATCGATTCATTAACGTTTATCGAATTCAAACCATCGGTTCGTTTTGATCAAGGTATTTCTGAAAGTTCAAATTTATCAGCTTTCTTCGGAGAAAACGGTGTTCAATCATTGTCTACTCAAATCACCAATGATAATGATTCGAAAGGTGTTACTGTTAATGGAACAGCACGTTTGTACCGTAAATTCATGAAAAAAAGACGTGAGTTGGAAGTACGCTATGATTTAAACTCATCCAATAATAACAACGAAGGGAAATTGTACACACGTTCCGATTATTATTTACTCGGATTTAGTGACACAATCGATCAGAAAAAAACCAACTCGAATCGCAATACAAATCACTATGGAACAGTGAGCTATTTTGAACCACTTTCTGCTAAATTCAAAATCAATTTTACTTACTTGTTTGAATATGGTTTGTCGAATCAAAACAAAACAACGTATGATGGTGTAAATGGAAACTACACAGAGTTGCGTGAAGATCTTACAAATAACTTTGACAATACACGTACGCAACACAGAGGTGGTACGGAATTGATTTATGAAACGGGGAAACATACCGTTGCTGCTGGAACATTCGTTCGTAACATCAACATCGACAATGTGAACTTGGCAACTGATTCATTGGTAAACCAAAATATCACGAACATCCTTCCTAAGTTCCGTTATGAGTTCAAACCAAGTATGAGCAAGCGTGTAAATTTCAATTACAATACTAGTTCACAACAACCATCAATTAATGATTTGCAGCCAATTCCAGATAACTCGAATCCAAATAGAATCAAGGTTGGAAATCAAGATTTAAAACCAAATTACGTACACAATGTATCCTTGAACTTCAACACATGGAATGCGCTTTCTGGTCGTTATGTTTGGGCAGGTGGATTCTTTAGTGTAACAGACAATGCGTTTGCCACTCAAACAGATTATGATGAGTTTGGTCGTACCGTTTCGAAAACAGTAAATGTTGATGGAAATTTATCATCAAATATTTGGGCGGGTGCAGGTTTTCCAATTTTAAATCGCAAGATTGAATTCAATCCTTCGATGGATGCCTCTTTCAATCGTTTTAAAAGTATCATCGGAACACAAGACAACATCACTGATAATTTCGCCATCACACCAGAAATGAATATTGAGTTCATGTGGGATTCATTAGAAATTGATTTGAATGGTAGTTATTCATACAACAATCCGAAGAGTTCATTGAGCTCCGTTTCAAACACACCGTTTACTATTCAAGTTTATTCAATTGGTGTTGAGTGGAGATTGCCAAAAGGATTTACAATTGGAACAGATGGTAAGTACACGAAAAATTCCCAACCAGGCGGTGGTTTTTACGATACAGAATTCTTCGTATTGGATGCGAACATCAGCAAGAAATTCTTGAAAACCCAAAATTTAATCGTTTCATTGATTGGGAATGACATCTTGAATCAAAATATCAATGCACGAAGAGTAGTAAGTGGAAGTAGCATTACCGATTTCCGTACGACTATCATTTCAAGGTACTTTTTATTAAAAGTGAATTTAAGATTTAACAATAGAAAAGCGAAAGAAGATGATTTCAAAGGCTGGCATTAAAAAAATAGTATTTACAGGAATTTTATTCTTATTGACTGCAAATACCTTTGCTCAAATTTCTTCGGGACGTATCGTTTACGAACGAAGAACAAATTTGAAAAAACGATATGGTGATAATCCTCGAATGAAAAATATGATTACCGAACAAAACAAGATTCGAACTGAAAATTTTGAATTGTTTTTCAATGATTCTGTTTCGGTATTCAAAAATATTCCTGATGCAGGTGCAGGCGATGGCGGTTTCATGAAAATGATGACAACCCGAAATACAACTTACCAAAACAGCAATACCCGTCAGAAATTCATCATTATGGATTTGTGGGGAAGTGAAGCGGTTATCAAAGATTCTGTCGAACGAAAATCATGGAAAATCACTGAAAATAAACGAATGATCAGTGGATACAATTGTCGCAAGGCCATTTGGCAGATGAATGACTCAACCCGCATTTACGCTTGGTATGCAGAAGAATTAATCCCAACTGTTGGACCAGAAGGATTTGAAGGTTTACCAGGAACAATTTTAGGTTTAGCAACGGAAGACGGAAGTGTTGTTTATTTCGCGAAAGAAATCAAAGCAATGGTTCCAGCAGCTGCTACTTTTCAGTATCCTGATAAAATAAAAGATGTTTATACCGAAGAAGAATTGAAAAAGATTCTTTTCGAGCGCATGGGTCAATGGATGAAACCGCAAGATCTGGACGCGATGTTTCAGTGGCTGTAAGTTTAAGTTAGAGACTTGAAATTAGAAACTAGAGCTGAGAGCAAAGAACAAGGAGCAAAGAACATAGACTTAATTTCTTTAAACCAATCTACATCAGGATTAAAAACACAATGGTTCAATAGAACAAGTCTAAAAGCGGAGCGATCTATGTTCTAACAGCGAAGCGGTCTAGGCTCTATAAGTCCGCCGCGGCGGATTGTATCGAGGATGGCAATGAGAGCAGAGAGCCGAGCGATGCACTGAGCCTGCCGAAGTGAGCCGAGACTTAATTTCTTTAAACCAATTTACTTCAGGATTAGAAAACCTAATAATTCAAAAGAACAAGTCTAAAAGCGGAGCGATCTATGTTCTAACAGCGAAGCGGTCTATGCTCTCTCTCACATTTCCGCAACAACTTCCTTCACTTCGGGTAAGTGCGATTTCAAAAGGTTTTCAATTCCACCTTTTAATGTTGCTGTTGACGAAGGACATCCAGCACAAGAACCGCGCATAACAACCGTTACAACACCATTGTCAAATCCACGGAAGTCGATTGCTCCACCATCATTTTCTACAGCAGGGCGCACATATTCATCCAATAGACTTTTGATAGCATCATCGTATTCAGATGGTAGGTATTCTTTTTTTGGTGAATCATCTGTTGCTTCAATCACTGTCTTTGGGGCTGGCATTTGAATCAATACGTCTTTCCCCTCGGTAATCCAGTTTTTAACAAACTCACGCAATTCCATCGTGATGAAATCCCAAGGAACATTATCCGTTTTGGTAATCGTAATGAAATTTGCCGCTACGAAGACATTTTTTACAAACGGGAAATTAAACAATTCTTCCGCCATCGGAGAATAACCTTTCGCATCAGCTTTGGAGCTAAACTCAACTGAATCGCCTGTAATCAATAAATATTTATTTGCTACAAACTTCATCGTTGAAGGATTTGGAGTCATTTCGGCATAAACTGTTACTGGTACGTTCATTTTTATGAGTTTTTTACAAAGGTAATTTAAGTTTCCAAGAATTGATGCACAAAAGTTCGACAATCAATCGTCTAATAGCTTAACTTTGTTTTGTGCGAATTGTTCAAACCATAGTGCTTTTTTCTCTCATTTCTTACGTTTTTGTCGGAAATGTAGGTCTTAGTGTCTTTACACATACCTGTGAAGAAGATGGTGTATTCCGTTCATTTTTCATTCAAACCGATGACCATTGCGCATCAGAACATGAAGATTTACCCGCGTGTTGTGTTGCAGAAAAACAAGACAAAGATTGTTGCCAAGATGAAGAAAAAATCTACAAGGTTAAGTGGGATTATTTTCATAACGATCAGATTGATCTTCCTTCATTTGACAATTTAGAATTTACTATAACAAAATTCAACTATTTAAATTTTGTTCAGCCCGTTGTTTTAAAAACTGCGATTGTGAGGCCACCACCTCTGCTCTATTCCAGTCGCGAACTTCTCATCAAAAAACAAGTATTTCAGATATGATTCTTTAATGACGAAAAGCAATTTTCTACTCATTAAAAAATCTATACATGAAAAAAATAGCAATTATGCTCTTGTTTCTCGCCTTGGTTTCAAAAGCGCATTCTCAATTGAAAGGTGTCGTTTTGGGAGCTGGAGAAAAAACAAGAGCGCTCTATGGAGCTAAAATAAAATTACTGAAAAGTAAAATTGGTGTCGTAAGCGGTGAGGATGGAACCTTCGAACTTACTTTGCCAAAAGATTTGCCAGATACCATGGTTATTTCTGCCATGGGATACAATTCTGACACGATTATCGTTGACAAGAATGACCGATTTATTTCACTCAAAGTCACCTTGTATTCAGATCAATTACTAAAGGAAGTCATTGTTGAACACAAGCGAGCTGGACACTCAATCTCACGCTTAAAAACCTTACATGTTGAAGAAATCAACGAAAATGAGTTGCGCAAAGCAGCTTGTTGTAATTTGTCTGAATCCTTCGAAACAAATGCCTCAGTCGATGTGAATATTACCGATGCCGTTTCTGGTGCTAAGAAAATTCAAATGATGGGATTGGATGGTGTGTACACACAAATTCAACTAGAAAACATTCCTTATTTGCGTGGATTAGAAAGTTCATACGGCTTGAATTCAATGCCTGGAACGTGGATCGAATCCATTCAAATCACAAAAGGCACTGGAAACGTAGTTAACGGCTACGAATCAATGGCTGGATTGGTGAACTTGGAGTTGAAAAAACCAACAGAAATGGAGCGTTTATTTGTCAACGCGTATGGAAGTATTTTCGGCAGAGCGGAATTGAACTTGAACGCAGGACACATCTTAAATGAAAAGTGGAGCACAGGTTGGTTCGCACATGCGTCGGGAATGTTTGGCGAAATGGACAATAACAATGACGGTTTCCGTGATGTTCCAAAGGGAAATAACTTGGCATTTTTGAATCGTTGGAATTTTCAAGGAAAGAAAATGGAAGCACAGTTCGGGGTTAATACCTATATGGATGTCAAAAACGGTGGGCAAATGGGTTATGAACGCGGAAGTAGCTTGGGTAAATATGGTGTTCAATTGGACTCAAAACACTTAGGTGCATTTGCGAAAACTGGATTTTTTCTGAAGAAACCACAGACCTCTCTCGGAATTGTGTACAACGCCAAGTATCAAGTTGTTGATGCACTTTTTGGAAATCGTCAATTCAAAGGAGAAGAAAAAAGAGCTTATGTGAATGCCATTTACGATGATTATTTCGGCACAACAGACCACAAAATCAAGGTGGGAATGAGCGCTGTTTATGTTGACATGCAACAAGCAGTTGATACAATGGAAAACAATCGAATAGAAATCGTCCCTGGAGCTTTTGCTGAGTATACTTTCACAGGAATGCGTTTGACAACAGTGATTGGCGCTCGAGGCGATTACCACAATTTATATGGATTTCAATTCTCTCCTCGTGTACATTCAAAATACACGTTGACAGAAAAAACCGATTTGCGTTTCACAGCAGGAAAAGGTTGGCGTGTACCGAATTACATGATTGATAATATTTCCTTGTTGGCGACATCAAGTCCGTGGGTTGCGCCAAGTGAACTAAAGCCTGAAATCTCATGGAACATCGGTGGTTCATTGGTGCAAGAATTCAAAGTCTTCAAACAAAAAGCTTCCATTTCAATTGATTTCTATCACACCTATTTTGAAAATCAACTGATAGTTGACCGTGAAGGATATCAAACATTCTTTAACAATCAAAAAGGCCAGTCCTATTCAAATAGTTTTCAAACTGAATTGAGTTTTAATATCTTGAAAAATTGGGACATGCGAATCGCCTATAAATTCTTGGATGTCATCGCAAAATATGGCGGTACATCACAACAACAAGTAATGATTCCAAGGCACCGTGGTTTCTTAAACACAGGTTACATTACCCGAAACAAGCGTTGGGAATTCAATGCGACCATATCAGTTTTTGGTGAATCGAGATTACCTGGTATTAGTCCAACCGACGCTGTTTTTTATAGTGAGATTTATCCAATTTTGAATGCACAAATTACCCATGTTTACAAAAAATGGGATTTTTACATTGGCGGAGAAAACCTAACGAATTACAAACAGAAAAACGCAATAATTGACGCTCAAAATCCGTTTGGTAATGCATTTGACGCTACCCAAATTTGGGGACCAGTAATGGGAATTAACGTCTATGCTGGACTGCGTTATTCAATAAAAAGAAAGAAATAATTAACTTCAATAAAAGAAAAAGATGAAAAAAGGATTGTTTTTATTATTCGCCCTTATGTTTTTGCAAACGGTGAATGCACAAGAGAAAAAATCAAAATTAGAAACGGTAATTATTCAAACTTCCGCGGAGTGCGGTGATTGTAAGGATCGCATTGAAGAAATGTTGAACTACACGAAAGGGATTAAATTCTCAGAGTTAGATTTGGAGACTAAAAAGTTAACTGTGAAATATTCAACGAAGAAGATTTCTTTAGCTGAAATCAAAACTAAACTTTCTGAGCTTGGTTATGATGCCGACGAAGTTAAATCGAACCCCGAATCAGTAAAAAAACTCCCTTTGTGTTGCCAGCCAGGTGGAATGAAGAATCATTAATTTCTCAATTGTACAATTGTCAATTTTTGAGTAGTTTTGCACCTCAATTTAATTAAAGATAATAAAATGTCATATTTGTTTACATCAGAGTCAGTTTCAGAAGGGCATCCTGACAAGGTTTCTGACCAAATTTCAGATGCATTAATTGACAATTTCATGGCCTTTGATCCAGAATCAAAAGTTGCTTGTGAAACGTTGGTTACTACAGGATTGGTTGTTTTGGCTGGAGAGATCAAAACTACAACTTATTTAGATGTTCAATCAATTGCTCGTGAGACGATTAGAAAAAT
>JAIOZF010000026.1 GCA_021740745.1 Crocinitomicaceae bacterium | reverse complement strand
AATCGAAGATGAAATTGATTTTCTTCTTGTCATCAACAATTACAAATCGTATTTGTGCAATTAAATTTCCAAACTGAGTTGCAATAAAGCGTTTTTCATATCATTGTTTCTTGAGCAGATTTCCTATATTTATACAATGATACTAAAACGATTTGCTTCCATCTTCTTCGCTATTGCCTTTCTAATGGGACTTGTTTTATTTGCGGGTGTTGGTCGTTCTTACATAACAGTTGGTACAGCCAAAATTATTTTTCTAAGCAGTGGGGCAATTGCTTTACTTTTTAATCTTTTGACATTCAAATCAGGGAAAAGCGATCCTGGATTTAATTTTGTGTTTTGGTTAGGGAGTATTATCCTTTTTATTGGATTGATCTTTTTTATCATGCATTGGCCCTACGCCTATTATATTTTCATGGCTGGCATGCTTACTGTAGGAATTTCATTTTTCATAAATCCAAAACTATTCCAAGAGAAATCGTCGAAAGATGATATTCTTGATGACAGTCTGTAAGATTGATTATTCGTGGTGATAAGGTTCCCCTTTTAAAATGGTCATTGCACGATATAATTGTTCAAAGAAAATCATTCGTATCATTTGGTGAGAAAAAGTCATTTTAGATAAGCTAATCTTTCCTTGTGCAGCCTCATAAACGTCAGATGAGAAACCATATGCTCCTCCAATCACAAAAACAAGTGCCTTACCTCCAGTATTGAAGCGTTGTTGAATAAAATTGGAAAACTCTACAGATGACAATACGCTACCTCTTTCATCGAGTAATATTAATTGTTCCCCACTTCCTAATTTTGAGAGTATTTCTTTTCCTTCCATTTGCTTGATTTGCTCAAATGTTAATTTGCGTGCATTTTTCAAGTCTGGAATTTCAATCCGTTCTATTTGAACATAGTGCTTAACTCGTTGCATGTATTCATTTTCACCATCTTCAAGGAATTTCTTCCCTGTCTTCCCAATACAAATAAGCCTCACTTTCATGCTTCAAAAATAATAAATGTATCTCATCTGATGTTTAAACTTAATACTTCAGTCGTTAAACCAACAATTTAACTAAATTCGTTGCCTAAAGCAATTATTTCATTTTGAAAATTAAAGGCACAATTGTTGATAATTGGCCGACATTAAATTCAATTTATGGGACTGATTTATTCTTTTTTAACCTCACTTATAATTTCCCTTACAATTCAAGGTGAAATTCCATATTCTAGCTTAGAAAAGGCTTTCAGTTCAAATGATGCCAGTGCAATTGTTGCTGTAGGTAAGGATAAAATTTTACTTAATATTTTGGGTAAAGAAGGTGCCTACAGTAAATCTCAAGCCGGCTTAGTTATTAAAGATTTCTTCACTAAAAAACCAGGGAACACTTTCAAATTCATTTTCAAAGGAAAGGAGTCTTCTGAAGGTTCTTTTGCGATTGGTACTTATGAGAGTAAAGGAGAAAGTTTCCGTGTTACGATACATTTCATTAAGGAAGGTTCTGATTTCAAAATAGAAAGTCTAACTATTGAAAAATAGCTCAAAAACTTGCCTTCAAACTCATGTCAAGTGATTTAACGCTATGGGTCAGTGCTCCAACTGAAATATAATTTACTCCAGTTTCTGCAAAAGATCGAATTGTTTCTTCAGTTATTCCACCTGATGCTTCTGTTTCAAAATTAACCGGTATTTTGTTTATCACACGTTTAATTTCATTCGGCGTAAAATTATCTAACATAATTCGATCAACTCTTCCAATCTGGAGAACTTCATCCAATTCTGATTCATTTCTTACCTCTATTTCTATTTTAAGTTTTTTTCCCGTTGATTTTAAATATTCATGGGTGCGTTCAATGGCTGACTTAATTCCACCAGCATAATCTATGTGATTATCTTTGAGCATAATCATGTCGTATAATGCATAGCGATGATTGTGCCCTCCACCAATACGCACGGCCCATTTTTCTAGGTAACGAATTCCCGGTGTTGTTTTACGAGTGTCCAACAATTTAGCATTGGTTCCTTCAATCAATTTAACAATGCGATTAGTTTGTGTAGCTATGCCACTCATTCGCTGCATAAAGTTTAACACCAAACGTTCCGTTGAAAGAATTGAGCGAGAACTTCCTTTGACAATAAAAGCAATATCACCTGAATTAACTTCTGACCCATCCTTTATAAGGACCTCAATTTCTAACTTTTCGTCGAAACGCTTGAAGATTCTTTCTGCTAATTCAACACCTGCTAAAATTCCATTTTCTTTCACAATTAACTGCGCACTTCCTTGAGCTTCTTTAGGAACACATGCTAATGTTGAGTGATCGCCTTCACCAATATCTTCTTGTAAGGCATTATCAATTATCATATCAATCATACTGCAAATATAAGGAGTGTTTATTACTCCAAACAATAATATAAGAATGGATTAGCATATTGTAAACTCCATTCATTCATCATTGGAAATGTTTTTCCAAGAAAAAATGTACTTTTGAAAAAAAGAGATTGTGAATACCCCTGAAGCAGCATCGTTCATTGTTGACCGTAATTATTTATTTTTTACTCCTTTAGATATTGCGGCAACAATTCTGGGTATCATTGCCATATTTATTTTATTGTATCTAAGAAAACAACGAAATAAGGACCAAGAGCATTTTAAATACCTGATTCCTGCTTATTTTTTTAAAGCAATTTTTGTTGTTGCCAATGCTCTTTTTTATATCATCGTTTATAAAGTAGGTGGTGATTCAATTGGATACTGGGACGGTGCAGTGAAGTTAAACAACCTATTTTGGGTTGATCCAATGGCTTATTTTCAGGAAATATTCGATTCTTCAGAGGTCCGCACTATTTATAACAATTTCAGTATCCAAACCGGCTATCCAGATAGTCATATTTATGGCGAACGTGAAAGTTTTTTTATTAGTAAAATAGCATCATTCTTTACATTTTTTACTTTTAAGGGATATATTTTAATGTCCCTGATTTTTGCGTTCATTACAACCAATGCCTCTTGGAAACTGTTTGAATTAGTCAGAGGTTATAAACTTCATAAGGATTGGCATTTAGCTCTTGCGATTTTTTTCATTCCATCTCTCAGTTTTTGGTGTGGAGGCATTTCAAAAGACACAGTTATTTGGGTTGCACTTTGTTATTTCTTACATCACCTATACCAAATTATTTCTATTGATAAAAAAGCGTCTTTCATCAACTGGATTGTTATTTTTATTTGCCTATATGTAATGCTTCAAGTGCGTTCATTTATGATTATAACTGTATTAGTACCACTTCTTTTTGCTTATACAGTGCGGTTGACCAAAAAATTTCAAAATCGCAAATTTGAACTGAATTTCATTCGTTTTTTCTTGATATCTCTGGGGATTTCTGTCGTCATAATCTTCTTTCAAACTCCAGAAGCTGAAAAATTTTTAAACGAAGCAGCTGTTATTAATCAAGACATGTCAACAAACAAAACATATGGAACAAATCGTTATAACTTAAATATTACAGATTACTCACCAACGGGAATGCTAAGTGCCATTCCTCCGGCAGTAATTGCAGGTTTTTATCGTCCTTTCATTTGGGAATCGCTCAGTGTTTCACTCTTTTTAAATGGAATTGAAAGTATAGTTTTACTTTACTTCACTTTTAGGTTTCTTGTGAGCACCAAAATTAGGCAGCGCATACAACTCATTCGAAAGCATGAATTCTTGATTTTTGGATTTTTCTTTGCTTTTATTTTAGCCTATTTTGCTGGATTTACATCCATTCTTTTTGGAGTGCTTGTAAGATTTAAAGCGCCAGTATTGCCTTTCTTAGTAATTATTCTTACCTCCTATTATCTGAACGAAAAGGTACAAAAAGAGCTCAAGAAAAAAGCGAAGCTCTAATTCCTTCAAAAACTTAATCCCATTTTACCTGTTAATTTATAGATCTCTAAAAAAGTATCCATTTTATTAAATTGATTCTCATAATGTTGAATCAAGGTATTTTGGTAATTATTTTGAAAAGTTGCCAGTTCAATTGAAGTTAGTGTGCCCAACTCGAATCTCTTTTGAGCTAAATCCCATGCTTTTGATGCATAATTCAAATTTTCAGCAGAAATGTCAACCAACTTACTTCTAACTTTGTATAGTTCTATAACATTTCGCAAAGTTGTTGCTAATGATTGCTCAATGCTTTCAGTATTTAAAGTAGCAATTTCTTCTTGAATTTTTGCGACATCATATGACCTTTTTGCTTTCCAATTATTGAATAAATTATACCTTAAATTAAAATTACCATAGTACTGAAGCGTCTGAGTTTGAGCCTCTAGCAAATCATCCTTAATTTCTCGAAACCAAAAATAAGATGGTGTTATTCCTGCCTGAAAACTCAACGTTGGATACAAAAAAGTTCGCTGATAATTTGTCGCTGTTTTCTGTAATTCAAGACTGATATACTGATTTTTCAAGTTTTGATTGTTACTTTTCATGTCCTCCAAGGCCTTATCGAAATCAACTAATGGAAAGGAAATTTCAAGTTTATCTGTCAATTCGGGAAAACTAACTGGAATGGAATCTGCTGAATTATTCATAATAAGTAACAAATTCCGCATAGCGTTTTGATAGGAAATCTCCTGCACTAAATAATTTGTACTATCTGTAAGATACTGATTTCTGAATTGAAGCAACTCCAATGAAGATGATTTAGAATACTTCTCTTTTAACTCATAATACGCCATTCGTTTTCTAGAGTAATCCTTCAACGTTGAAAATAGCAACATTCGCTCCTTCTGCAAACCAGCAGTATAATATGCTTTCAATACGTCTTGTACAGTTGTTTCAATAACTGCAAGAGAATTACCATTGCTTTGTTGTTCCAATAATTCTAACCTATCTTTGGTTATAAACATTGAAAGTCCAGAAAACAAGTTCCAATTTGCCGTTAAACTTGGTGTAATTCCTTGAGAAAGAATAATCCCTGGCGTAAATGTAAACGGGTTATTCGTATTGTCTTGAATCGTATTATTTAAAGAAGCACCAATTGTAATCGTCGGAAACATACCTGCTTCCATCCAATTGTTGTTTTTGTCAGCAATTTCGACTTGTTTCTCAGCAATTCTCACTTTAAAATTATTCTCTAAAGCAAGCGCAACAGCCTCTTTGGCTGACAAAGTTTGTTGAGCAAAAACTGGCAATATACCACTAATCAATAAGATTGTACTAATCGTTCTCTGCAACTTCATTCGACTTTTTTTGTAATTTTAATATAGGTTCAACCGAAAGAGGATTTACCTTTTCCCAAAGCCAAACGCGCTTAATAAAGCATCTTGTTTCGTTCCAAAACAAAATGGCAGCTGGGTAGAAAAACAAGATGAAAATGGTTCCAAACAACACCCCAAAAGCAATAGATGTGGCCATTGGAATCAAGAATTGGGCTTGCATACTTTTTTCAGCAATCATAGGTAACAATCCCGCCACTGTGGTTAATGATGTCAATAAAATCGGTCTAAATCGTGACGTAGCTGATTCGATAATTGCCTCTTTTGGTTGATATCCTTCCAAGAGTAAATCATTATAGCGATCAAGAAAGACGATAGCATCATTTACCAAGACACCAATTAATGCAATCATACCAAAAGCGGATAACAGCGATACTGGTATACCAACTAGTCCATGACCGAGAATAGCTCCTGCCAATCCAGCTGGAATAACCAACATAATTAAAAAGGCTTGAGAAAGACTATTAAAGTGTAATGTCAAAACTATAAACATTAAAACAAGACAAATAACCAAAACATATTGCATAGAATTACCCGTTTTTTGGCTTCGTTCAAATTGACCAAGTTTCACTGCTTGAACGTCTGGATATCTTGCTGTTAATTGTGGGACTAAAGAGTCGAATATTGTCGTATTCACAATGCTTACTCGATCAGGATCACTTGATTCCGCATCAATTTTAATAATTCGTTGACCGTTTCTTCGCTTTAAACTTTCTGGCGCTCTACCAAAAGAAAAATCACAAATCTCATTCAGGGGTATGGCAGTTCCTAATGCATTCTTTATCTTCATATTCTCCAAATCCATCAAAGAATTTCGATCTTCTTGCGGATATCGTACCCAGATTTTAACCTCATCTGTTCCTATGATGACTCTTTGTGCTTCTTGTCCGAAAAACCCTTGACGAATTTGACTCAACACTTCCCCTTTTGAAATCCCATACATTTCTGCTTGGTCTTTCATTTTGATAGTTATTTCGTTTCTGCCTGGAGGCATGTTGTCTTTGATATTGATTGGTCCATCCAACTCAGACATCATTTTTTTCATTTTAGATCGCGCTTCCAACAAATTATTCTCATTTGTAGATGTCAAACCCAATTCAATCTCTTTACCAAAACGATTAAATCCTCCAACATAAATATCTTGTGCTAATTGTCCTTCAGGAATTGAATTTAATCGTCGAATTATTCGATTCATCAAGGTGTCCAATGGTGTTTTAGAACGCTCAGCATCTATAAAAACACTAACTGAACCAGTATGATTTCCAGCTTGACCAAGATTTTGAGAAAATCCAATGTTACTGCTAAAATATGTCATCAAATTATCACCGTTTTCACGTTTAATCCGATTGTTTTCTTCCAACATAATGCGCGTGGCAGTCTCCACAAACTTCTGTGTTTGCTTTTTATTATCTCCAGGATTATAAGCTGCTTCAATACTGAAGAAATCAGGTTGAATATTTGGAAAAAAAGTAGCAGAAATGGTTCCTCCAGCAAGCATTCCTATTGTTACAATGGTAAAAATCATCGGGAAGAAAAAAGTAGCTCGATACCACTTCCGTTTTGTTCCAATTATCATTTCCACACTCTCTTTAAACCATTTATCTCTTACATGTTTAATCCCTTTATCCGCTCCACCACGAATAATTATTTCAATTGGAGAATCGGTAAATCCTTTGTAACATAGCACCGCGCCTAATAAAAACAATACAAAAGGAAACAATACTGAACCTAAACTGAAATTTGAATCTGGGAATATCCATCCACCAATTAGAACGACCACAACCCCTATAACCATTATTAACAAACCTTTCAAAGTAGTAAAAGATGGATTAGTGTTTTCTTCCAGCATATTCTTGTGCGCAAGGTGAGCAGGAAGTAAGAAAAATGCTTCAAAAAGTGAGAAAATCAAACATGCAATGGCAACAAAAGCCATCTCGCGCATCATTTCCAAGCCCTCAACAAAGAAAAGCACTGAAAACGCCACTACCGTCGTAACAATGGAAGAAAATACCGAAGGTAAAACTTCCATTACTCCATCAATCGCCGCCTTGTGCGGAGTTTTGCCCCTTTCAAAGTGAGAATAGATATTTTCTGCTATAACAATTCCATCATCCACCAAGATTCCGACCACGAGAATCATTCCGAATAGGGAAATCATATTTATGGTCATACCATAAGCCATTCCCAAAATGAACATTCCAAGGAATGAAAATGGAATTCCAAATGCCACCCAGGCAGAGAGTTTAACATTCAAGAATAGTCCAAGAAATATCAAGACCAAAACCAATCCCTGCAGACCATTTGATGTCAACAAATCAATACGATCATTCAACATACTATTGAATTCGTAGTAAATATCGAATTGAAACTTACTGTTTTCTTTATTGAATTTATCTTGGTAATCGTGCAAGGCATCTGTGATCTTTGCGATATCCTCTTCCAGTGTTTTCTCAATTCGAAAAGAAACCGCAGGCTTATCATTAAAACGCGATTCTTGCGAATCTTCTGCATATCCTAAAACAACATCTGCAACATCACCAATACGTATTTTTTGACCTTCGCTCGTTGAGCGTATAGCAATTGCTTCTATTTCCTCCTCCGTTGTACCACGATCATTGGCACGAATGCTCATCTCTTGCACACCCCCTCGAATCAAACCAGCAGTAATATCAATGTTTTTAGAACTAACGGCAGCTGAAATTTCTTGCATGGTTATTCCAAAACGCAAAAGACTTTCTTCGTTTACATTAATGGAAATTTCCTTCGTAGGAAAACCATTTTTTGCAATTTGAGTAATTTCTTTGGTATTCAATAAATCACGTTCCACCTTTGTTGCAATATCGATGAGTTCGACATCACTAGTCCCATTCGATTTAGCAGAGATCCCAACGAAAGCCGCCATACTTCCCATTCCACCTGATTTTAATCGAGTGATAATTGGTCGCTCAGCACCTTGTGGAAAGGAATTAATTGAATTGATTGAGTTCTCAACATCGCTCAGCAATTCATCCATATCCGCGTCGGCATAAGCTTTAATTGTGACTGTTGCCATATTCTCATTCGATGTCGAATTGATGTCTTCAATTTCTGCGAAACCTTTAACAGCCTGCTCAACCTTGATAGTGACGCCTTCTTCCATCTCTGCAGGAGAAGCTCCGGGATAGAAAACAGAAACGATAATGGTATTTGGATCTAATTCAGGGAAAAAAGATCGCTTCATTGTAAAGATTGAAAACAGACCAAAAAGTACAATGATTGCAATAAATGCATTCCCCCAAACAGGTCTTTTAACAAAAAACTCTATTAATCTTCTCATGAGTTTTAACGTTTAATCCCTTTATATTCCTTAATCGAAGCAGATGGCTCTATTTGCTCCAAAACCACCTCATCACCGTCATTAAGTCCACTGATGTAAAGTGAATCAGGTTTAGCACCAACCACAATTATCTCGCGCTGAACGAGTTTATTGTCTGCCAAGACATTCACTTTATTCCCTTTCGCAGCATTTCTTGGAATGGCAAAACTCTCTTGAGAGGCTTGTTGGTTAATTTCAACATTCACATACTGACCATTGTAAACATTTTCAGCACTTGATGAACGTATTGAATAATATACATCGATTGATTGGGTTTTTTGATTAATGACATCCGAAATACGAATTATTTTACCCGTTCCGATTTCAATACCATTTGGATCTGTGAATCTTGCACCGCCTTGTTTTTGGAAACTTTTAATACTTGTCATTGAAATTGGCACTTTCACTTCAAAATCACCTGTTTTCGCTATTCGTGCAATTTTACCGCCCGGATTTGCAATTGAACCCGGCTCAGCATAAACATCTAGAACTGTTCCGCTAAATGGAGCTAAATAAAAATATTTCTCCATTCTAGATTCTTGACTTTTAATCGAATAATATTCTGTTAAAATTCCTTTCGAGGTAATGAACATTCTTTCCTTCGACGATTTGATTGCAGGTAATGCTGGCAATCTCATTTCAGGTTTTAAATCTTCCATAAAATTGAGCCATTTGTTCTTTTCTGAATTGAAATCCAACTCAATATCAGCCATGGCACCTATTACCAAATTGGCCAATTGTGATTTTCGCGAGTTTAAGGTATAAAAAGCCTCTTCTTGATTCACTTTGTATAACAATTGATTGGCTTTGAACTTCATTCCGGGTTTAAGCATGAAATCTCCTTTTTCAAGTTTTCCTTGAACTTCAAAGGAAACATCAATCTCCATCGTCGGAGAAATTTGTCCGTAGGAAACCATTTGCAATAAGTGCATTTCATTTTTCACAATACTTGTTGGAATATACAAGGTTGTTAGGGCTTCTTTAGATTCTTTTACTACCTCCTTTTTGTTTGATTTAACACGGATAAATACGAGTGCAGTTAGTAAAACGAAAATGGCAATGAGGATGATTTGATTTCTTTTCATAAAGCATGATAAAATTGCGACTACAAAACTACCATTTACCATGGTATGCAAATCAAAAAAAGGATAAAAGGTTGAAAAATAATTTAAGTTGTCTAAATGCGATTTTCAAAAAGTATTTCACTCAAACGTTTTCGCTGTTTTTCAACTTGATTCATTGCCTCT
Source organism: Crocinitomicaceae bacterium (assembly GCA_021740745.1). Taxonomy (GTDB): domain Bacteria; phylum Bacteroidota; class Bacteroidia; order Flavobacteriales_D; family Crocinitomicaceae; genus M0103. The sequence goes on along the minus strand of JAIOZF010000026.1, from coordinate 26,122 downwards.
ATTTGATTTACCACCAAAAAGAAATACTTCCATTGGAAGGAGAAGGATTGCAAAAACCGAACGAAATAATAGGCAAACATACCTGTAAGAGGCATGGAAATGAAATAAGCAATTTTAAAGAATAAACTTAACTCCAAAAAGTAATTGGTTAATTGTAAAAATATGATGTAATTCAAAGGATACAAAACCAATCCTAATAAAACGGCAATAGGTGCATAATACTCAATATTCTTAATTAGTTTAGTCATCAAAAATTCGGTTAATTTAAAAGGTAGAATACTATGTATTAAACCAAAAACAAATACCGGTAAGCCAATTAAAACAAAGAAAACAGACGCGGTCAATTTTGCTATTAAACCTTTCGATCTAAATCTGTTTTTAGTGAAATCAGACTTCATTTTTAATTGTGATTGCTTCCATTTTATACTGCTTGCAAGCTGCTGTATTTCATCTAAAAGATAAGGTTGAATCAATTGAATCTCTTCCATCTTTGCCTTGATTTCCTTCATCAGCTCTGCACTTCCTTCAACGTCTTTTACTTTTTTTATTGGTGATAAAATGGTTGAAAGGACTTCAATTAATGTTTCTTGCTCTTTAGATTCTGTAGAAACAAGCACCTGTTCCAAAAGCAACCTTAAACGCGCTGTTAATTTCTTTGAAGAAACAGAAATACTCCCGTCTTCATCAATTGTTTCTTTCACCAACTCTCCCTTGCCAAAATTTACGAAAACAGAGCTTCTAAATTTTTCAGCTTGGGAATAAAAAATACCAGCTGGGACAATCAATAAATTTAAATTTCCGCTATTTCGTTTTTGAGCTTCCAAGGCAATTCGGGCAGTTCCCGTTTTTAACTCGCGTAATTGTCGCTCCATGATGCTATTCCCTTCTGGAAAAATTACAAGTGTTTTACCAGCCTCTAAAACCTTATAACATGCTTCAAACGAAAGATTATTATTCACTCCAGCCGTATTTCCATCAACTTGCCGGTTAATTGGAATCATGTTCAAACTACTTAAAAACCATCGCTTAATTGGCGAATTAAAAAATGTACCTTTGGCGAGAAAATGAATTGGTTGGGAACAAACTTGTCCAATTATCCACGCATCCATTAACGTATTTGGGTGATTTGCAATGATAATCATCGGTCCGCTGTGCTCTAAAAACTGGACATTCTTCACTTTTATCTGTCGATAATATAAGCGAACACCAATTCCAATCAATAGTTTTAAAAGTCGATACAGCATCTTTCCCGAATAGAAGAACGAAGATAGAAAAAAGTTGAGAACATACCAGCCTATTAAACGTCTGTCCATATATCTTTGCAAAGAACATAACCCTTCCGATGATTCGAAATTAAAATTGACTAACTTTGATTATGAAATTTCCAATCCAATATCTCAATAGCAATGATGGTTCTGGAATTCTTGCCTTTGGTGAAGGGGAGCGTTTTCAAATGAGTGGAAAAGGTACTTTAGCCAAACTTCAAGAATTCATTCAACTTAATTCTAACAACTACATTTTTGGATTTCTTTCTTATGATTTAAAGAACGATATAGAGGATTTAAAATCGTCCAATACTGACCATAGTACCTTTCCGGATGCCTTCTTTTGGGTTCCAGAGGTAGTCGTGAAATTAAATCAAGAACATTTTGAATTTGTTCAAGGAAAACAAACTCCTGAAAACTTGGAATTCCTCAATTTTTTCATTGAAGAAGAAACTGACCAAAACTATCACCATTTTCCATTTGAATTCAAACAAAGAACAAGTAAGGAAGAATACTTGAAAACAGTATTGAAATTAAAGGATGAGATTCAACGCGGAAATATCTATGAAATAAATTATTGTCAAGAATTTTATGCGGAAAATAGCACTATTCAATATCCTTTTGACGCCTATTTCAAATTAAATCAACTTACCAAAGCTCCTTTTTCGTCCTTTTTATCTATCGATAATCACATCATTTTATGCGGCAGTCCAGAACGTTTTATAAAACGAGAAGGTAACAAATTGATCTCTCAACCTATTAAAGGAACCGCAGGTCGTGGAAAAACTGAATTAGAAGATGCTGCATTGATTCTCGCATTAAAAAATGACCCGAAAGAACGTGCTGAAAATGTGATGATTGTTGACTTGGTGCGCAATGATTTATCGAAAATTGCCGAAAAAAATTCTGTTGTTGTTGATGAACTTTGTGGAATTTATTCGTTTGAAACTGTACATCAAATGATTTCGACCATTAGTTGTCAAGTCAAAACAGAAACGCGTTTGATAGATGTACTAAGAGCGACGTTTCCAATGGGTTCAATGACAGGTGCACCTAAACTTAGAGCAATGGAGTTAATTGAAGAAAACGAAAATTTCAAACGTGGAATTTATTCTGGATCGGTAGGTTACATCGAACCAAATGGGAATTTTGACTTCAATGTCGTGATTCGATCATTAACATACAACAAGGAAAATAAATACCTTTCTTGTGCTGTGGGAAGCGCAATTACAATCGGTTCAGATCCAGAAAAAGAATACGAAGAATGCATCCTAAAAGTAAATCGAATTCTCAAAGGAATGAATGAATAGCTTACAACAACATATCAAACAATTCATTCAACCTTTTAAAGATGAAACCCTATTCGTTGCGTGCAGTGGAGGAATAGATTCTATGGTTTTGCTCGACCTACTTTCATCAGTTCACCAGCATATTCATGTATTGCACGTAAATTACCATTTAAGAGGAGAAGATTCGAATCAAGACCAACAGCTTATTGAAAATGAATGCAATAAGAGAAATATTCCGTTTACTGTTTTGGAGATTGATTTGATATCAGAGCTGAATATTAACAATGGCAATCTGCAAGACAAAGCGCGCAAAGTAAGGTATGATTTCTTTGAAAAGCAGTTGTCAGAAAAGCCATCGAAAATAGTAGTTGCTCACCACCAAGATGATCAAATTGAGACATTTTTCATCAATATTTCCCGAAAATCTGGGATTATGGGTCTCTCAGCAATGCTGCCTTTTCATAATAACATATTGCGTCCTCTACTTTCAATTTCCAGAGCTGATATTAACCAATACGCACTTGTAAAAGGCATAAACTGGAGGGAAGATAGATCGAATTTAGAAAACACTTATCAACGTAATAAATGGAGAAATGTCTTTCTACCATTGATTGAAAAAGAAAATTCAGCTATCAAAGAAAGTGTGCTCCTTCTCATTGAGAAATTTCAGGAAACACAGGTAATTCTAGAAAAAAAAGTAGCTGATTTGAACCTTCAAATTTCCGAAACAGGTGTTCTGAATTATCTGGACTTTGACAAACTTAGTGATGAAGAGCTGTTCGAACTCTTGCGCCAGCTGAATCTTGGAACAACAGGAAATCTTAGCGAGCTCAAAAAATTGCGTATTTCCGAAAAAGGAAAGAAATTGACGCTTCAACAAAACAATTTCATTGAAATCATTTGCGAAGACAGCTACTTTTTCTTCAAAAAAGTCGAATTAAATACCCTTCCAACACTTAAACTCAAGTCAATTTCAGAACTTCCTTCAACCTTCAACAAAGAATCTATTTTCTTAAGTAAAACCAAACTCAAAGGTAATTTAGTTCTACGTTATTGGAAAATTGGTGATCGCATAGATCCAATCGGAATAAATGGTTCTAAACTTATTTCTGACGTTATTACAGATGCAAAAGTTCCTCATCACCAACGAAATCATCAGCTTGTTTTATGCGATGACGCAACAATTCATTGGTGTGTGGGTCTGTGCATTGGCAAAAATGCAATTGCTAAATTTGGTGATGATATTATTCACGTTGAGTTAACGAAAACTACTTGAAAATACTGTACATTTAAACCATGAATTTCCCTAAGGATTTTATTGATCGAGTAAGTGCAGATGGTTTTCTGGGAGCAGAACTTTTAACTGCTTTAAATACGGAACCACCTGTTTCAATTCGCTTGAATCCACACAAAACGAAACCAGTTTTGGCATTTAGCGATTCTATCAAATGGTGCTTAAATGCTTGGTATCTCGAAGCGCGACCACAATTTACACTCGATCCTTTATTTCATGCTGGGTGCTATTATCCTCAAGAAGCAGGTTCGATGGTTCTAGATAGTGTTTTGCGTCAATTGGATTTGACTGATGCACCGAAAATTCTTGATTTATGTGCTGCTCCTGGCGGAAAAAGTACCTTAATTGCTTCTTTTTTGGGAAACAAAGGATTGCTAGTAAGTAATGAAGTTATTCAGTCCCGAGCAAGAGTTTTAAAAGAAAATCTAACAAAATGGGGCTACAGCAATACTGTTGTAAGCAACAATGACCCACGCGATTTTGATCGTTTACCTCACTTTTTTGATGTAATCGTTGCTGATGCGCCTTGTTCTGGGGAAGGAATGTTTCGCAAGGATCTTGCAAGCCGTGATGAATGGTCGACCGACAATGTACAAATTTGCGCTGCTCGTCAAAAGCGAATTGTATCAGATGTATGGGAAGCGTTAAGACCTGGAGGATTTTTCATTTATTCGACTTGTACATTTAATGAACAAGAAAACGAGCAGAACGTATTGTTTATGAAAGAAGAATTGGGTGCTGAAATTGTAGATATTGATCTCCCCTCCCCGATTCAACCAGGACGAAATGAAATTGGGAATTATTGTATTCCAGGAAAAACAGAAAGTGAAGGATTTTATATTGCCGTTCTGAAAAAAGCAGATGGCAAAGAAAAAAATAGCAAATGGACAACTAAGAAAGATGTTCGTCCGATGAAATCAAATGAAGAAATTGAGCGTTTTTCATTCAGCGAGGGAATTGATTTTTACCAATGGAATGAAAAAATTCTTGCGCTTCCTTATGTTGAAGCTACTGCCATGATGCATGTGCTTTCCCAACTTAGAATTGTAAAATTCGGAACATTAATTGGCGAAATGCAACGCAAAGGAATCCAGCCACATGAAGAATTAGCTTTAAATCCCTTTCTTTTAAATTACGATCAAACAATTGAATTAGATAAAGATGCGGCTTTAAATTTTCTTCGAGGTGATACTTTTACACTTCTAGGAGAGGTTGGTTATACTATTATTACGCACAAAGGACAAGCCTTGGGTTGGATTAAACATTTAGGGAATCGATTCAATAATTTGTATCCAAAAGATTGGAGAATTAGAATGCGTCCATAAATTTCATCGATTTTTCCAAAGAGTAACTATCTTCGTCACATGTGCGGTATCACTGGGTTTATAGATTTTAACAAATCATCCTCTCAAACAGTTTTAGAGAAGATGACAAATACCTTGTTTCATCGAGGTCCAGACGGAAATGGAATACAATTGTTAAACGAAGAAAAAGCCCAGATTGGCTTTGGTCACCGCCGACTTTCCATCATCGATTTAAGTGAACACGGAACGCAACCGATGCAGTTCGAACATCTGTGGATTTGTTTCAATGGTGAAATTTACAATTACCAAGAAATTAAAGATGAATTAAGTGCTCTCGGACATTCATTTGTCGGTGGTTCTGATACAGAAATGATTCTTCATGCCTTTGCTCAATGGGGAAAAGCGTGTATTGAAAAATTCATTGGAATGTTTGCAATTGTGCTGTACGATATAAAAGCAAATACAATCTTCTGTGTGCGTGACCGAGCAGGTGTGAAACCATTTTTCTATTATAAGAAAGATGATTTATACTTGTTTGCATCTGAATTGAAAGCTTTTCATGAGCATCCTAGATTTCAAAAGAAAATTAATCTTGCTGCAGTTGGCGCCTTCATGCAATATGGAAATGTTCCAACTCCACATTGCATTTTCGAGGATTGCTTTAAGTTAGAACCCGGACATGCCTTGACCTTGAATTTGGAAGATCATTCCATTCAACTTGAGCAATATTGGAATGTTTACGACGCTTACAATCAAGCTAAAACATCAATTTCATTTGATGAAGCTAAAACAGAAACAGAAAAAATTCTGACTTCAGCCTGCGAATATCGAATGGTTGCAGATGTACCCGTTGGTGTATTCCTGAGCGGAGGCTACGATAGTGCTTGTGTCACATCACTCTTGCAAAAGAATCGAACAGAGAAGCTAAAAACATTTACCATTGCTGTTCCGGATATTGGTCTGAACGAAGCTCCTTACGCAAAAGATGTTGCGAAACACCTTGGAACAGATCATACAGAAATTGAATGCACGCAAAAAGATGCGACCGATTTAATTGTGGATTTGCCGTTTTATTACGATGAGCCGTTTGCTGATAGCAGTGCCATTCCAACAACCTTGGTGAGCATCATGGCGCGCAAACATGTAACTGTGGCTTTGAGTGCGGATGCAGGAGATGAAGTTTTTGCAGGATACAATCGCTACGATTATTTGATGCGCTACGGAAAGAAAATGGAACAGCTTCCAGGATTCGTTCGCAAATCAATGGCTGGAATGATGGAGTTGATTCCTTCTGAAAGAATTCCAGTGCTCAAAAACAAATACAATTTTCATAACCGATACGAGAAATTAAAAGGCATTCTTCGCAATCCTTCTTCGGAACAAATCATGTTGAGTTTAAGTCAACAATACACCGACGAGCAATTGAAAGCCGTATTGACAAACACGAATTTCGATGCATTGTCAACACATTACAAGTCAAAAGAACTGAAAGCTGAATTTTCAACGCCTTTGGCTTACATGATGGCGATTGATTATCAAACCTATTTGTTGGACGATATTCTACAAAAAGTCGATCGCGCAACGATGACAGCCAGTTTGGAAGGACGCGAACCGTTTTTGGATCATCGAGTTATTGAATGGGCTGCCACTTTACCGGATGATTTCAAATATCACAATGGTGAAAAGAAATACATTTTGAAAGAAATAGTTCACGATTACATTCCGAGAGAAATGATGGATCGACCAAAAATGGGCTTTGCAATTCCAATTGCTCATTGGTTACAAAATGATTTGCGTGAATTGGTTGAAGAACACATTTCAGAAAAGAATATACGAGAACAAGGACTTTTCAAATGGGAATTTGTTGCGAAGTTGAAAGCAGATTTCTTTGGAGGTAAGAAGGAATTTGATGTGAAGTTGTGGTATTTACTGATGTTCCAGATGTGGTATGGGAAGTGGATGGATTGAGAGTCGAGAACTGAGAACCGAGAGACGAGATGCGAGATGCGAGAGGAACAAAGAGCAAAGAGCAAAGAGCAAAGAGCAAGGAATAAAGAATTGAATAAGATACTATACATATCATACGATGGGATGACAGATCCGCTAGGGCAATCGCAAGTGTTGCCGTATTTGGGTGGTTTATCCAAAGAAGGATTTCAATTTCATTTGATCAGTTTTGAAAAGGAAGAGAAATTTGGGTTGCACCGTGAACACATTCAAGCGATTTGTGATCAACACGGAATTAGTTGGCATCCTTTGAGTTATACCAAAAAACCGCCATTACTTTCGACAATTTACGATGTCCAGCGCATGAAGCGTTTGGCGCATCGTTTGCACAAAGAACATTCTTTTAAAATTATTCATTGCAGAAGTTATATTTCAGCATTAGTTGGACTAGGAATGAAAAAGCGTTTTGGTTCCAAATTTCTGTTCGATATGCGCGGATTTTGGGCAAATGAACGTGTTGATGGTAACATTTGGAGTTTGGGAAATCCTGTTTTTAAAACCGTTTACAATTTCTTTAAAAAGAAAGAATTGCAGTTTTTTTCGCAAGCTGATTATACCATTTCCTTGACGCACAATGGAAAAAATGAAATTGAAAGTTGGCCTGCGTTTAAAGCAAATCCTCCGAAAATAGAAGTCATTCCATGTTGTGTTGATTTAAACTTATTTGATCCAACGACAATTTCGGAAACGAAACAAAACGAATTGCGTCAACAAATGAACATAGAAGCATCCGATTTTATCCTGGGCTATGTTGGTTCGATTGGCACATGGTACATGCTTCCAGAAATGTTAGACTATTTTAAAGTACTGAAAACAGAAAATTCCAACGCAAAATTTTTATTCGTGACAGGTGAAAATCCATCGACCATTTTGACAAAAGCCAGTGAAAAAGGAATTGATGCGGAATCGATTATTATTACTTCTTGTCGTCATGCAGAAGTTCCCTTGAACATTAGTTTATTTTCTGCTTCGATCTTTTTCATTCGTCCGAGCTATTCCAAAAAAGCCTCATCACCAACAAAACAAGGTGAAATTATGGCGATGGGAATTCCATTGGTTTGCAATGCAGGCGTTGGTGATACGGATTTGGTGGTAAAGCAATACAACGCTGGAATTGTAATTGACGAAATGAATAATGAAACCTACAAAAGATCACTAATTAATGATTCATGCTATGATCGAATATCAACCATGAAAGGTTCATATGAGTTTTATGGGTTGGAAGTTGGTGTTGAACGTTATTTAAGTGTGTATCAAAAATTACTCAATTAATACAGTCTAATTGTCAAATCAATCAATTTTTCGAATTCTCAAATAATCATCCATGTCAAAAACAATTTTCTTTCTTGTTCCCTATCCGAAAGGAGAAGCGCCATCACAGCGTTTTAGGTTCGAGCAATATTTGCCCGACTTGGAAGAAAATGGTTACACGGTTGAATTGTATCCATTCCTGAACGAAAAAACTTGGAAAACCTTGTATGCCGAAGGAAAGACATTCAAAAAGATGGTTGGCATTTTAGGAAGTTTTATGCGTAGATTTTTCTTGCTGTTTAAACTTCATCGCGCTGATTACATATTTGTACATCGTGAAATGGCGCAGCTTGGACCTCCCGTATTTGAATGGATTGTTGCCAAAGTCTTGAGAAGAAAATTCATTTACGATTTTGATGATGCGATTTGGTTAGCGAATTACAGCGAAACGAATGCAAAGTTCCAACGATTAAAAGCGTATTGGAAAGTCAATTATTGTATGAAATGGGCTTCACATGTCACTGCTGGAAATGAATATTTGGCTGGTTACGCACGTCAATACAATGCTTCTGTTTCCATCATTCCAACAACTATTGATACTGTGAATCATCACAATGAAATGTGTGACCAAGCGCAAGACAATATGGTGATTGGTTGGACAGGAACGCATACGACAATGCATTACTTGAACGAATTAATTCCAGTTTTGCAGGAACTAGAGAAAACACATGATTTTACCTTCCTAGTGATTTCCAATGAAGCACCGAGCTTTGAATTGAAATCCTTACAGTTCATTAAATGGAATAAGGAAACTGAAATCGAAGATTTGGCAAAGATGAACATTGGTGTTATGCCTTTGAATCATGATATCTGGTCGGAAGGCAAATGTGGTTTCAAAGGATTGCAATACATGTCCTTGGAAATTGCTTCGGTGATGTCGCCGGTTGGTGTGAATACATCAATTATTCACGATGGTGTCAATGGTTTTTTAGCTGGTAGTCCAGAAGAATGGAAAGAAAAACTGAGTTTATTACTCGAAAACAAAGAAATACGTGTTCGTCTAGGTAAAGCCGGTAAACAAACCATAGAAGAGCGTTTTTCTGTCAATGCCCTGAAATCGGCCTATTTGAATTTATTTCGCGATTAGGATTCTGAATAACTCAAAAAACCTTCCTCCGCATTTTTCTGAGTTTTCTGCTGGAAACTTTAACAAACAACTGTTTCTTTTTTTCTCCCACTGAGATCGCAGAGATTCGCAGAATCATTCACCCAACAAACAAATCTCTGCGTTTTTCTGCGCACTCTGCGGGAAACTCTAACATGCAACGCTTTCTTTTTTTTATCCCGCTGATTTCACAGAGATTCGCAGAATCAAACATCCAATAAATAAACCTCCGCGTTTTTCTGCGCACTCTGCGGGAAACCATAGCACATTCACTTCCCTTTTTTATCTCCCGCTAAGATCGCAGAGTTTCGCAGAATCATGCACCCAACAAACAAATCTCTGCGTTTTTCTGCGCACTCTGCGGGAAACTCTAACATTCAACGCTTTCTTTTATTCTCCCGCTAAGATCGCAGAGATTCGCAGAATCAAACAACCAATAAAAATAGCTCCGCGTTTTTCTGCGCACTCTGCGGGAAACTCTAGCATGCAACACTTTCTTTTATTCTCCCGCTAAGATCGCAGAGATTCGCAGAATCAAACATCCAATAAATAAATCTCCGCGTTTTTCTGCGCCCTCTGCGGGAAACCATAGCACATTCACTTCCCTTTTTTATCTCCCGCTAAGATCGCAGAGTTTCGCAGAATCAAACACCCAATAAACATAGCTCCGCGTTTTTCTGAGCGCTCTGCGGGAAACTCTAACATGCAACGCTTTCTTTTTTTTATCCCGCTGATTTCACAGAGATTCGCAGAATCAAACATCCAATAAATAAATCTCCGCGTTCTTCTGCGCACTCTGCGGGAAACCATAGCACATTCACTTCCCTTTTTTATCTCCCACTAAGATCGCAGAGATTCGCAGAATCAAACATCCAATAAATAAATCTCCGCGTTTTTCTGCGCACTCAGCGGGAAACCATAGCACATTCACTTTCTTTTTTTTCTCCCGCTGATTTCGCAGAGTTTCGCAGAAAAGAAAAACTAAAAAAAAATTGTAAAATATATTCCATTTTAATAACTTAAAGATAAACCTATATTATAATACTATGACTGAAAACGAAATTTCCTATCAAATACGTGGTGCTATTTTCAATATCTACGAAAAGCTAGGTCCTGGACTTTTAGAATCTGCCTATGAAGCCACATTGATTTATGAATTAAAAAAACGTGGACTAGCTGTAGAATCACAAGTGGCAATTCCGATAATCTATGAAGATATACAAATGGAATCTGCATTTCGATTGGATTTATTAATTAATAAGAAAGTTATAATTGAAATTAAATCAGTCGAAAAACTAACTAAACTGCATCATAAACAAGTATTAACATATTTGAAATTAACAGATATTAAATTGGGGATTTTAGTTAATTTCAATTCAGATTCAATTTTTGACAACATCATTCGGAAGGTGAATAAGCTCAATCAAGATTAAGAATTATTTTTACAACTAAAAAAAGATAATCATGAAACTTGTTTTTGCCACACAAAACCAACACAAAGCAGCCGAAATTCAAGCTTTATTGCCTTCAGAATTTGAGGTATTGACATTGAATGATATCAATATCTCTGAAGATATTCCAGAAACAGCTGACACATTAGAGGGGAATGCTAGTCAAAAATCGCATTATATTTTGCGTCATTATTCTTTGGATTGTTTTTCTGACGATACAGGTCTAGAGATTAAAGCTATAAACAACGAACCTGGCGTTTATTCTGCTCGATATGCAGGTCCTTCAAAAAATGCTGACGAGAACATGAATAAAGTGTTAGAAAAGCTTGCGGATAAAAGTGATCGAACCGCTCAATTCAGAACAGTAATTTCATTAATTCTAGAAGGAAAAGAACATATTTTTGAAGGTATTGTAAAAGGCTCAATTATTTCTGAAAAGCGAGGTGAAGATGGGTTTGGGTATGACCCAATTTTTGTTCCAGAAGGACAAAACAAGACTTTTGCAGAATTGTCCTTGGATGAGAAAAACAAGATGAGTCATCGTGCACGTGCTTTTGAAAAAATGATACACTTCTTAAAAAATGACCATTTGAAACACACCATGTAAACTTAATTTTAAGCAAAAAACCATTTGAAATAAGTAGTTCTTTATCACTTAAAAAAGTAACTTTGTCTAGTGACAAATCATCAATTCAAAACATTTCATTATGAGTTCAAATTCTTCTAAAATATTCTATACATTAACGGATGAAGCACCAATGCTTGCAACCTATTCTTTCTTGCCAATTGTTCAAACATTCACAGAAACTGCTGGTATTGAAATTGAAACGAAAAATATTTCGTTAGGAGGAAGAATATTGGCGGTATTCCCAGAATATTTAACGGAAGATCAAAAAATCAATGATGATTTGGCAGTTTTGGGTGAATTAGCGAAATCTCCTGACGCAAATATTATTAAATTACCAAATATTAGTGCTTCAATTCCTCAATTGAAAGAAGCAATAAAAGAATTACAGAGTCAAGGTTTCAATATACCATCATATACGGATGAACCGAAAACAGATGAAGAAAAATCAGCGAAAGCGAAATACGATAAGATTAAAGGTAGTGCTGTAAATCCAGTTTTACGTGAAGGAAATTCTGACCGAAGAGCTCCATTATCTGTTAAAAATTATGCCCGTAAACATCCGCATTCAATGGGTAAATGGTCAGCAGATTCAAAATCGCACGTTTCACACATGGATGAAGGTGATTTCTTCCACAATGAGCAATCAATTACACTCAAAGAAGCAGGTTCATATACTATTCAATTTATAGACAAAAGTGGAAACACAAAAACATTAAAAGGTGAAGCACCACTTAAAGCTGGTGAAATCATTGATGGAACTTTTATGTCAAAACGCAAATTGATTTCTTTCTTAGAAAATCAAGTGACTGATGCAAAAAAACAAAATGTGCTTTTCTCTCTTCACATGAAAGCTACCATGATGAAGGTTTCAGATCCAATCATATTCGGTCATGCTGTGGAAGTTTTCTTCAAACCAGTTTTTGAAAAATACGCAAGTGAACTAGCTCAATTAAGCGTTGATGTTCGCAATGGATTTGGTGATTTACTATCAAAAATTCAACACCTACCCGCAGATAAAAAAGCTGCAATTGAGGCTGATATTGCCGCTTGCTATGCAAATGGTCCGGCAGTAGCCATGGTAAATTCAGACAAAGGTATTACCAATCTGCATGTTCCAAGTGATGTGATTGTAGATGCATCGATGCCAGCTATGATTCGTAATTCCGGACAAATGTGGGACGCAGAAGGTAAATCTCGTGATACAAAAGCAATATTACCAGATAGCAGTTATGCTACTATTTATCAAGTTGCCATAGATTTTTGCAAGAAAAATGGTGCATTTGATCCGATTACAATGGGAACCGTTCCAAACGTTGGTTTAATGGCACAAGCCGCTGAAGAATATGGCTCACATGATAAAACATTTGAAATTGGTGCCGACGGTACTGTAAAAGTGATTGACAACAATGGTGTTGTTCTGTTACAAAATGAAGTAGAACAAGGTGATATTTGGAGAATGTGTCAAGTAAAAGACGCTCCAGTTCGTGATTGGGTAAAATTGGCTGTTACTAGAGCTAGATTATCTGGAACACCTGCTGTTTTCTGGTTAGATAAAAATAGAGCTCATGATGCTCAATTGATTTTAAAAGTGAATGAATATTTAACAGACCACGATACTGCTGGATTAGATATTCGTATTCTTTGTCCAGATGAAGCCATACAATTTACAATGGAGCGATTGAAGGATGGCAAGGATACTATTTCAGTGACGGGCAATGTACTTCGTGATTATTTGACAGACTTATTTCCAATTCTTGAAGTTGGAACAAGTGCAAAAATGCTTTCAATTGTTCCTTTAATGAATGGTGGAGGTTTATTTGAAACGGGAGCTGGTGGTTCTGCACCGAAACATGTAGAACAATTCGTTGAAGAAGGTCATTTGCGTTGGGATTCACTGGGTGAGTTTTTAGCATTAGCGGCTTCCCTTGAACATTTAAGCATCGTTACCGGAAATAAAAAGGCAAAAGTATTAGCTGATACCTTAGATGAAGCAACAGGAAAATTCTTGGATAATGATAAGTCTCCTCAACGAGATGCCGGACAACTAGACAACCGAGGAAGCCATTTCTACATTGCGCTATACTGGGCACAAGCATTGGCTAGTCAATCTGAAGATAAAGAATTAGAGCATTTGTTTTCCAAGTTAGCACAAGAGTTGACTCAAAACGAAGAACAAATTGTAATGGAGTTAAATACTTCACAAGGACATAAAATTGACTTGGGTGGATATTATCATCCTAATCAAGCAAAAACTTCACATGCCATGCGTCCAAGTGAGACATTCAATTCTATACTTTCTCAACTGAAGGTAAGTCTTTAAGAAACGATTAAATAATGCGGGCTCAAATTGTTGACGCCCGCTTTTTTATGTTCAATTTTTCCTTTTATGAAACTCATTATTATTGTTTTATTTTTCTTATCTAGTGAATTAACTCATGCCCAATTTCCAGAAACGTGGATTGGAAAATACAGTGGAACTATGTATTTAAATAGTTTAGAGACTCCCAAAGATTCTGTTATAGTTACACTTGAAATTGTTGAACTAATCAAAGACTCATCATGGACTTACACCATGGGCTATAAAAGCGAAAAATTCGGAAATATTCTAAAGGATTATGAAATTCTAAAATCATCAAAAGATAATAAGACCGATTATTTGATGGATGAAAAAAATGGAATTATAATTGAAATGACTTTTTTTGACGATACATTCTATGAATTCTTTGAAGTTGCAAACATGATTTACTCTACACGTTTATCAAAACGACAAAATAACATTGAATTCGAAATTATAGGTGCCCAAAATGAAGCGACTAAAACTAGCTTATCTGCTCCTCAAGATGAGGAGGAGTTTACTCAATTCGAAGTAAAAAGTTATAAGCCAATTTTCGCACAAAAAGTACTTCTTAAACCCATTCAATGATATTAAAAATCAATTTCGTCACATTCATATTGCTTTTACTTGTTTCATGTAAAACAATTGAACCGATTGCTCCAGAAAATGAAGTTGTAGCAGCTCCAACTATAATGCAACGTACTTCAAATCTAGCCTTACCCATTGAATTAAATTTAGAACCATATTTTAAGGATATAGAAAAATCTATCCCAAAACAATTCAAAGGAAAAGAAGATAATTGTTCTGGTGTGAGCTATTCGTATCGTTTTGAACGTGATCCTATTCGATTCAATGGAAAAGGTAACTCTCTTGAATACGAAGTCAATGGAAAATATGCCTTAAACTTAAATTACTGCGCTGAATGCACCTATCTGATAAACTCGAGTGGAAATTGTGTTATTCCAAGAATCTATGCAAGTTGTGGTGTTGGTGAATCTATGCGTCGTGCAAATGTTGCCTATACTACAAAAATTCAAGTTGCTTCAAATTTACAATTGAAATCAGACACCAAATTAAGCAGTTTTGAAACGATTGATCCTTGCGAAATAACTGTTTTTAATTATGACGCCACAGACAAATTAAAAAAAGAAGTTTCGGCTGAATTAAAAAAATTAGAAGAGGAAATTGACAAAACGATTTCAGAGGTAGACATCCGTTCAGAAATAAAAGAAGTATGGAAAACACTTGCTTCACCTCAGCAAATTGGGAATTATGGATATTTAAGTTTACAACCTAAAGAAATTTCTGTAAGTGATATCAATTTTGTTCAAAAGAAGGCTTACTTGAATGTAAACATGCTTTTTCAACCACAAATTACATCCCAAAAACCCACAACTAAAGTGAGTGAATTGCCAAAGTTGAGCGATTATAAAGCAGCTAATGGTTTTAATATTTCATTGGATATTCAAGCGAACTACGATTCGCTGTCGTCCATACTAAATAAAGAATTAAATGGAAAACAAGTCATGATAAAAAAGAACTTGGTCATTTTTGATAGTATGGAAGTTCAAGGTGCACTAAACAATAAATTGAACTTAAAAGTCGCATTTTCAGGAAAACGTAAAGGAATCTTGTTCTTAGTTGGAACACCTGTTTTTGATAGCGTTCAACAAATTATTACGTTTCCAGATTTAACATTTGATTTAAATACAAAAAATGCCTTGTTAAAATCAGCAAAATGGTTGTTCAATTCTAAAATCACTGATAAACTGCAAGAATTTGCCGTTTTTGACTTGAAGCCGCATTTAATCGAGGTGAAAAAATCCATTGAGAAAGAATTGAATCGAGAAATATCAATAGGTATTCATTTGAAAGGCTCAATAAAAGATGTTTCTGTTGGGAAAATTTATCCGAATAACTCTCAATTGCTTATTCGTGTGCATGCAGATGGTAAAATGTCAGTTAAAATGTGAAGAAATTCTAAGGTAATCTACCTCATTTTTTAAAAAGTGGCTCGGTTATTTCATTGCTGCGAATATTCGACTATTCTCCTTGGTTATCTGTTAAGTTAAGATTAAGAAGAAGAATAGAATATTTTTTGTAAGTTTGATAATACCGTATTAATGAAATTAACACTTTCTATATTCTCTTTTCTACTCACTTTTAGTTTATTTGCTCAGGCAAAGAAAATTGAAATGTCATCTATAGCTGATTGTGAAGGTGCAATGAACATTTTCAAATCTGGTAAGTACTCAATTCAATTTACAGGCACTGCAGGTGCGAAAAATGAATTTAGCAATTATCCTTCTTTAATTTCAGTTTCCGATTTAAATACTGCTTGGGTATCTTTCATACCTGAATATGATGGAATTTTATCATTTGACGCAAGTGTGAGTCAAAACTTCCTAAAGATGGTCGTGTTTATTGAGGGTAAGAATGACATTTGTCTAGACTTAGGTAGAGGAATTGCGGAAATTAAGCGTTTACAAAAAGATGAAAATCTTGAACGGATTGGTTTACAAGAAGAAATCAAATCAGGTTATTTGTACCCTCTAAAAATCATTGCAGGACAAAAAATATTGATAGGTTTTTCTACACTTGAAAAAGCAAAATCAATTTTACAGCTCGATTTAACATTTACAGTTGATAATGAAAATCTGAAAGCAGACAATGAAACAAAAATAATAGATTTAAGAAAAGATGAATTTGCTCCAAGCCTATCTATACACATTCGTGATGCAGAAACAAAAGAACCAATTATTGCCAATTTATCGATCGAAGGACTAAAAGACTTGGCAGCACTTTATAAAGGAAGTGAATTCTATTTTAATCCTATAAGATCTGGCAAAGCCTTTTTAAAATGTGATGCTGAAGGATATTTTTTTATTGATCAAGAAGAGGTGATTTCCGCGACGAGCAATCAAGAAATAAATTTATATCTCGAGCCACTTTCGAAAGGGAAAAGCATGCAGATTGAAGAAATAGAATTTAAGCCAGGAACGAGTGAATTCCTGGAAGGGTCAGAGCCAAAACTGCGTCGTCTAAGGGACTTTATGGCATTAAATTCAGATGTTTCCGTTGAAATACAAGGGCACGTTTTTGCGACTGGTGACAATAGCATTGCCGCACAAAAAATTTCGGAGGCAAGAGCTAAAAGAGTGATGCAATATTTAATTGCCCAGGGAATTGATAAATCACGAATGACAGCTATTGGTTATGGAAATACGAAGCCAGTATATGCAAATCCAAAATTTGCTTATGAAGAACAGGCGAACAGGCGAGTGGAAATTCAGGTAAAATAAAAAAGGCGTTTATTTCTAAACGCCTTTACATGCTTTAACAAAACTTAAATCGTCATTATATCTTTCTCCTTCACTTCGAGTTGATCATCGACTTTCTTAATAAAACCATTGGTGATTTGTTGAATAGATTCTTCCGCATCTTTTTGCAGATCTTCTGATAATCCATCACTTTTGAGACTTTTCACCATGTCAATCGCATCTTTGCGGTTATTGCGAATTCCAACTTTTGCGTGCTCTCCTTCTGCCTTCGCTTTTTTAACTAAATCACGTCTGCGCTCTTCTGTTAAAGGTGGCACAGAAATAATTATTTGTTCACCATTATTTTGAGGATTCAATCCCAAATTTGAATTCATTATTCCTTTTGAAATCTCATTGATCATTGACTTTTCCCATGGTTGAACTGTAATCGTACGAGCATCAGGAGTTGCGATATTCGCTACTTGCTGAATAGGCGTTGGTGTACCATAATATTCAACCATTACGCCGTTCAACATTGAGGGTGCTGCTTTTCCAGCT
Source organism: Crocinitomicaceae bacterium (assembly GCA_021740745.1). Lineage (GTDB taxonomy): Bacteria > Bacteroidota > Bacteroidia > Flavobacteriales_D > Crocinitomicaceae > M0103. The sequence goes on along the minus strand of JAIOZF010000026.1, from coordinate 8,315 downwards.
CTAATTTTTAATAACTCATTATCTAAATGCGTTATTGATTTGTTATTAGACGATTTCAAATCGTCGTAAATCATTTGCAATTCTTCCGTCATAACTTGAGTTTTATAGCGTCAAAAAAGTTAATTTCTTACAATTGTTCCTACTTGTTCACCTAGCAACAGACGTTGTAAATTTCCAGGTGTATCCATATCGAAAACGATAATTGGTAAATCATTTTCTTTACAAAGTGTAAATGCCGTCATATCCATCACTTTCAAACCTCTGCTGTAAGCATCGTCGAAGGTAATTACGTCATATTTTGTCGCTGAAGGATCTTTCTCTGGGTCAGCCGTATAAATACCATCTACACGCGTACCTTTTAAAATCACATCTGCATTTATTTCAATTGCTCTTAAAGATGCCGCCGAATCTGTTGTGAAAAATGGATTTCCTGTTCCTGCACCAAAAATAACCACTCGACCTTTTTCAAGGTGACGTACAGCTCTTCTTCGCACATAAGGTTCTGCAATTTCCTTCATTTCAATCGCCGATTGCAGACGTGTTTTTAATCCTACAGATTCCAACGAAGCTTGCAAAGCCATTGAATTAATCATCGTCGCCAGCATTCCCATGTAATCGCCATGCGTTCGATCCATTCCTCCCTCCTCTGCCTGAACACCTCTAAAGATATTTCCACCACCAATGACAATTGCAATTTCAATTCCCATTGCATGAATTTCTTTAATTTGATTGGCATATTGAGTTAGTCGGTCATTATCGATTCCGAACTGTTTGTTTCCCATGAGTGATTCACCACTCAATTTTAAAAGGATACGTTTGAATTTCATAAAGGCGTTAATAAAGTCGGACAAATATACAAAATTGATTTTTTCGAAAGTAATCCTTACCTAAATGGTAAATCAGACTTAAAAAAAAGGCTATCGATACCGATAGCCTTTCATATTTTTTACTTTCTCTTAGCTAAGAGAGAAGCGCTTAAATTCTGTTACAGTTAAACCTTTCTCAGTTGTTACTAAGAATTGCTCAACAGTCAATTTATTATCACGAACGAATGCTTGAGACAACAAAGTGTTTTCTTGGAAGAATTTATTTAAACGTCCTTGAGCGATTTTCTCTGCCATATCAGCAGGTTTTCCTTCTTGGATAGCTAATTCCTTACCAACTTCGATTTCACGTTCGATAGTACGTGCATCAACACCATTTTTGTCCAGTGCGATAGGATTCATAGCAGCAACTTGCATTGCAACTTGTTTCCCTGCATCTTCAGCAACATCTGAACCGCTGTTCAAACCAACCAAAGTAGCCAATTGGTTCCCAGGGTGATTGTAAGCAACAACTTTATCAGCTTTGATTGTAGAATAAGATGAAAGATCTAATTTCTCACCTAATACACCAATTTGCTCAGTGATTTTGTCAGCAACTGACAATTTTTCATCATAAGCTAATGATTTCAAGTCTTCAATTGAAGCAGGATCATTTTTCAACGCGATATCAACTAATGAATCTACTAATTTATAGTAACCATCATTTTTCGCAACGAAATCAGTTTCACAATTCAATGCTAGAACAACACCAGATTTACCATCTGAAGAAGCTTTAGCAATTACTAAACCTTCACTTGCATCATTCTCACCACGCTTTGCAGCAACTTTTTGACCTTTTTTACGCAAAATATCGATTGCATTTTCGAAATCTCCATTTGCTTCAACCAACGCATTTTTGCAGTCCATCATTCCTGCACCAGTTTGTTGGCGTAATTTATTTACCTCTGCAGCTGTAATTGCCATCGGAATAAAAATTATAATGTTAATTAATCGTTTGTTTCTTCTGTTGAAGCTTCAACAGCTGGTGCTTCCACTACAGGAGCTTCCGCAACTGGTACCTCAACTGCTTTAGATGCTTTTCTTTCCTTCTTTTCAGCAGGAGTTTCAGCAACTACCTCATCAGCATCTTTGTCAGTACCTTTCGTGTTTTTACGCTCTTCTAGTCCTTCCTTGATTGCTCCGCAAATTGCGTCAAGAATAAGTGTAATTGATTTTGTAGCATCATCGTTCGCTGGAATTGGGAAATCAACCGTCTTAGGGTTTGAATTCGTATCTACCATTGCAAAAGTCGGGATATTCAAACGACGTGCTTCGTTCAAAGCAATGTGTTCTTTTAAAATATCTACCAAGAAAATTGCAGCTGGTTGACGAGTCATTTCAGCAATTGATCCAAAGTTCTTTTCTAATTTCTCACGTTGACGTGTTTTGAAAAGACGCTCTCTTTTATTTAATGTTTCCCAAGTACCATCAGTTCTCATTTTGTCAATAGTTGACATTTTACGGATTGACTTACGTGTAGTTTGGAAATTTGTTAACATACCACCAGTCCAACGCTCTGTTACGAATGGCATATTGATTTCAGTAACTCGTTGAGCTACGATTTCTTTAGCTTGTTTCTTAGTTGCTACGAAAAGAACTTTTTTACCCGATTTAGCAATTTGCTTCATCGCCGCACATGCTTGGTCAAGATGTGCTATTGTCTTATTAAGGTCGATTATGTGGATACCTTTCTTCTCTTCAAAGATGTACGGCGCCATTGCCGGGTTCCATTTTCTTTTCAAGTGTCCGAAATGAACACCAGCTTCTAATAAGCTTTCAAAATTTACTTTTGACATTTTTTTAGTTTTTTAATTGTTTACGTTCCTTAGTAATTTCAGCAGAAGAGGGATCTCGAATTAAATTTGAGACAAGTGCTCTTGAGCTTGGATACTAAACAACCGCCAAAATAATTGAATATTAACGTTTTGAGAATTGGAATTTCTTACGAGCCTTCGGTTGACCAGGCTTCTTACGCTCCACCATTCTAGGATCACGTGTCATAAGTCCTTCTGCTTTCAATAACGGTTTGTTTTCTTCAGCGATTACTACAAGTGCGCGAGAAATTCCTAAACGGATAGCTTCAGCTTGACCATTGATACCTCCACCAACAACATTCACTTTAACGTCGTATTGACCTACAGTGTTTGTTAAAGCGAAAGGTTGTTCAATTTTAGACTGAAGAACCGAAATTGGAAATGCTACCTTGTAATCTCTATTGTTAACAGTCACTTTACCCGAACCTTTAGAAAGGTATACTCGAGCAACTGATGTTTTTCTTCTTCCAAGTGTGTTAATTACTTCCATGCTAATTATTTGAATGTATCAAGATTAAATACCTCTGGTTTCTGAGCCTCATGCTTGTGGTCAGTACCAGTGTATACCTTAAGGTTTGTAAACAAATTTCTACCTAAGGTGTTTTTTGGCAACATTCCTTTGATCGCCTTTTCAATAAGACGCTCTGGGTGTTTTCTCAACATCTCAGAAGCAGAAGTAAAACGTTGTCCACCCGGATAACCAGTGTAACGCACATACTCTTTGTTCTCTAATTTGGCACCTGAAAAAGATACCTTCTCTGCATTGATGACAATAACGTTGTCACCGCAGTCAGCATGGGGCGTGAAGTTCGGCTTATGCTTGCCGCGGATGATCTTCGCCACCTTGCTTGCTAAACGACCAACAGTTTGGCCTTCAGCATCCACAACTAACCACTTTTTATTAGCGGTCTCCTTGTTGCCGGAAACGGTTTTGTAACTTAATGTATCCACAATTTATACTTTAATAAAATAAGACAATATCCCTAATTTGGGGGTGCAAAGATATGACTTCTAAATTTATTAACAAACGAATTTTCAAAAAAGAATTAGATGACACGTTGAAAAAGATAAGAAGTATTCCTAAATAGCTGTATTAGGAAACCAGAAAAGAACAAAATCTCTCTGGAATGATGATGTTGCTATCTAATTTATTTCTTTTTAAATGCATTAATTGCATTCACTGTAAATTCACTCAAGACGAGATGTCCACTCATTCCTGCACGCTCAACCAATAATTCGTCCCAATTTTCTGTTCCTTGCCAAAAAATTGATTTTAACATGGCCATGGCTTCCGGATTCGATTTTGCTAATTGCAAGGCTAAACGCTCAATTTCTGCATCCAACTCCTCCAAAGAATCAAAAGTATCGACATATAAGCCTTTTTTCTTTGCCCACTCAGCACCGCGCCACTCGGTAGCATTAATGGCTAACTCACTCATTGCTGACAATCCTATTTTTCGCTCAACTGCTGGACCAACCACAAAAGGACCGATACCAACAGCCAATTCAGATAGTTTTACATCAGCATATCTCGACGCTAAACAATAATCAACGGCAGATGCAAGCCCTACTCCTCCTCCAACTGCTTTTCCTTGCACTCTTCCAATAATAAATTTGGGCGCTTTTCGACAAGCATTAATAACATTGGCAAAACCTGAGAAAAATTTCTGACCTACTTCGAGATTGTTAATAGAGATCAATTCATCGAAGCTTGCTCCGGCACAAAAAGCCTTTTCACCAGACGAACGAAGTACAATTACCTTTACTTGATCATTCTTCCCTAGTTCAGTTACCGTGTCAGCTAATTTTTGAAGAATTTTGCCTGGAAGTGAATTACTCATCGGGTGACTAAACTCAATCGTTCCAATACCTTTCTCTGTGATTGTAAAAGTTACATTCCCTTGATCAATTGCCTCTGACATCTTACTTATTCTCTTTATTGTCGTTTGAATTTCTTGGATTGCTTCTGCTTGAAAAACTCCCTGGCTTTTTGTCGAATGTCTTTTTCACATATGGCTTCTCAACTACCTCTTTTCTTGGTGGTCGATTCTCCTTTGGCGATGCAATTTTGACATCTAATTTACGACCATTCACTTCCAAACCGTTTAAAGCTTGAATCGCCGCTATTGCTCCATCAGCTGTTTCCATTTCGATATAACCAAAACCCTTTGAACGCTTTGTGTCCTTTTCATAAACTACATGTGCGTATAGTACTGTTCCAAAAGCTGAAAACGTTGTTTTCAGGTCCTCTGAAGTGATTTCCCAATCTAAATTTGCTATAAATATATTTGTCATTTACCTAAACTATTAATCGCTTTGGCTTTTAATTATTTCAATGTGAAGCTATCAGAACCAATTAAGTTCCCATCACAGTATATTTTCACTTTATAATTCCCCTTAACAGCCGATTCTCCTTTCAAATCATAATAAATTGTAACATCTACGCGCTGATTGTTATAATTGATATCCTTTGAATCTGAGAAAGGAACACTTCCTGTTTCTGTTTGAATAATGTTACTTGATTTTTGTTGCAATGTTTTCCCATCTGGATTCACAATTTGCATATAAACCGTTTTGTTTCCTGATTTTGCAATTGGATTTTCAGAAACCGTGAAGGTAGATTTAAACTGCACAATTCCTTTCGCTCTGTTGCTCTCTTCAGTCGTGTTGTTGATTTTCATTCTTAAACCAACTGAACTAATATTGAAAGCGGATAATTTAGACCCTTTTCTTACTTCCTCAGCACTTTTCTCAGCTTCATCCTTAAATTGGTCTCTTTCGGTTTTTGTATCGGTTAATTCAGTTGTTGTTTTATCTAAATCTGAAGTCAATTGCAAATTCTTTGTATTCAACTCATCGATTTGTTTCACATATCCAATCATGATGTTTCGAAGTGTTTCATTCTCACGGTTTAGTTTCGCAATTAAAGATGCACTTACTCGACCACTTTTCTTTGCTGTTTCTAACTCAGTAATCAAACCTTTGATTTTCTCTTGTTGCTCAGCCATGCCTTCCTGATCTTCGGGACGACCTTCTTTTCTGATTTTGTCATAATCAGAAAGCATATTGTTGAAATCTTTCAATAAATTATTTGAAACATTGTTCCCTAAAAACGGAGCCATCATTTCATTCATTCCCTCCATGTCAGCCAACAACAATTTATTTTCATTCATAGCAGCATTTAATTCGCCATTCTTTTTCGCATACATTACAGCTAGGGCAGCCATTCCAATCAATAATACAAGTATGATTACGATAAACGGAGTGTTCGATTTTTTGGGTGCGTCTACAAATTCTGACATAATTCGATAAGTTTAAGAATGAAACACAAAAGTAGAAATAGATTTGGAGTTAATAAAACACAAGTGTGGATTTTAGTCTTTTTTATGAACATCTTTGCTTGTCCACTCGCCATTGATGCGTCTCGGAATACTTAAACTATTTATATTCCTCAGTTCAGCTGGCAACATTTCCTGCGGACAGTTCTGAAAAGTTACAGGTCTCAAAAAACGTTGCATAGCATCTATTCCGACAGCTGTGAAACGTGCATCTGTTGTGGCTGGAAAAGGTCCACCATGAGTCATTGAAGGGCTAACCGTTACGCCTGTTGGGACACCATTAAAAATAACTCTCCCTGCTTTTTCTGTTGCTTGTTGAATCAAATGTTGATTTGCAAAAATCTCTGAATCAGTGCCAAAGAAGGACACCGTTAATTGTCCGTCAAATGAACTTAGAACACTGTTCAATTGCCCTAAATCATCACAAAGCACAACAATAGATAAGGGGCCAAACGCTTCATCATGGAGTTTTTGTTGCGACAAAAATTGTTTTGCATCAACCACAACGATTGTTTGGCGACCAATATTATTCCCGCTTAACTTCTCTGTTTCGAAGAAATTTAGATTATCGCACGAAAGAATTTCTTTTTTCCTTTCCTCAAATCGCTGCAATATAGAAGGATTCAACATAGAAAATGAAACCTGTTCATTAACTTTTAGTTTGAGTTCATTTACAAATTGATTCGCAAACCCACTGTTTGTTGTTATAACTATTCCAGGTTTTGTACAAAATTGACCTGCATCGTTAGTTATGGATGTTGCAAGGTGAGAAGCGATTTTAGCTAATTTTTCTGAAAGAATTTGAGGAAAGATTACAATCGGATTGACACTTCCCATTTCAGCGAAAACTGGAATTGGAAATTCTCGTTGATTGGCCAAATCGAACAAAGCTCGACCACCTTTCAAACTTCCTGTAAAACCAACTGCTCTTACACCTGCATGCTCCACTAAATGCCGTCCTATTTCATAGCCTTGAGCATTCAAGTTTGAAAAAATGCCATTGGGCATTTCCGTTTTTTTAGCTGCACGTGTAATTGCCTGAGCGACTAATTCTCCCGTGCCAGCATGCATAGGGTGTGACTTCACAATTACTGGGCATCCGGCAGCAAGTGCTGAAGCTGTATCTCCTCCTGCCGTTGAATAAGCCAATGGAAAATTACTAGCTCCAAAAACAACAACGGGTCCAAGACCAATCATCATTTTACGTAAATCTGGTTTTATTGGAGTAGAGGTTGAATCAGCTTCATCAATCGAAGCTTTAATCCATTCACCATTAAGGATTTCTTTAGCGAATGAATTCAATTGAAAAATTGTCCTAGACCTTTCTGTAATTGCTCGTTGTTCTGACAGGCCAGATTCTAAACAATACATCTGTATTAATTCATCCCCTAATTGGTTGATTTCTTGGGCTATTTCAATGAGAAAACTTGCCCTTTTTTCAATTGAAATACTTTTTAATTGAACGAATGCATTTTGAGCTAATGAAACAGCCTCATTCACTTCTTCGAAGGTAGCTTCAAAAAAGACAGTAGGATTAGAATTTCCGGTTACAGGATTGAACGTTTGAAAAGTACGTTTGCTATCGGAAGACAGGTTGAAACCAATTGTGTTTTTTCCTGTCATTGCAAATACTTAAGCTTCAACAACAGAAAATGTGTAGCTTTCCATGATTTGATTTGCTAACATTTTCTTACAAGCTTCTTCTACTTTTTGTTCTGCAACTTCTTTAGAACTTGCGGTTATAAAAAGGCGCACATGTCGTCCAATACGAACTCCTTCAATTTCTGGCAAACCAATATTTGACATACTGTTTGTTACTGCTTTTCCTTGAGGATCTAACAATGCATCTAATGGCATTACATCGATTTCGGCTTTAAACTTCATGTTGTTTCTTTTTTTTAAACGAATTCTCGATAAGAGAAATAATTAGGTACAAAAATACAATTAAAGGAATTGACCAAACAAGGAAAATTGGAATAAAAACAGCACATAAAAAAATAAAAATGTAGCGGAACTGATTTTGTTTCCAAGCAAATGTTTTGATTTTTAAGGCAAGTAGGGGCAATTCAGCTACTAAAAGCAAGGACATTATTATTATTAACCCTACCAAAAAATACGAATTAAAAATAATCAAATGAAATGATTCTCCGTTTTTCCAAGTGTCAAAGTCCACAAGTAAAACGAGCGGGAAGAACATAAAAAACAAGGTGTTCAATGGAGTTGGAACACCAATAAACGAATCTGATTGACGTGTGTCTAAGTTAAACTTTGCCAATCTAAACATGGACATGAAAGGAATA
>JAIOZF010000109.1 GCA_021740745.1 Crocinitomicaceae bacterium | reverse complement strand
AAAGAATGACTTAGGAAGATTTAAAGAAATAACAGTCATTGAATCTTCTCATTCTAGTTTGCTCAGCGAATTTGATATCATTGTTCCCATCTTTCATAAAGAAACACCCCTAGCGTATTTGTTGATTGCCGGTATTCAAAAAGAGGGTAATAAAATTACAGATAGTTTGTCCTACCTGAGTTTTGTTCAAACCTTAACCAATATCATTGTAGTAGCGATTGAAAACAAACGGATGACGCGTCAAAGCTTAATTCAAGAGCGAATTAAAAAGGAATTAGAGGTCGCATCAGAGATGCAGAAATTACTTTTTCCATCTGATCTACCATCCAATCGACGAATGGATATTTCGGCAAAATATACACCTCGTCATGAAGTAGGAGGGGACTACTATGACTTTATTCCCTTGGGTGACGAAGAATATATCATTTGCATTGCCGATGTGTCTGGGAAAGGAATTAGTGCAGCAATGTTGATGGCAAATTTTCAAGCAACTATTCGAACGCTTTTCAATTATCAACGTTTTGATATGGAGTTTTTAATGGAAGAGTTGAATAAAAAGGTCATGAGAAGCGCCAAAGGTGAAAAATTTATTACTTTTTTCATTGCTCACTATAATGCACATACACGGGAATTAAAATATGTGAATGCCGGACACAATCATCCTATATTGACAAATGGTCGAAAAGTGGAAATGCTTGATCAGGGGTGTATTGGTCTTGGAATGATGGACGAACTACCGTTTATAAACGTTGGAAGATTGACACTAAAACCGAATACAACTATGGTTTTGTTCACCGATGGTGTTGTAGAATTAGAAAACGAATTAGGTGAATTCTTTAATATAGATCGTTTGATTAAGATGGTACACAGCTACTATCCATTGAAAATGGAGGATATGAATAATCTTATTTTTTCCAAACTTGATGAGTGGAAAGGTAATCTTCCTTTAGTGGATGACACAGCGATTTTTAGTTGTCGCTTTTTCTAATAGATGTTAACGCATCAAATACATTTTACCGAATCCTTTTTTGATATATTCATCGGCGCCTGATTCAAGGTGTTTGATATCCTCTCCATTTATTTTAGCTTTAACACGATACAAATAAACACCATTTGCTAAAGGATCACCAAACTCGTCTTTACCATCCCAAGCATAATCCGTGATGTTTCGACCAATTTGAATTAAACCAAGTTGATCTTCTGTAATTTCTCGCACCACCCGACCAGTAACAGTCATGATCTGAATCAAAATCTCATCAGGAGCTTCATTACCAGTAAGTGTGAAAACAAAACGTGTACTTGTACTAAATGGATTTGGGTAGTTCATCAAGTTTGTTATCATCGATTCATGAATGACTTCGAAGTCTATTTTATAATCTAGATCACCAGAAAGATTTCCGCTTTTATCTGACCCTTGTACCATTAATGTGTATTTACCATTCTTTTCAAAATAGCTTGGATAAATAATTTTGAATCGTTTATGCTGAGCTTCAGCAGGTATCCATTGCATTACTGTATTCCCGGATGCATCTACAAAAGGAATACGTGTTAAAACGCCATCAGGATCGGTAATGTAAATTCCAAATAATGAAGTATCTGCATCACTATTCATTATCAGGAAATCATTCTCATCCTTTAAGGTAATTAAGATTTCACTTTCTGGATCTATAATATCATTGTTTAAAATGTGGCGTCCATTGAAGGTAACATCAAGTAATGGGTTCTGATTATCTTCTGCAACAAAGAATGGAATCTGCAAGAGATTATTGAAATGCGCTTGTTCAGGTTGATCGGTAATATAGGTGCTTCCACTATCATACGGATTTACTTCCATCCATAAAGTGTTGATGCCACTAAGTCCAACTGTTGAAAATGTAATAGTATCTCTTAAAACATCTCCAACAAGCAAAGAATCTTGTCGATTATAAGGAATAGGATGAATTACCTGATTTTGATCTGTTACCCAATAATTCACTAACAAGGAATCCATTGGTAAAGTAAAAATATTTCGAACATCCACTGCAAATTGCATCATTTGACCTTCGACAATTGTATCGTTAGTTGGTAACAATGTATAGGCTGTTGAACCGTCAATTGCTGCTTCAGGTAATGGTTGGTACAACACGTGCCAGTAATCAACTTGCGCAGGAGTGAAAGTTGTTGAATCAATGTAGAACGCTTTAAGTTTGATATAAGGCAATTGATTGGCATCCACAAGAGCGCCTAAGTCAATAATTGAATCATTGGATGAAAACGGCACATCTATGGTCAATTGTAATGCCCCAGTTATATCGTAGCCAGAAATAATTAGTGTAGTTGAATCTTGTGAGCTAACTTCTTGCGCATCCTGTTTCCAGAAAACAGATCCCCAATCAGCTGCTGGACCAATCAATGTAGAAGTCTCTTGTCCAATATAATCTGAACCAATTAGTGTTGCTGAAAGAAAAACATCTTCACCTGGATTTTGCCCCACTTTTTCTACAACAGAAGACGGATCTCCTTTTTTGCAAAAGAAAGCAAAGGGATAATTAGGTCTACCAGCATAAATACTGTCTGAGCCTAAAGCTGCAAAAGTTGCATACATACCTGGATCTATTGCATCCCAACTGTTATAGTATGCTGCGCCGGGAGTATACACTAGCAAATAATGGCCATCTGGGACTTCATTGAGCACCATATTTTGAAAATTGGCCAATTGTGAAGCACTGTTTTGTCGGAAGATAAAATAGCCTTCTGGTCTATTACGACAAGAACCATTATCATTATCGTTTCCAAAATTATTAGTTGGATTTTCTGTTCCATATCGGGTCTTCCATGATTCAAATGTATATGGATCAATCACTGCCACATGTAAAGCAGGTGTGCTTGTACAGATTCCGTATTCGATTTGCTGACCATCCAAATAATGTGCATTGTAATAAATATCTGGAATTGCACCTGAGCTTCTTACATCGCAGGTCAACGAGTGAGTGTTTGGAAGGAAATGTCTCTCTCGGTTTGGACGATCATAATCGATGTCATTGAAACCATTTTTCTTAAATTGGAAAAAGTGATCTTGACCCCAACCTTCTTTTCCAATAATATGCTGAAAAGATCTTTCTCTCCAAAAAGGTGATGGTTCATCAATTGCTACTCTCCAAAAATAAACAAGACTATCTTCGCAGATTAAAGGTGATGAAGAATTATTAGAAGATGAAATCCATTGAGATGGCAAAACTTCTTTCACGCCACCTAATCCACTGACTAATGCATATTTTTTAAATGGACTGTCAAATAAATCAGTGGTATCTATTTCAAAACGATAGGTATTAAAATCGGCTATTGGATTAATAGTTGATGCTTTAAGTACAACGCTATCATTTGGCACAACAGCAAAATCATAAGGCAAAACTGGTTCAATTCCAGCAATATTTATGAAAAGCGTTTGAGTAAGTTGATTGTTATTGAGTTCGTCATATTGCTCGTCAACAAAATTGGGTAAATCAGTTTTGATTGAAAAACTATTAATACCAACCCCAATGTTTGCTTGAAGTGGCATTTTGAATACAATTTCCTTTTGGTAATGTAATCCTGGAATAAAAAATTGATACAGCGAATCGACAGTTGACAAAGGGAAATCTCTTCGAATTTCTAAAGAAAAAGTATCAAGGATAGATTTACCTAAATTCTTTAAATTGATACGCATTTCAATGGAATCTGTTGTCAAGTCAATGATGTCAGGAGAAAAAGTGACATTTTGCTGCGTTAATTCAATTTCCGGCTTTTCATGCCAATTTAATCGTAGCATAGGATCTCCGTTCAACGTCATTTGACTGGAAGTACTTTCTCTTAATAAATTGTCGCCATTACTTTCAATTGTCGTAATTGTAGCCTTCATTTGCTGGCCCAATGTTGCTCCATAATTCACAAGTGAGAATTGACGGTATAGCTCGCTGGAATACTGATAAAGTGTATTTGCAAAACCCAAATTGACAGTTCCTATGTATGCAATTGCACCATATTCCGGAAGATTTACAAATTCCTCAGACTTAGATCGGCTATTTTGAAAAATATTACCATTGTAGCATGAATTAGTTATCATGATAGGGTATTTTCCATAGTTGTTCCAATTTTCAGGATTGTCTAAGTTGATTTCAAATCCGGACGTTGTTGCTGATGCATGTCCAAAATAATTTACTATCGAAACACCATTTGAAATGCGATCCATTACTTCTTGTAATTCTGTAGGATTTAAAGGATTACTCGTGTTTTTAGCTATGGTTTTTACATTTCCACCAAAATATTGATTTTCGATTGTGTTTTGAAACACATTCATGTAATTCTGAAATTGAAACTGCTGTGTTTGGTCTGTTCCCCCAACAAAATGGATGACTTGTTTTTGCCAATCCTTCGTAGCTGTGTTGTACGCAGAAGTTTGCACCTGCTGTGCATCATAAAGTTTTACTTTTTCAAGATAATCCTTTAATTCTTGATTACTAATAGCAGCAATTCTACCTGTGGGAATTAGGGGGGACCAATCACTTGTTCCCGGCAATCTTGATGTGATAAACGCATCACTGGAGGGTTGACCGAAGGACGGTATCAAGTTATTTGCATGATTTACAGAATTAGTTCTTGATCCAGGACCAGTGGAAGTAATTCCACCCACATTTGCTTCACGAATACCTTTACCTACCAAGAAAAGTCCTTCAGGTTTTTCAGTTGCAAGGTCGTTAATGAAATGAGCAAATCGTCTAATTCCATTAATGTGTTTATTAATTCCCCCACCAAATTGTAAGTACAATTCGTTCACATTTACATCTACAACATTATGTGCTCCTCCAACTGAACTCATTCGATATTCGACATATTCAACAGTTGCTGCTTGCAATAAACTTGGGTACACCATTAACAAGGCTTTTTCAACATTGATAGCCGAAAAATTCCTAAAAAAACCTGTTTGATTTACAGGTGTCAATGTGGTAATATTCAAAAAAGTTGAACCATCTTGAAAAATGACTTTTTGCTCAGCAGTTGTTACATCATTTGGAATTAACATACTATATACACCTGTATTTTCAATTAGAGGTACTTTTCTTGGAATTGTACCATTCACAAAAACGTATGGATCTGAATAGACAAGGTTGCTTAGGTCAAGGCGTATCTTTGATTGAAAATCATTGTTTTGAACGCTGAATGTGAGATTATTAGCATTTCCTAAGTTGGGAATTCTTGGGTAACGAATCGACCAATAATTAAGTGATTGAAAATCAGTCGCGGCACCTTGATCGCCTATAATCCTCCATTTTAAAGGTGTATTAGCGGCATTTAATGCACTACTTGGAAAATTCTTAGCAATATTAATGGCTTTATAACCAGTGAATACGGTGTCCTCAATTATAAAATCAGAAGCGCCTACTGTAAATTGTAAATGGTGATTGCCTAAGCCTGAAAATGCAGCATTAGAATTTGAAACAGATACAGCTTCAAAAAAACTAGGGGGTGAACCTGGATTTGTGTATGCAAATGGTGTAGCAGCAGGAATGTTAAGTGTGTATCCGTTTACACCGTTGATTGGGTTATTTCCCCAACCTTCACCCGGCATATAGAATGAACTAGAGGCATCTGATGTCTTCTCACCTTCATTATAAGCCGAATTGTAAAAGGCTGATGTTTCATAAATAATATAATCTGATGGAGTGTATGAAGGAAAATCAGTATCGGTCTCAATAAGATAACGAGCGTTATTTGTCTGATTATTCCAAGTTAAAAAATATTGAATCGTGTCGTTGTAAAGACTGTACTTAGGGTTTCCCTGCCATGACGGATCTTCATAAAGCGTCGTATCTAGCCAACCATCGTTTCTTTCACCGTAAAATGCAATAAAATCACCTGGCCCGAAAGTCCCATCTGTTCCTAAGTCTATAAATAAAGGAACTTCTTTTTCTCTTCCAAAAATTTGAATATTCTCGTGAGTATAAGAAGAAAATGTTATTCCAGCGCTTACGAGTGTATTGTATTCAATCTTATGAATGCTTGAGTTGGCTATTTTAAAAGAATAATACTGTTGATTATAGTTAATCCATTCATTCCCATATACTTGTGCTCTTCCTGCTAATTGAAATGCAAAAAGAAGAGTGAGAAATAAAATAAAACGTAACTTTTTAATCATAGTTATTTCATGTTTTTGGGACGATCAAGTAATAGCCGTACAGAAATTACATGTGAATATAATGCAATTGAAGCATCTCCGATATCTGTAAATGCATAATCAATATGAAAATTTTTAATGTTTAAGCCTAATCCTATATTCGGTTGTACGTTTAAACTCTTAGAATCATCAAAATTTGTTACATATTGCATGTTGGACAACCCGGCTCTTATAGCTACGATTTTTTTAAATCCTACTTCAACACCTAAATGTGGATCGATCGAAATTAGACCGGTTCTTATAAGCGTGTTTCTTCGTCCATCTGTCGTTATATCAACATCTAGTTCTGGTGCGGTGTAGAATCCTTTTTTTCCGAGATCAAATTTTCTGTATCCAGCTAAAATAATTCTAGGCAAAGTTAATTCTAGACCATTTCTAGGTAGTTCATTTCCTGTTGCAATAAATGTTTCTTGCATTTGCTCATCCAAAGTAAACATCCAAGCATTAAAGGTTGATGTAACATCTCGAACAACTAATCCAAACTTCCATTTTTTTACATGATATTGCGCTCCAGCATCAATTCCGAATCCCCATGAACGCGCAAAATCACCAACTCTTCTGTGGATAATTTTAAAATTTCCGCCGACACTTAAACCTTCAACCTTTAATTTCCGTGCATACGAAAATAAGAAAGCATAATCTGCCGCTGTAAAAGTTGTTATATTATCGTAATTAATATTCCCTTCGTTATCAATTAACTGTGTTGTGTTAGGAATGTCATCCACTGCAAAACGTATTGCTGAAAATCCAATTGTACTTTTATCGTCAATGGAATGTGAAAGACCTAAGTAATCAAATTTTGAAATTCCAGCGAAATATTCAGAATGCATTAATCCAACCTCCAACCACTTATTAGTTTGCGTAAGACCAGCGGGATTCCAATAACCAGAATTCACATTTCCTGTTTGGGCAACAACAGCATTTCCTAGTCCTAATGCATCTGCACCAATACCAATAGAAAGAAACTCATTCGAATATTTTGGCGCCAAATTCTGGGCGCGAAGTGAATTAAAACAAAGAATAATTGAAGCAAAGTAGCATATGTTGAAAATTTTCATTGTCATTGTAGTTCTAATTTTACTCCTCTTTAACAACATATTCTTTAAAAAATTGTGTTATTTGTAAACTCAATTCAATTTTAATAGACGTAAAGTTAATTCAATTGGTTGTAAATTCAAATCTTAAACAAATTTTAGCAAACGATGTTCAGTATTCCAAATCTTTTTACAGCAGCAAATTTGTTGTGTGGAGTTTTTGCAATCATTTTAGCATTAGCTGGAAGAATTGATTTAGCCCCGTTTGCAATTTTTGCGGGATTACTATTTGATTTTTTTGATGGATTTTTAGCACGAAAACTGAAAATTTCTGGTGAAATGGGCAAACAATTGGACTCACTAGCCGACATGATTACCTTTGGTGTCGCTCCCGGAGTTATCATGATGGTTGTGTTGGTTTTATCCATTTATATGGATGAGTCTGTTCAAGCAACATCATTTCAAGAACACGCTCATTTTGAATTAAACACATGGTTTAATGCTGTGTTTTATGGCGTTCCTAATCATATGGATGCTTCGATTAAATATTTGCCATTCTTCGCCTTATTTATTCCTTTCATGTCCAT
>JAIOZF010000025.1 GCA_021740745.1 Crocinitomicaceae bacterium | reverse complement strand
TGTAGATGCGTCAGCTGCAACGGTTAAACGAACCCAACCGTAGTGAGTATTTGGTCCAACTGTAAAATTAGCTCCTAAAAACTTATCTGTTGCTCCAAGGAACTCACCTAGCGCGACAGGATATGTAAAACTTAATGCTGATGCCGTTATTAATCCTTCAGCAGCAAGCACACCGCCTGAACCAAATATACCTGCGTTACTAATCAAATCACCAGAATTTAAAGCACTAGGTGCAAATGTTGAACTACTTCCAGAAACAAATCCCATCACTTGTGCACCTGCTCCAGCTGAAACACCAGCATAAGAGATCTGATAAGTATAAGAAATTGGAACGTATCCATACATATATGTTCCAGAACCTTGTGCGGAAGTTACAGCAAATGTCAAGTCAACTGTAGCATCTGCATTAAAATCTAATTGGTATGGAGCCGTATTTTTATCAATGACAACATCAGGGTTAACATCTGTATATTGAACTTGTGCGTTTACAGCACTTGAAGCAATAACTGCTCCAGCAACTGCTGAATACTTTGCTAACTTTGAATTTCTTTCTGTTTTAGTAGTATTTTTACTCATATAGAAAATGATTTGGTTGCGCTAATTTATTGTTTCTTTTTAAAATAAAAAAAATTATTTTTTCTTGATTTTAACTAATTCAGGGTTAATAACCTTTGCCATAGAATTGAAATCAAGTTCTTCTCCTAAAAAATCTGCGATTATCTCCGCTTGTTCAATCGGATTTTCAATTAAATCATCAAACTCCACCTTCAATACTTGCACATTCGGTTGTGCCTCAACCCACGTATTTAGTTTGCTGAGCTGAGATAAATAATTATTAAATAATTTTAATGGCAAGGTCTCAGGAGTCGCTTTCTTTCCTAAGTGAACTTGCTGTGACATCATTAATTCAGATATATCACGGTTCATTTGAATTACCTTGTAATTGTAGTTTGGAGGTAAATAATTCAGCAATTGAACAATCATCTTCACTGCTTTACCACGCGCATCAACCATCCAAGAGATATCTTTTTGAATCAAATTGACCTTGGCAAATTCCATTGTTTTCTTCGGCGATTTATCAGTAGTTTCTGTGTCATCCACCAAGATTGGCATACCTCCAACTTGTAACATTTCCATCATCAACGAAGAACCAGTTTTAGGCAATCCAGTAACAACTACAATTTCACCTTTGATATTATTATCTAAGAACTCCTTTTGCTTGGACGCTTTTTCAGTATCATTCAATTTATCCGTATAAATTTCGAATAACCATTTATGCGCCTTTGTCATTCCCGGTGCCAAATGAATGGCCACTTCAAAGGCTTCCGCTGCTTCAGAAAAATCTTCTACTTTATATAATGCTTCGCCTAAGTGATAATGAACACTTGGCATGTAAAAATTTGATTCTAAAGCCGACAAAAATTCATCTATGGCTATATCATATTTGTTTTGTCGAAGCAAACAAATTCCTAAACCATGATGGGCAGCGGCATTGCGTTCATCAATTGCGAGTGCTTTTATATATTGCTTTTCAGCTTTCGAATAGCTCTTTCTTAACTTATGAATTTTAGCAATATTCAAGGCTACATCTAGACTATTTGGATTTTTTTGCTGTACTTTTTCTAACAATGGAAGCGCTTTACCTGGCTTGTTCAATGCAAGTAACATCAATCCTTCAATGAAATCTAAATAGTTAGGCTCTTCAAATTCCTTATTCAAAAATGGATCCTTAGGATTTTTTTCTTGTGCTTTCTTTTTAAGATCCTCTAAATCTGCTTTTTCAATTTCTTTTAATCGAGCAATGATTTCCGCGACTTTATCATAGCGTTTTAAACTTAAATAAGCGAAAGCCATACGCTGGCCATATCGGATAACAGATGATTCAGCAAATATTCGCTCGAAAATGGGAATAGCTTCTTTTAAACGACCGCCATCAATCATATTTCGAGCAACATAATAATCACTTTCCAATTTTGCTTTGGCGACCTGTTCAAGTTTATTGTCATCCATTGCTTCGATATAACCCAATTCCACTAATTGTTGCAATGCTTCTTGGGCCGCCCAAGGGTCTTCGACTACATTTTTATCATGCATACCACTGAACCCTTCTCTGTTCTCCCAACTTGGAATAAATTCAGGTTGAATATCTTCGCTAAAAGCGTAAGTAAGGGCCTTACCTTCCATATCATTTCCAATCGGCAAGCCGGAAAGCGCAAGAATTGTTGGTGTAATATCAATTACAGATGCACCCGTTATTTCTTCTCCCGTATTTTTAATTCCAGGTCCTTTCATTACAATTACGCCATACGGACTATGCTCTGCCGCGGGACCAGAAGGTTCTTTTGGTATTTGTAAAGGTCTTCGATGATCTGAATAGAATCCATGATCAGAAAGTAAAATAACGGTTGTTTGGTCATCAATCAATTCTAAGGTTCGCTCCAGCATCATGTCATGAAATTGATAACCTGCCTCCACAACATGTTGAAAGTTATCAAATTCCTTTTCATCGATGTGTTTTCGCAAAGGCGGGTGATAGCGCATTGCGGTGTGACAGAAGTGATCAATAGCATCATGATAAACAGCCATAAAATCCCATTCTGTTTTTTCCATTAAATGAGTTGAAGCTGCATGAACGGATGCTGCATTCGCAATTATTTTGATAACACTAGCAACTCGTTTATCCTTTCTGAGTTCAATATCTTCAACTATATTCGGCACAAATGGAGCCACCATATTCAAGGTAATTTCGTGCGGATGCACACGAAACTCCATCATTTCTTCTTCCTTTTCTTTGGGGTGAATTGTACCATCTGGCATTTTCCAATCTTCTCGAGCAGCTTTCGTTGCTACTTGATATAAATTGGAAACCATGACACCATTTATTTGTTCAACAGGATTACTTGGCCACCAAGCCACCACGTTAGATTTTAAATTTTCTTGTGTAAACATGTTCCAAATTGCCTTCACCTTGCGAGAAGTTGAAGTTACTGGGCGCAAACCTTCACCTGTTGGAATGGGTTCCACAAAACCGCAAACACCATGCTTATCAGCTCTTAAACCCGTAGCAATGCTAGTCCATAACATTGGAGACAAAGGTGGATCTAATGTTTTTAAACGACCATAAACTCCCTCACTCATTAAACGTTGCAAAGCAGGCATTTTACCTTGTTGCAATAAAGGTTCAATTATTGACCATTCTGCAGCATCCCACCCGATGACTAAAATCTTATTTGCCAGTTTCTTCGCCATCTTTTTTCTTTGATTTAGCTTCTTTTTCTTGGGCTTCACGAACAGCTTCACGCCATTTTTTCAAGCCTACTGAGCCTAGCGCCAAAACTGCTAATGATCCTTGTGGACCAATCTCAACTATTCTATTTTTATTTTGACTCATTTCTATTTCGATAAAGTTCAGGTTTAATAGCGCTCAGCATCAATTCTTTATTTGCATCTATTTCTAAAAAATCAACTAGGCGAGCTATTTCTTCCTCCGGATTTTGAATTAACTGTGCATAATTCATTTCTATGAATGGTATTTTTTTATCCGTGAAAAATCGCTGTGTTTTATCTATATGACTTGAAAAAATAGTTGCAAATTTTTCTCTTTCAGATTGTTGATCCTTGTTAAGCATAATTTCTTGTGATTTTAACACTTCATCTATGGAACGTTTCATGAAAATCACCTTATACGATAATGTTTGATCGATAAACAACGGTAAGGGTGCAACAATTTTTACGGCCTTTCCTACTGCCTCCTTTAAAAAAGAATTATTGGTAACAATTTTTTTGACTGCCTCTAACTCATAGTAACCTTCTGGATTACTAATATCAGATTCTCTTTTTCCATCAGATAATACTTCAATCCCAGCTTTATCAAGAATTTGCATCATCAACGAGGTACCTGATCTTGGCAGACCCGTAACTAATAAAATTTCCTTCATATTAGATTATAAAGTGCAATAATGAATAGGTTGTAAATATACAATATTAAAAAAAGAACATAAAAAAAAGGGACCATTTCTGATCCCTTCTTTTCTAAAAAAATGAAATTATTTCTTAACGAAAGTATTACGAACTACTTCACCGTTTTCAGCAACTACTTCGTACAAATAAACACCTGCAACTAAAGCAGAAACATTAACTGTAACAGCATTTGAATTAACTGACTCAGTAGAAATTACTTTTCCATCTAAACCAATGATTGAAACTGAGGTTGCATTTGCACTCAATTTAATGTTCAATTCATCACTTGCTGGATTCGGGTATGCTGAAGTTGTAATTGTACTTTCAACAATTGAAGCCACGTTAGTAATTTTAATATCATCCAAAATGAATAAAAACTCATCAGTACATGCGTGGTGTCTAAAGGCAACATACACATTGTTTTGGCCAGCAAACGTATTGATATTTACAAATTTAGACTCCCAAACATCAGCAGTTGCAATTGTTTCAGTGAAAACTGGAGTTGCAGCAGTTAATGCAGCTACAACAGTCGTTGGATCAGCAGCAGAAACTACATAAACTGAATAGTTTTCTGCAGGATAATTAGGATCTACTGAAGCACGTCCCCAAGATAGAGTTGCTACTGTTTGTCCTGTTAAATTAATTGCTGGAGAAACGATCCAGTTATCTGGCGTTAATGCAGCCATGGTTGCGTTGTCGTAAGAAAAAGATCCCAAAACGTCACCTTGAGCATCAAACGAAGTTCCTACTGGAGCACCTGCATTCGCTGTCAATAAATCGTAAATACCCCAACTAAATGTATCGCCATCAGCATCAACTGCAGCAAAAGTTGCGAAATCTGCAGCACTTGAAGCGTTAAACAATTGTGAAGTTGCAGTAAGTGAAGTTAAAATAACCCCAACAGAAAGTAAAAGTTTTTTCATAGTATATAAATTATATGTTAATAGATAAACAAATATACAATTATTAAAACATTGTACATTTAATAAACTAAAAATTAAACAACAATCAGATGTGTATTAAAAATCAACTAATCACTTTAGGTTTAGCATTATGCTTATACTTCACAAACATGTTTGACCAAATTATTTTTGAATAAGCATAGATTGCGGGACTCAAAATAATAATTGAAGTGACGATACTACCAATTTGCCATCCAATCGAAACATTGTCAAAAAATAAATTAAAAGAAACCCATAACGTAACGAAAGTGGCAACTCCCAATGCATAAGCTACATACATAGCACCATAGAAAAAGCCCGGTTCCTTTGAATATTTCAGTCCACAATGAGGGCAATTTTCTTTTACATCTCCCATGTATTTAAAAACGTAAATACTTGAAACAAAAAAATCTCCCTCATGACATTGCGGACATTTTTTGTTCAGAATACTATAAATCTTGGTTCCTTTTTTCATTATTCAATATTTAAATACAAATGTAAGAGAGTCAATTGCGTCCTAAGGTGACAAAAGTTACATACACAAAGTTAAATTGGATTGAAGTCGAAAAAAATGACATTTATCACATTATAATTCTTTTTAATGGAAAAAAATGTATATTTAGCATGCCAAACTAAAGCAAACTATGAAAAAATTATTACTCTCATTTACAACGTGTTTAATTGGAATTATTTCCGCAAACGCCCAATGTACAACAACAAACGCAACTTCTTGTGTATGTGAAGATGCTTCAAACAGTTGTTATTTATTTCCGGATATTACTGCTTCATGGAAAGGGATTAGCAACAATGGATTTATCGAGTATCCACAAACGAACGCAGGAACGAATTACGCTGGACAAGGTCCAGATGATGGAAGATTGCGTGTTTCTGGATCAACTCCAAATATTGGACATGGATCTTTCACTGTTCGAGGACTTGATGTGAATGGAAATCGTGCATTTGTATGTGGCACCGACACTGTGTTTAATGTGAACGCAGGTGGAGCATTTACTTGTCCAAACGGCGATCCAAATCCACGTCAATTAGTAATTCAACGCGTTTACAAAAAGGAAGGAAACGTAATGAGTTACACCGATTTCTGGAGTGGTAGTATGACCTATCACCCATCTCATGGACACAACCACGTAGATGATTGGGCGGTTATGACATTGAGAGTTCAAACCGCAGATCCGAACCCATTAAACTGGCCAATTCTTGGTGATGGTGCAAAAATCGGTTTTTGCTTAATGGATTATGGGCAGTGCGGTAATACAGGGACAACCTACGATGGTCACTGTAGAGATAACAATACTGTATATTTAGGTGGAAACACATTGCATAATGGAGATTTTCCTAACTGGAACTTAGGTGGAGGTAATTATAATTGCTCAACTACAGAGCAAGGTATCTCATCAGGGTGGACCGATGTTTACGGAAAGCACTTAGACGGTATGTGGATTAATTTACCAAAAAATGTTTGTAACGGAAATTACTACATAGTTCTTGAAGTAGATAAAAACAATAATTTTCTTGAAGAAAATGAAAACAACAATTTTACAGCTGTTCCCGTAACCCTTACAATGCAAAATCCTGCAGGCTCAGGACAAGCACCTTTAATCTGGGCAAATGGAACAACAAATATTTGTGGAAACAATAGTGTTTCACTTTCTGCGACGGGTGGTAGTGCGTTTCTTTGGTCGAATGGTGAAACAACACAAACAATTAATGTAACTCAACCAGGAAGCTATACGTGTACAGTTACTAATTATTGTGGGACTAGCACATCTGAACCTTTTATCGTTAATGAAGTTCAAGTAAATACTCCAGTTGTTACAGGAGATACTGTCTGTGTTGAGGGAATTATGGACTTAGCTGCCTCTTCAACTGGTTCATTAAACTGGTTTGATGCTCAAGGTAATTTAGTTGGAACAGGTGGTACTTTTACTACACCGCTTTTAAATACAACTACAACGTATTATGTTCAAAATACAGATACTTATCAAGATACTATTTTTTCAGAACCGCACACGAATGGAATCGGCGGTGGAGGATTTGTTTCATCGGAACAATATGAACTTTTCGATACCTATACTCCGATTGATATAAAATCAACTTTAGTTTACTCTCAAGGTGCAGGATCAATAACAATTGAACTTGTTGATGGCGGATTAAATGTACTTGGAACTGTAACCACAACTGTTCCTGCAGGTGAAAGCAGAATTAATCTTAATTTTAATGTCCCTGTAGGTTACAACTTTAGATTAGTTGGTAAAAACATCACAACTGGAGGTTTGTACCGTAACAACAATAGTGCGTCGTACCCTTACATGATTGACAATGTTATGAAGATAACTGGAGCATCAGCGGGTGCTTCTTACTACTACTTTTTCTATGATTTAGAGATTGTTGCGAGCAATGGTACTTGTCCAAGTGACCTTGTGCCTGTTCAAGCAGTTGTTGAATCATGCTTAGGAATTGGAGAGAATATTCCATTCAAAAACTCAATGAAAATTGCGCCAAATCCAAACAACGGAAACTTCTCTGTTATGTTCAATGCGAACAATAAAGCTGATGTTGAATTAGAATTGGTTAGTTTGATTGGTACAAAAGTTTATTCTAAGAAAATCGAACAAGCACAAGGCGAAGTAACTTATGACATTAATGTTTCAAGTTTGTCGAAAGGAGTGTACTTGTTCAATGTAATTTATGAAGGGAAACCTTACACACAAAAAATCATCATCGATTAATTTTAAAATGAAACTTCGATTTGTATTAACGCTTCCGTTGCTATTTTGCAGCGGAAGCTTTTTTTTGAATGCTCAAAATTATGATTGGGAGTTTTATTCAACGTCCAATTCAGTAATTCCTGACAATTCGGTGCGCTGTTTAGCAATGGATGCAAATCAAAAACTTTGGCTAGGAACAGATAATGGATTAGCTGCATTTGATGGGACGAATTGGGAAATCTATAATACAGCGAATTCTCCCATTACTGATAATTATATACGAGCCATTCACCACATGAACGATGGGACTGTTTGGATAGGCACAACTCACAGCGGAATCTATTCATTTGATGGAACAAATTGGATTAATTATACTCCTACCAATTCTGGACTACCTGATTATTTTATCCGCACAATCACCCAAGATTCAATTGGAGATATTTGGATTGGAACGGTGGAAGGTTTGGTACGATTTGATGGGACTAACTGGCAAGTATGGACCATTGAAAACGCAGCATTAAACTCCAATAATATTACTTCAATTGCTGTTGGTTTAGACAATACTAAATACATAGGTACTATTAATGGTGGATTGATTTACTATAACAATACCTCGCTCACAGAATATACTTTATTAGAGGGTGGCGTTCCAGACAATTCTTCCATTGGTATCGTTTTCGATAATCAAAATCTCCCATGGTTTGCTTCACCTTCTCATGGTCTTTTCACAGAAGATGGAAACCAGAATTGGACAAGCTACACAATACTTAATTCTCCGATTATTTCAAATGGTTTAACATCAATTGTAGTAGATGCTCAAAATGAATTTACACTTGGGACGCAAGAAAGCGGTTTGATTCTCTTTACACCTCCAAGCCAATGGAGTAATCTGAATTCTGCTAATTCAAATCTTCCTGATAACCATATTTTAAGTTTATATAGAAATGAAGAATCCTTGTGGATAGGAACGAATTCACACGGTTTAGTTAAAATGACAAAAAATACCGCTTCTTTAAATGAAGTATCTGAAAAAGTGATTTCATATTCCCCTAACCCATTCAATGATTTTATACAGATTGGGTCACTTAATGAGACCGATTTAGTAGATCTAATAGATATTTCTGGTAAAAACATGAATAATCTAATTCAACAAAACTGGTTAAGTTCATCAATAGCACAAATCAATACAAGCCAACTGCATCAAGGAATTTACTTACTTGTAATTTCCACTGATAACGGTATTCAAACATACCGAATTATCAAAAACTAAATTTACACCCTCAAATCATGACTTTTATCATATTTTGAGTTGAATTTAATCATTTCCAAACTAGCTTCTCTGCTGTTTCTTTGCAACTAATACATTGTAAACCTGGATTATTCTGAATCAGATTTATTAGTTGAAACGAACAAAAGGATTTTAGTTATGCTTACTCAAACAATAAATGAAGAAAAGCTTTTAGCAGAATTCGAAGCAAAAATTAATGCCGAAATCAAGATTGAACCTAAGGATTGGATGCCTGATGAATATAGAAAGCATCTTATAAGACAAATGTCACAACACGCCCATTCTGAAGTAATTGGCATGCAACCCGAAGGAAATTGGATTACACGAGCACCTTCATTGAGAAGTAAAAAAATCCTATTGGCCAAAATACAAGATGAAGGAGGGCATGGTCTTTATCTATACAGCGCGGCTGAAACACTTGGTGTAAGTCGCGACCAATTTATACAATGGCTGCATGAAGGTAAAGCGAAATATTCATCCGTTTTTAATTACCCAACATTGAATTGGGCAGATATAGGTGCAATTGGCTGGTTGGTCGATGGTGCTGCAATTACCAATCAAGTTTCTTTACAACGAACATCTTATGGACCCTATTCACGAGCAATGGTTCGAATTTGTAAAGAAGAATCTTTTCACCAACGTCAAGGTTACGAAATAATGTGGCGAATGATGGAAGGAACAGTGGATCAACAAAAAATGGCTCAAGATGCAATTGATCGTTGGTGGTGGCCAGCATTAATGATGTTCGGTCCTCATGATACTGATTCACCTCGCACTAGTTTGGCGATGAAGTGGCGAATTAAACGTGAATCAAACGATCAATTGCGTGAGAAATTCATTAATAAAACCATATCTCAAGCAGAAATTATCGGTTTAAAAGTTCCCGATCCAAATTTGATTAGAAATGAAGATGGCACATTTAAACATGGTGATATAAATTGGGATGAATTTTGGCAAGTTGTTGGAGGAAATGGCCCATGCAATCAGCAGCGATTAGAACATCATTTCAATGTTCATAAAGAAGGTGCTTGGGTAAGAGAATCAGCTATTGCCTATAACATAAAACACACAAACAATCAGTAATATGAACAAATCAACACTAAAAGATAGACTGATTGAAATTCAGAAAAAGGTCATATACGAAATAAACGAAAAGATTATTACCACACACAGTATGGTAGATGTTGACGAAAGCGACACAATAGATCCTGAAGATTTATCGCATCAATCAGAATCGATGTTTATAGAACAGCTGTTCAACGTAAAGCTGAAAAAAGCTGAAAATGACCTGCAGCTGTTGCACAAAATAAATTTTGATGTAAAAACAAAAGTTGAACCAGGAGCTCTTGTAAAAACTGAAATGTTTCATTTTATTGTTGCGATGGCTACCGTCCCATTCGACTTAGATGGAATTCATATTATTGGTATCTCTTCTGAATCACCCATTTATACAGAAATGAAAGGTTTAGAGAAAGGTGAAAGTTTCAACTTCACAGATAAATCTTATACTATTTTAGAAATCAATTAAAAACTTTTCTATGGAAACAAGAGACAATCAAGGTCAACTTTGGGAAGTATTTATCCAAAGCAAACCCGGTCAAGCGTTTAAACATGCTGGGAGTGTGCATGCATACGACAAAAACATGGCCATTGAGAATGCACGTGACACCTATACTCGTCGTGGGGAAGGAACAGGATTATGGTTAATTCCAAGTTCTGAAATTGTAGCTGTGACCGAAAATGAAGCAGAATACTTTTTCGAACCTGCTGATGTCAAAATATACCGACACCCAACTTTTTACAACGTCCCAGAAGGAGTAACAAATATGTAAGAAAATGGATCTTAAATTAAAATACTACTTGCAAATAGCCGATAATGCGCTTATACTAAGTCATCGCTTGAGTGAATATTGCAGTCGTGCTCCATTTCTTGAAGAAGATTTAGCAAACACGAATGTGGCCTTGGATTTAATAGGTATTGCAGAAGCGACCTTGGAACAAGCAGCAATTATTCAAGGTAAAGGCTTAAGTGGCGATGATCTTGCATATCGCAGACCAGAAAACGAGTTCTACAACACATTACTGGTTGAACAACCAAATAAGGACTTTGCTTATATCGTTGTTCGTCAATTTTTAACTGATGCTTATCATGTTGCATTTTTCAGTGAATTGACAAAAAGTAAGGATCCATTTTTATCAGCGTTAGCATACAAATCAATCAAAGAAGTAACATATCACTTAAGAAGAAGTTCAGAATGGATGGTGCGCTTGGGTGATGGAACAGAAGAAGCACATGTTAAAGTGCAAACTGCCCTTGATTCTTTATGGAAATTCGCCAAAGAATTTTTCAAAGAAACAGATGCAGATATTTTTATGCAAAACAAGGGATTTGGCGCGGATTTAAGTAAAGTTGAAACAGCTTGGAATCAAAAAATCCGTGAAATCTATATTATGGCTACTCTCAAATACCCTCCACTAAACGATAGTCAAGTTTATGGCGGAAAAGAAGGGAAACATAGCGAGTATTTAGGGCATATTCTAGCGGAAATGCAATTTTTACCAAACAAATATCCAGATGCAAAATGGTAAGGAACGAGAATTAGCGTCCCCCAGCTATTTTCATCAATTTATCTTTATCGATAATTTCCAATTTACGGGTGTGTATATCAATCACACCCTCTTCTTTTAAATCCTTTAAAAGTCGGATCAATGTTTCTGTTGCTGTACCAACAAAGTTGGCCAAATCTTCACGAGTCAAATTAATTTGTTCACCGCTATAAACATCATCCAAAATGATTAAGGCAGCAGCTAAACGTTCACGAACTGATTTTTGAGCCATATTTGTAATAAATACTGCTCTATCTCCAAGTTCTTTCGATAGCTCGCGCATGATTCCATTTCGCAATGTTGGATTGGTATCAATCATATCCAAAAAATCATCTTTTGAAATAAAGCAGATATTTGCATCTTCAAGCGCAGTTGCGGATACTTTATACATATCTCCACTAAACATGGCTCTAAAGCCAATAATTTCTCCTTCTTTCGCAATATGAATAATCTGCTCCTTCCCTTCGTCTCCCCTTGCAAAAACCTTGACTTTTCCTTGGTTCAAACAATATACACCTCTTGGAAAACTACCTTCAATAAATAAGGGTTGATTTTTTTTGAAATATGAACAAGATTTATGTTCTTCCAAATGACTCAGGTTTTCATCAAAATTCGCCGAAAACAGCGATTTCTTTCGAGCTTGACACGTTGCACAACTTACATGCTTGTGTGATTTATCCAACATAAAAAATGGTTTTCTAGTTGTAAAGTTAGAAATAAATCGATTTAAAAACGAAAGATGATGTATGTCATTTTTTTATTTTTATCCGTAACTTAATTTTACCCAACCTAATAATTAAAAATGGATATCGAATTAATTCGAAAATACAACATACCTGGGCCAAGATATACCTCTTACCCAACCGTCCCTTTTTGGAAAAATGAACCTTTGACAGCTACTGATTGGATAGGTTCTCTTCAAAAAAATTATGATGTTTTTAAATCACCAGATATAAGTTTATACATTCATTTACCTTTTTGTGAAAGCTTGTGCACATTCTGCGGTTGTCATAAAAGAATTACAAAGAATCACTCGGTTGAGGAGCCATATATTGAAACGCTAATTAAAGAATGGAAATTATACCTTACGGCTCTACCCTATTCACCGACCATTAAAGAAATACATTTTGGTGGTGGAACTCCAACTTTTTTCGAGGCAGATAGTTTAATTCATTTACTTAAAAATTTGTTTCAAACGAAAGCTGTTAATCCTGCGGACGTTGAATTAAGTTTCGAAGCCCACCCTAATAATACCACTTCTGAACATCTCATTAAATTATATAATTTTGGATTTAGAAGATTGAGTCTAGGTGTCCAAGATTACAATCCTACCGTACAAAAAGCTATTCACCGCATTCAACCTTTTTCGACGGTTAAAAAAGTGCATGATGAAGCAAAATCGATCGGCTATTCTTCCATCAGTCATGATTTAGTCTTTGGCTTACCCAAACAACAATTAGCGGATATTATTCATACTGTTGAAAGAACTTTAGAATTACAACCTGACAGAATTTCACTTTATAGTTATGCCCATGTACCATGGATTAAAGGAAATGGTCAAAGAGGCTATGATGAATCTGACTTGCCACAAAGTGAACAAAAAAGAGAATTATACGAAACAGCAAAATCAATGCTGGAAGACGATGGTTATTTAGAAGTTGGAATGGATCATTTCGCAAAAGCGCATGATGATTTAGCACTGGCTTTTAATCGCAAGAAATTGCACCGTAATTTTATGGGGTACACCACTAAAAGTACGCATACAATGATTGGACTTGGGATGTCATCTATTTCCGATTCATGGTTTGGATTTGCACAAAATGATAAATCGGTTGAAGGATACACGCAACAAGTGAACGAAGGAAAAATACCTGTATTCAAAGGTCATCTTTTAAGCGATCTAGATCTTGAAATCAGAACGTATATATTAGACTTAATGTGTCACTTTGAAACAAGATTCAATCAAGATTCAATATACAAAGATGAACACGAAATAATTAAGAGTAGACTGAGCGAAATGCTCAAAGATCAACTTGTAGAAATTCATGGTAACACAATCAAAGTAAGTGAAAAAGGAATTCCGTTCGTACGTAACTGTTGTATGGCCTTCGATCAAAATTTAGCAACAGGAATTTCAACAGATAGAATGTTTTCACAGACCATATGAGCGAGGAAAAATGTTACCATTGCAGTGATGATATAATTGGAAAACCAATTGTTTTTGATACGCATGAGTTTTGCTGTAATGGATGTAAGAGTGTATACCAATTGTTGCGTGATAACAATCTCGGCAACTTTTATCAGATTGAAAAAAATGCTGGGGTAAAACCCTCCGAAAGTAATTTGCATAAATATGCTTTCTTGGATGTCGAAGCGATTCGAGCAAAAACAATTGAATTTGAAGATGAATCAACAGTTCGAGTCAATTTATATCTGCCCGCAATACATTGCTCCTCTTGTATCTATTTATTAGAAAACAGTCCAAAAATTGAACCTGCCATCCAAAGCTGTCAATTAAATTTTGCTAAACGTGAAGCATCAATTCAATTCGACCCAACTAAAATTTCCCTATCAGGATTAGCTCTGTTCTTGGATAAAATTGGTTACGCTCCAAATTTTGGAAATCGCGTACAAAATGAAAAAAGTATAGACAAACAGTATTTATATAAATTAGGTGTTGCTGGATTTGCTTTTGGCAGTATCATGCTTTGGAGTTTTCCAGAATACTTAGGTGTTGAAAATGACAACCCAGAATTTAGAAATTTTACGGCCTATTTATCACTCGCAGTTTCAATTCCAGTGCTTATCTATTCTGCACGCGAATATTTTGTCTCAGCTTACAAAGCGTTAAAATTCAAAAGTTTAAATCTTGATGTACCGATAACTATCGGGATCATTGCATTATACGTGCAAAGTGCCTATAGCATCTTAGCTGGAGAAGGACCAGGATACATGGACTCCTTTGCTGGTTTTATTTTCTTTTTGTTAATTGGAAAATGGTTTCAAAATAAAACCTACAAAATGCTATCTTTTGAAAGGGATTATACTTCCTATTTCCCGTTGGCCATTACACGCTTAACAAATAATGAGGAGGAAATAGTTGAAATTGAAGCATTAAAGGTAGATGATTTGATTTTACTCCGAAACGAGGAAGTATTACCGAGTGATTCGATTCTTGTATCTGAGGAGGCAAAAATTGACTATTCATTTGTAACTGGTGAATCCGTTCCTGTTTTAAAAAGAAAAGGTGAATTCATCTATGCAGGCGGAAAACTACTAGGTCAACGAATAACACTGAAAGTACAACATGAAAGTAATAGAAGTCATTTAACCAGACTTTGGAATGAAATTAAATCTGAAAAAGAAACTACTTCTGGATTTATCTATCAAAATCAACTCTCTTATTACTTTCTAATTGCCATTTTTCTAATTGCACTTGGAGCATCCATTGGCTGGTTTTTTATCGACCCGACTCAGATAACGCGAATAGTTGTTGCCATTTTGATTGTTGCTTGTCCATGCGCACTGGCTTTATCCGCTCCTTTTACATTTGGCAATATTATGCGACTGCTTGGAAGAAGAGGATTGTATTTAAAAAACACGAATGTGATTGAACGAATGAATTCAATTACAGATATAGTTTTTGATAAAACAGGAACGCTAACTTCAGGAAGCACAGATAAAGTAGAATTAATTGGGGACGAGCTTCAGTTTGAAGAAAAAAATGCGCTATACGCATTATGCAATTCTTCTACTCATCCATTATCTCGAGGTATCGTAAATTATTTAAGATCACAAGGAGTTGCCTCTAAAGATGAAATTGAAAACTTTCAAGAAAGTCAAGGAAAAGGTATTTCTGGAAGTATAAATGGTTTAGATGTGAATTTGGGGAGTCCTAGCTATTGCAATATTGTCAATAAAGACAGCACAGAAACCGCAAGTTATTTTACTGTTGGTAACAAAAAAGGAAGATTTGTTTTCTCGTCAGAATTGAGAATTGGAATTCCTGAACTCATGAATAGATTATCGAATTACAAGTTACATGTTCTTTCAGGCGATAAAGACAAGGATTTGACATTGTTAAAATCAATTTTCCCCCATGAAAGTGTTATTCTATTTGAGCAATCCCCAGCCGACAAGTTAAATTATATTACCAATTTGAGCCTTGAAGGAAAAAAAGTGTTAATGGTAGGCGATGGCTTAAATGATGCTGGAGCACTCGGAAAAGCCGATGTAGGAATTGCTGTTTCGGAAGATGTATTTCGATTTACACCTTCTTCAGACGCCATAATTGAAGCATCAAAACTTTCAATTTTAGACCAATTATTATCTATTTCAAATTATTCCAAAACAGTTCTTCTAGTTTGTTTGATTTTTTCATTAACCTATAATATCATTGGATTAAGTTTCGCTATTTCTGGCAATTTGAGTCCTTTAGTTGCGGCAATACTCATGCCCATTTCTTCAATAACTGTAGTGATTTTGAGCACCTTTTTAATCCAAGGAAAAAAATAAATCAATTGAAAATCAATTTATTAACTTCTGTTAAAAGGAAAATATGATTTAAATCAGTTTTTTTAATAATAGCTGTCATTCTTTAACGCTAACATTTTGAAGATTTTTGTTGCATGGGAATGATATATCTAATGTTAATTGTCAGTTTAATCATCGCTTTGTTCTTCTTAGTGTCTTTCTTTTGGGCTACGAAATCAGGGCAGTTCGACGACGATTATACACCTTCAGTTCGCATTCTTTATGAAGACGAATCAATAAAAATAAACAAACAAAAAACAGATGGAAATACAGAAGTTTAGTTACGATAATAAGATCGTAAAATATTTCGCTTACGCGACAATTATCTGGGGTATCACAGGTATGTTGGTAGGACTCATCGTAGCCCTTCAACTTGCTTTCCCAGAATTTTTCAATGATTACCTGGGGTTTAGTTTCTTGTCATTCGGTCGACTGCGACCATTACACACTAACGCTGTGATTTTTGCTTTTGTAGGTAATGGAATCTTCACAGGTGTTTATTATTCACTGCAGCGTTTGTTGAAAACAAGAATGTGGAGTGACAAATTAAGTTACATTAATTTCTGGGGATGGCAGTTCATTATTGTGTGTGCTGTTGCTACCTTACCATTTGGGATAACCTCAGGAAAAGAATATGCAGAACTTGAATGGTGGATTGACATTTTAATTGCAGGTATCTGGGTGGTTTGGGGCTGGAACATGTTTGCAACTATCTTAGTTCGTCGTGTAAAGCACTTATATGTTGCGATTTGGTTCTTTATTGCCACCTTCGTAACTGTTGCAATTTTACATATTTTCAACTCATTTGAACTTCCCGTTTCATTCTTTAAAAGTTATTCCTGGTACGCCGGTGTTCAAGATGCACTGGTTCAGTGGTGGTACGGACACAATGCAGTTGCATTCTTCTTAACAACACCTTATTTAGGTTTGATGTATTACTTCGTTCCGAAAGCTGCACAACGACCTGTTTATTCATACCGTTTATCAATTATTCACTTTTGGGCATTGATTTTTATCTATATCTGGGCTGGACCTCATCACCTTTTATATACATCCCTGCCTGATTGGGCGCAAAGTTTAGGTGTTGTCTTCTCAGTAATGCTTATTGCTCCATCTTGGGGTGGAATGTTGAATGGATTATTAACATTGAGAGGAGCTTGGGACAGAGTAAGAGATGATGTAATGTTGAAATTCATGGTAGTTGCTTTAACATGTTATGGTATGGCTACGTTCGAAGGTCCATTGCTTTCATTGAAAAATGTCAACATGATTTCTCACTTTACTGACTGGACAATTGCTCACGTTCACGTAGGTGGTTTAGGTTGGAATGGTATGTTCACATTCGGTATGCTTTATTGGTTATTCCCTAGAATGTTCCGAGTTGAATTATACTCTAAGAAAATGGCAAACCAACATTTCTGGATTGCAACTTTAGGTATTATTTTATATGCAGTTCCAATGTATATCGCTGGATTCATGCAAGGATTAATGTGGAGAGATTTCAATGCAGATGGAACTTTAGCAAATGCTGATTTCTTGAAAACAGTAACTGAATTGCATCCATACTACATCTTACGTTCTTTAGGTGGATTACTATTTATCGTAGGTGCGGTAATGATGTTTTACAACTTGATTAAAACAGCGAAAAGTGGAAACTTCTTAGCTAATGAAGAAGCAGAAGCTACTGTTACAAAAGATATGAAAGTTGCTACTAAAGGCGAATATTGGCACAGAGCAATTGAGCGCAAGCCAATCCGCTTCATGGTATTAGCAATTGTGGTTGTTGCGATTGGTGGTTTAGTTGAAATCATTCCAACGATGATTGTTAAGAGCAATGTACCAACCATATCAAGTGTTAAACCATACACTCCATTAGAATTAGAAGGACGTGATTTATACATCAAAGAAGGCTGTTATAACTGTCACTCACAAATGGTTCGTCCATTGCGATTTGAAGTTGCACGTTACGCTCCAAGTCCTGAAAGTGGCGGTTACTCTAAATCAGGTGAATTTGTTTATGACCACCCTTTCCAATGGGGTTCTAAACGAACTGGTCCAGATTTAGCGCGTGAGGGTGGATTAAGAAGTAATTTTTGGCACTACCAACACATGATTAAACCAAAAGAAGTTTCTCCTGGATCTATCATGCCAGCGTATGTTTGGATGAAAGAGAACGACTTGGATGTGTCTTTACTTGAGAAGAAAATTAGAGCGATGCAAACACTTGGTGTACCATATAAAAAAGGATATGACAAGTTAGCCTTAAAAGACCTTGAATCTCAAGCATTGGTAATTGCGACAGATGTTGTAAACAATCTTCCGAAAGAAGTATTGAAAACATTGAACAAAGAGCAAGAAATCAACAAGCTTAAGAAGAAAGAAGTTATAGCGATGATTGCATATCTACAGCGTTTAGGTATGGATATCAAGGCAAATCCGCAATTAAAAACTGTTAAAAAATAATAGGTATGTTACGATTTATCACACACAACTTAACAGGTATTGATGGCGTTGCGATCTACCCTATTTTATCGCTACTGATTTTTGTACTATTCTTTGTACTCGTTATTGTAAGAGTTGCAAGAATGAGTAAAACTGAAATCACTGAATTAAGTGACTTGCCACTTAACGATGCGACTAGCTTAAAAGATGAATTAATTCAATAATTGACAAATCAATTTTCAAGTCATGAAAAGACATTTCAAAAATAAATTGTTCACCCTGATGATCCTTTTGAGCACGACTTTGCTGAATGCTCAGGATGGCGCACAATTGTTCAAGGCAAAATGTAATACTTGCCATATCGTTGATAAAAACTCTACAGGTCCAATATTAAAAGGGGCAAAGCAAAAATGGACGGATGCAGGCGAAGGTGAAATGCTTTACGAATGGGTAAAAAACTCTCAAAACTTAATTGCAACAGGGAAAAGTAAAGTTGCCATGGAAGTTCAAAATTTCAGCGCATCCGCAATGACACCTCAAGCAGTAACAAATGAGGAAATCGATGCAATTCTAAACTATGTTGATACATATACTCCACCTACTCCTGTAGTTGGCGATTCGACAACAGCAGGTGCTTTAACTCCGACAATTGTTCCAAATTACAAAGAGAATCTTACCTTGTTTTACTGGCTTCTGACAAGTATAATCGTACTTCTTTTGGGAATAATTGTTATGTCATCTTCCATTAATACACTTATTCGTTCCGATTACTTCAAGAAAAAATTAGCTGAAAATGAAGAAAAAGGTAAAGCAATTCTTCCAACAATTATCGCATTAGTTGGTGTGTTTTCTTTGTTCTCAGTAAATGATGTGCACGCGTTTTCTTACATGGGTCCCGGTGAAGCAGTAGAAGGAATGCCATGGTTGAAAGTTGAAAACAGCGATTTGTATGCAATGGTTGCCGTAGATTTAATCTTGATAAGTGTACTTCTATACTTGAGAAGAATGTTCAAAGACTTCTTAGTAATGGCGCGACCTGAAAAAGCAAAAACAACTGTTGAAGAAGTAGCTCCAGCATTAAAGAAATTGAACAAAATCTTAACGGATGTGGTTCCAATTGAAGAAGAGCAAACAATCTTGATGCAGCACGAATACGATGGAATCCGCGAATTGGACAACAACCTTCCACCTTGGTGGGTATGGGGATTCTATGCTACGATTATCTTCGCAGTTATATACATCTTCAATTACCACATTCTTGGAACAGCAGATTTACAAACACAAGAATATAACAGAAGTGTCGCTGAAGCGAAAAAAGAAGTGGATGCTTATTTGTCAAAAATGGCGATGAACGTCGATGAAACAAGTGCAACCGTGATGACAGAAAAATCTGACATATCTGCAGGTAAAGCATTATTCGAAATCAACTGCATCGCTTGTCATAATCCGAAAGGAGAAGGAAACATTGGTCCGAACTTAACAGACGACTTCTGGATCTACTCTCCTGATGTGAAAGACATCTTTAAATTAGTCAAGCTTGGAAACGCAAATGGTATGCCTGAACATGCTTCCAAATTGAATCCAATTCAGATACAACAAGTGGCCTCCTTTGTACTTTCCTTGCCATATACAAAAGGAAAAGAACCACAAGGAAAAGAGTTCAAAAAGTAACCAATGTTACAGTAAAAGTCACAATAACTCGCGACTTTTATTCTATACAACAATGCACGCAAAATGGATTACAATATAGAAGAGGAAGAAGCTTTTAGAGACCGAATAGCCACAGTAAATGAAGATGGAAAACGTATTTGGATATTCTCTAAAAAACCGAAAGGAAAGTTTTACAATAAAAGAAAACTAGTTAGTTATTTTCTCTTAGCCTTTCTATTCGCCGCTCCTCATATTAAATTAGGTGGACATCAATTATTGCTATTCAATGTACTTGAACCAAAGTTTATTCTTTTCGGAAAAGTATTTTGGCCACAGGACATGTTCTTGTTTGCTGTTACTTTGATTGTTTCAGTTGTTTTCGTTATTTTATTCACCATCATTTATGGAAGAATTTTTTGTGGCTGGGTTTGTCCCCAAACCATTTTCATGGAAATGCTATTCAGACGAATTGAATACTTAATAGAAGGTGACTGGACGTACCAAAAGAAACTCGATTCAATGCCTTGGAATCGGGAAAAAATCTCCAAAAGGGTGATCAAACATATCATCTTTTGGATTATTTCTTTTTTAATTGCCAACACTTTCCTTGCATACATTATTGGATCAGACCAATTAATCAATATCCAAACAGATCCTGTAGGCAAACATTTAGGTGGATTAATTTCCATTGCCGTTTTTACAACTGTATTTTACGGTGTATTTGCACGTTTAAGAGAACAAGTCTGCACAACTATTTGTCCTTATGGCAGATTACAAGGCGTGCTTTTAGATCCAAATTCAATGGCAGTTGCCTATGATCATCACAGAGGGGAAACGCGTGCGAAATTCAAAAAAGGAGAAGATCGAAAAGAAGCTGGGAAGGGAGATTGTATTGATTGTATGCAATGTGTATATGTATGTCCAACCGGAATCGATATTCGCAATGGAACTCAATTAGAATGTATCAATTGCACCGCATGTATTGATGCATGTGATACAATTATGGATTCTGTTGGACAAGAAAAAGGCTTAATTCGCTTCGTTTCAGAAAACGGAATCATAAACCGAACGAAATTTGAATGGACGAAACGAGTTAAAGCATATACCGCTCTGCTTGTTGGGATGATGATTGTTTTGCTCTTTTTGCTTGCAACACGAAAAGATTTTGAAACGCGAATTGTTAGACAGCGCGGTACAACCTTCCAAATGACGGATGACGGTCGTGTTAGCAACATCTTTGAAATCAATTTGATCAATAAGACCCAAATGAACTATTCTGTTAAATTGAAAATTGGTTCGGGTGAGGGTGAAATTGAAACAGTTGTCAAAAAAATGATTTTGAAAAAAGAAGGAGCACTAAAAGAACGATTCATCGTTAAACTTCCGTTAAATGAAATTGACAATGGGAAGAAAATTCTGCATATTCAAATTCTAGGAAATGGAAAAGAAATTGATGTTGTCAAAACGAAATTTCTTGGTCCTTCATTGTAAACTATAAAATTTAAATTATGAATTGGGGAAAGGGAATCGTTATCGGAATGAGTTTATTCATGACTTTTATATTAGTATTGGTTATCAGTTTAATGAGTCACAGTGTTGATTTGGAAAGCGAAGATTATTATCAACGTGAGATTAATTATCAGTCAGAAATAACAGCACTGAACAAATCAAATGAACTCAAAGAAAAAGTTGTTGTTACATCCATGGAAAATCATGTTTCTGTGGTCGTTCCAACAGCGTTAAATTGTGAGAATCTTGAAATTGAATTGAAGCGTCCAGACAATAAAGATTTGGATCAAATATTCAATATAAATAATACAAAGTCCTATTTAATTGATAAAACGAAGCTTGTCAAAGGTCACTACAATATTGAAATTCGCTATCAAGTAAAGGGCACTGAATACATGCAAAAACAAACAATCCTTATTTAAGATGCATTCGTTCATTCTATATGGTTTTATAATTGGCTTAACTGCCAATTTGCACTGTATTGGTATGTGCGGACCCATCGCCATGGCAATTCCAGTCAATCGCAAAAACAATCTGACAATTCTTTCTGGAATCCTACAATACAACATCGGAAGAATATTGATTTATGTGCAATTAGGCATTATCGTTGGAGCAATTGGTATAACTGCTGAAACACTTGGTGCTCTGCAA
The DNA here is from genome assembly GCA_021740745.1 of Crocinitomicaceae bacterium. GTDB lineage: Bacteria > Bacteroidota > Bacteroidia > Flavobacteriales_D > Crocinitomicaceae > M0103. The sequence continues at coordinate 14,288 of JAIOZF010000025.1, read as the reverse complement.
ATAATGAGCATCATTACAGGAGTATTTCTTATCATCTATGCATGGCGAAAGTATATCGGTAAAATTTTCGATTCAACTTTCCCAATGTTTGGGTTAAATTCCTTTGTAAGTAAAAACCTAGGGAAAGTCATCTCTAGTAACCTGCCATTCAAAAATGTATTTTTAGGAGCATTAAACGGACTTTTACCTTGTGGAATGGTATATGTAGGATTAATGAACGCTCTAATAGCTGGTAGTCCTGGACAAAGTGCACTAGCAATGTTGGCATTTGGCGCTGGAACTTTACCGGCAATGATTGCCGTGGGATTCGCCGCCAATAAAATCAATTCGACCTTCCGTCAACGAATCAATGTTATAATACCATATATGCTCACAGCCGTTGGCTTGCTCATTGTGTTGAGAGGAATGAATTTAGATATTCCGTATATCAGTCCAAAAGTTAGCACTACGATAACTGATCAACAAACTAAAAAAATTGAAATGACCTGCTGTCCTTCAGGAGTAGCAGATGATTCACATCCCGAAAACTGCGAAAAAAAATAAATACGAAAGATTGATTGAACCAATACAAAATTAAAATGTAACAGTTCAAAATCTCAATCGTATGAAAAAATTAGCAGCACTTTTTATTGGCCTTCTATTTTCGGTACAATACATTTTAGCACAAGCCATTGTCCCTCCTAGCCCACGCAAAATTCAAGTGGCAATCTTGTTTGATACTTCAAACAGTATGGATGGATTAATTGAACAAGCCAAATCAAGAATTTGGACAATCGTCAATGACTTAAGTGGCCTTCGACATCAAGGAGCCGCTCCAACAATTGAAATTGCTTTGTACGATTACGGCAATTCTAGTTTAAGCTCGGAATCCAACTACATTCGAAAACAACTTGAACTAACAAATGATCTTGACATGATTTCCCAAAAATTATTCGGTTTAACAACCAATGGCGGGAACGAATATTGTGGTGCTGTAATTAGTTCTTCTCTGAGCGAATTAAATTGGTCAGTGCATCCTCAAGATTTGAGAATGATTTATATCGCAGGAAACGAACCTTTTAATCAAGGTACAATTAATTACAAAGATGTTTGTGCAACCGCTGCATTGAGAGATATTCAAGTGAATACCATTTACTGCGGAAATTATGACCAAGGGGTGCGTGAATTTTGGTACGATGGTGCAAAATTGGGGAAAGGAGATTATTTTAATATTGATTCCGATAAAGCCATTGCACATGTTGTAAGTCCATACGATGACGCTATTAACACCTATAACGATTCATTGAACAGAACATATTATGGTTATGGTTCGCTCGGTTCACAGCGCAAAATGTCACAAGTGGCAGAAGATAATAATGCAGAATCTCAATCCATTGCCACAAAAGCAGAGCGCTCAATTGCTAAATCAAAAGATAATTATAGCAACTCTTCTTGGGACCTTATCGATGCCGTAAAGCTTGAAGGAAAGAAAATAGAAGAACTGAAAGAGGATGAATTACCCGAAGAATTTAAAGGTAAAACAGACGAAGAGAAGAAAAAATTAATTGAGCAAAAGGATTCTGAGCGTCAAGCATACCAAAAGAAAATTAATGAATTAGCCGTAGAACGTCAGAATTACATTGACGAGGAGCGCAAGAAAAATACCGAAGCTGGAATTGCAGATGACTTTGGAACTTCTGTTCAAAAAAGTATTCTTAAAAAAGCGAATGAATTAGGATACGAAAAAGAAAAAGTCAAATAAAAAACACTTTGAACTAATAAAAGTCACCTGGAAGCATGACCAAAATCATATTTAAATACCTTCATGAAATTCATCTTTGTAGTATATGTTGGATATTTAAAATTATAGAAAAATGGAAGCGCAAGGAACAATTTACACACAGCATGAAGAAAATAAAGAATGGACAAGCAAATTGTCATTCTATAAAGATGAAATTAAAATTTTAACGGGTCGCCTTGAAGAATTAGCTTCAAAAAACACAACGAATGAAGTGTTAGTTGGAATTGAGCGTTTCCAAAATCAATTAATCATTCAGCGTAACAATATCGATGAAATTTTACATCTAGTAAAATTAAACGAAGAAGTATTAATTGAAGAAATAAATGCTAATCCAGTTGCAGTAGATCACCGTAAAGTGGAATATCATTCCAACGAAAAAGACATGGTAGATTCATTTGAGAAAAACTTCAATGAATTACGCGCTGAATTCAATGAATTCGCAAGTAAATGGATGTAATCCAACCAAAAAAAAACACTTAAAAGCTGCATTTTGCGGCTTTTTTTATTTTCGAGAAATAGGAAATGTGATTTTTAGGAAAGGTTTTTGTAAATTCGATATCGCAATTAAAAATCAACCTTATGATTTATTTTAAATCTGCGGTAATCGGAATACTGTTTACTGCACTCACTAATCAATCAATTGCCCAGGATCAGCCTGTGGTAAAGGCAATAATTCTGGAGACAGACAATGAAATTGCCGACAAACTTTACAATTCTGGTATTGAGCAATTCAAAAACAAACAATTCAATGAGGCTATCAAATCCTTCACAGAAGCCATTTCAAAGAAAGTTGGATTTGAAAAAGCTTTTTACAATCGAGGAATCAGTTATTTTGAATTGAAACAATTTGACCAAGCGATTAAAGACTTCGATAGTTCAGTCGCAATCAATCAAAATCCTGACAGTTATTTCACCCGAGCACGTTCAAAAGAACTTTCAAATGATTTAGATGGTGCTTTAGCAGATTATGGAAAAACAATCGAAGTGAAACCACAATATGCGCAGGCATATTATTATCGCGGTGTCATGAAATTTAATCAAAAGGACTTTGAAAGCGCTATAAACGATTTCACAAAAGCGATTGAAAACAATAAAAGTTATGCATACGCATACAATGATCGTGGCAGTGCGAAACGTCAATTAGGCGATATCAAAGGTGCAATCGAAGATTATAAAATGGCTGTTATGGCTGACAAAACACTTGCGTTTGCGCATAACAACTTAGGAAGTGCTCGTAGAAAAAATGGTGAATTTAAAGAAGCCATTTCTGATTATACAAAAGCAATCAATCTTGATGCTAAATATACCTTGGCTTACAACAATCGCGGTAGTGCGAAATATGATGCAGCTGATTACCAAGGCGCTATTAGTGATTTCAATTCAGCAATTCAATTGGATCCAAAATACGCTTATGCTTATAACAACAGAGCGAGCGCAAAATTCAAATTAAAAGATTACAAAGGTGCAATTGAGGATTGTAACAAAGCTATTGAGCTCAACCCAAATTATGGTTATGCCTATTTCAATCGTGCAAATGCGAAAGAAATTGTTCGTGATGACGCAGGAGCATGTGAAGATTGGAAAAAAGCGGCCGAACTAGGTGTTGAATCTGCGAAAAGTGCCATAAGTATTTGTTATTGATCAGCCAAATTAAATATAAAATGAAAAATCTAAAAATAGTTAGCATCCTCTTCTTTATGTTGACACTATCATTTGTCAACTTTGCTCAAAATGTTGAGTTTGATAAAGATAATTTTAAGGAAAACAAGGATGGTTTAAAAGCTGCTAAAGAAAATTTAGCTGTAGGAAATGAAATTTTTGAAAAGGGACCTGTATTTTACAAAGATGCAATTGTTCACTACGAAAAAGCACAAAACTTCAATCCAAACAATGCAGACTTAAACTATAAACTAGGTCAATGCTACTTAGCCTCAATGTATAAATTGAAGGCACAACCCTTTCTAGAAAAAGCGCTTCAGTTGAATCCGAATATTGATCCAACAATTCAGTATTATCTGGGAAAATCCTATCACTTGAATTTGAGCTGGGACCAAGCAATTGCAGCGTATAGTAAATTTCAAAAAACTGCAATGAGTAATCAAGATCCAAAAATCGGGGAAGAGACGACAATGCGCATTAAGCAATGCTACAATGGCCGTGATTTAGTGAAAACGCCAATTCGTGTTTTCATTGATAACTTGGGACCTAATATCAACTCTATCTACAATGACTATGGAGCAGTGATTTCTGCAGATGAATCTGTATTATTCTATACTTCGCGTCGTCCAGGTTCTACGGGCGATAAAATCGACCCCTATCTCAATGAACAGTTTGAGGATATTTATATCAGTGAGCGTCAGGCAGACGGTACTTGGTCAAAAGGAACGAACTTACCAAAACCAGTAAATAGCGACAATCACGATGCGAATTCAGGTGTTTCAGCTGATGGACAGAAATTCATTATTTATTTAGGAAAAGATAACGGTGGTGATTTATTTGAATCCGTGTTAGAAGGAAAAGAATGGAGTAAACCAGAACCATTTAATAAAAACATCAACACAAAATACCATGAACCAACGGGTTGTTATTCTCCTGACGGTAATGCCATTTATTTCGTTTCAGACCGTCCAGATGGATTAGGTGATCACGATATTTATGTATCATATAAAGATGATAAAGGAAAATGGGGTGAAGCAATAAACTTAGGAGCTACTATCAATACGAAATATAGCGAAGAAGGCATTTATATGCACCCAGATGGGAAAACAATTTACTTTAGCTCGCAAGGACACAATTCGATGGGTGGATTCGATATTTTTAAATCTATCTTCAATCAGGATACGAAAACATGGAGCAAGCCAGAGAATATTGGTTATCCTGTAAACACACCTGATGATGATGTATTCTTCGTTATTTCAGCGAATGGTCGTCATGGATACTATACTTCGTTCGATTCAAAAAGTCTTGGATTAAGAGATTTATACATTATCACTTTCCTTGGTCCAGAAAAACAAATGATTTTGAATAACGAAGATAACTTAATTGCAAGTGCTGCGAAGCCTGTCGAAGAAACAGTTATTGCAGCTGAAGTTGAAGTGAGAGAAGCACAACTTACCTTGTTGAGAGGTGTTATTACTGATGCAATTTCAAAAGAATTTTTAAGTGCTGAAATTGAAATCGTTGACAACTCTGCCAATAAAGTTATTGCAACATTTAAATCAAATTCATCAACAGGGAAGTATTTGGTTTCTCTTCCTGCGGGTAAAAACTACGGAATTGCCGTTAAGAAAGATGGGTATTTATTCCATTCAGAAAATTTCGACATCCCGAAAACAGCAGCTTTCCAAGAAGTTGAGAAAGATGTGGAGTTGAAAAAACTAGCAGTTGGTGGAACCATCGTTTTGAAGAACATTTTCTTTGATTTCGATAAAGCTACCTTACGTCCAGAATCAACTGCTGAGTTAAATCGTTTGATTAAATTGATGACCGATGTGCCATCACTTAAAATAGAATTAGGTGGACACACGGATTCGAAAGGAGCTGATGAATACAACCAAAAACTATCTGAAAATAGAGCAAAAGCTGTTGTTGACTATTTGGTAAAAGCAGGAATTACAGCCGATCGATTAAAATCTGCTGGATACGGCGAAACAAAACCAATCTCAACAAATGAGACAGATGCTGGACGTCAATTAAATCGACGAACAGAATTTAAAGTCTTATCCTTATAAAATTTTGACTCAAAAAAACACGCTCCTTATGAGCGTGTTTTTTTTGCACTAAAATTCGATTAGTACTATCCAATATTTATCTGTAACTTTAATAATTATGATTAAGGATACAAAACTGGCCGTTTTAATTGATGGCGACAATATACCTTCGCGTTACATCAAAGAAATGATGGAGGAAATAACAAAATATGGCACTCCTACCATCAAGCGAATTTACGGTGATTGGACAAAGCCACATCTTTCGAAATGGAAGAATATTTTACTTGAAAATGCGATCAACCCCATCCAACAATACGGATATACAACAGGTAAAAATGCGACAGATTCAGCAATGATTATTGATGCAATGGACATTTTATACTCTGATAAAGTAGATGGATTTTGTTTGGTTTCATCCGATTCAGATTTCACAAAACTAGCTACTCGCCTAAGAGAAGCAGGTTTACAAGTTTATGGTATCGGAGAAAAGAAAACACCGAGTCCATTTATTGTGGCTTGTGATAAATTCATCTATTTAGAAATCCTTGATCCTGAAGAAAACAAGGCAATCGGAAATGGCAAGACAAATAAAACGAATGTCGATAAATTAACACCTGAAGTACTTCGCCTTCTTAAAAACACTGTCGCAGATGCTGCAGATGAAGATGGATGGGCTTTTCTTGGTGATGTTGGTTCTTTAATTCTTAAGAAACAACCGAATTTCGATTCACGTAATTTTGGATTTGAAAAATTGACACCGTTGTTTTCATCGTTAAGTCAATTTGAAATTGAACAGCGTGACCAAGGAAATAAGCGTTTTAAACTGATTTATGTGCGAAATGTGTAGCCCTTCTCCTAACACTAACTACAATCAAACTTGAAATTAGAGCGATTAACCATCAAGCTTTCGGTTCGATTTTTTTTATAATTCCAGACGAAATTCTTACAACTTTAAATGTAGAAATTGACAGTCCTAGATTTGAGAACATTGAAAACCATCTTTGATCAAGAATAAGTCTTCAAGAATAGCCCTTCATTTAGGCTCCTTTTTCAAAGACAAATTCTTATCTTCGTGAAAAATATTTTTATGCGTGTTTATCTCGATAATGCGGCGACAACGCCAATTGCTCCTGAAGTTATTGATGCAATGATTCCAGTATTAAAAGATGGTTTTGGGAATCCTTCCTCTACTCACTTTTATGGGCGTCAAACCAAAGCACTTATCGAAACATCACGCCGAACTGTTGCCAAAATTTTAAATTGCCAACCTTCCGAAATTATTTTTACCTCTGGTGGCACAGAGGCTGATAATATGGCGCTTTATTCATCCGTTCATCAAATGGGGGTCAAACAAATTATTACTTCATCAATAGAACATCATGCTGTTGGACATACAGCTGAAGCAATTGAAAAAGCAGGACTCGCAAAAGTTAGCTTAGTTAAAATAGATGAAAAAGGGAACGTTGACCTATTAGATTTAGAGCGATTGTTGCAAAGCGGTGAAAAAACACTCGTTTCGTTGATGCACGCCAACAATGAAATTTCTACACTTCTTCCACTAAAACAAGTAAGTGAATTATGTAAACGTTATGGTGCTTATTTTCATTCAGATACAGTTCAAACGATGGGACATTACGACTTCGATTTGAAAGAATTAGGAATTGATTTCATAACGTGTGCAGCCCATAAATTTCATGGACCAAAAGGAATTGGCTTTTTATATATCAATAAATCCATCAAATGTGAAGTATTGATTCACGGTGGATCTCAAGAACGCGGATTACGCGGTGGAACGGAAAATGTGCACGGAATTGTAGGTCTTGCCAAAGCAGTGGAATTAGCCTATGAAGATGTAAAAGGGCATCAAGAACATGTTCAATCACTGAAATCCTATATGATTGATGAACTAAATAAGCTTTTTAACGATGTGTATTTTCATGGAGAAACAAATCCTGAAAAATCACTTTACACCGTGTTGAACGTAAGTTTTCCAAGAACAGATAAATCAGGTATTTTGCTATTTACACTCGATTTAAAAGGTGTAGCTGTTAGCGGTGGAAGTGCATGCACTTCCGGTGCTACAAAAGGTTCACATGTCTTGGAAGGAATTAAAGCAGATACTAGTCGACCAAATGTGCGTTTTTCTTTCTCGCGTTACACGACAAAAGAAGAAATTGATTTTGCGTTGACTCAAATCAAATCTGTATTTGAAATCTAATTATTCGGTTTTTCTCCTCGTTTTTTGTGCTAACTTGTTCTAAGCTTATCGCTTAAATATGTACTTTAGTAATGTAATGTCAGCGCTCAGAAAACATATCCTCATATTAAGTTCTTGGTATCCAAATCGAACCGCACCTTTCTTAGGGAATTTTGTGCAGCAACAAGCCAAATTAGTAGCAGAATTGTTTCAGGTTACTGTTTTATATACCGTTGCGGATGAAGCTATTAACACAATCGAAACGGTAGTAATCGAAACCGGTAATCTGAAAGAAATTATCATTTATCATCCAAAAGGTTCCAATTTCTATTCGCGAAAAAAGGAACAAGACAAAGCCTTTGATTTCGGATTGAAAATGGTGAAAGATGTAGATTTGATTCACGCACATGTTTTATTACCCAAGGGTTATTTGTTTGTCCGTGCTAAAAAGGAATTTTCTTGCCCACTAATTGTGACCGAACACGCTTCCTATTACCGCAAAGAACGTCGTAAAAAGTGGAATTTAAAGGAGAAATTCATTTTGAATTACGTGAAAAAACACATCGATAAATTGATTGCTGTTTCTGAATTTCAACAAGAAGATATATCCGCATATTTCGATACAACTCCAATTGATATTGTTCACAATCCAATCAACACTGAATTGTTTCAGCCATTAATATCAAAACCAACGAACGAGAAAAAACAATTTCTACATATTTCAACACTCGATAAAGAAGTTAAAAATCCTAATGGAATCATCGATGCTGTTGAATTATTGGCACGGAAAGGATTTCATGACTTCGAACTTACCATTGTCAGCGACGAATCTTACGCTGAACTTCAGAAGTATGCCGAGCAAAAATCCTTGTCGACATATATTCATTTTGCAGGACCATTCGAACACGAAGATTTATTGCCATTTTATCACAAAAGTGATGCTTTTGTACTCTTTTCAAACTACGAAAGTTTTTCGATTGTCTTGGCTGAGGCTTGGTCTTGTGGTTTACCTACTTTGACAACTCCGGTAGGAATTGGGTTTAATTTACAAGCAGAATATGGCATTCAGGTTAAAATCAATGATTCGTTGAGTCTAGCAATGGCCATGGAAAAAATCATACACAATCACACATTTGATTCTAACGTAATACGCGCAAAAAGTCAAAACTATTCAATGCAAAACATTTTAGGTCAACTATTAACTATTTATACCGAATTGAATGGATAAAGAGGCTGTTCATTCAAACGTATTAACTGAATTGAAGCGTCGCTTTGATCAACTTCAACACCTCTTAAATGATGCCTTAGAAGCGACTGCTGGTGATACGAAGAGCAGCGCAGGTGACAAGCATGAGACGAGTCGTGCAATGGCTCAATTGGAGCAAGAAAAGATTGGTGCTCAATTAGGAGAGTTAAGTAAATTACAAGAAATCCTTTTTCGTATCGATCCTAGGCGTATATCTAAAAGTATTCAATTGGGAAGTCTTGTCGAAACAACTAAAGGCTGGTTTTATGTCTCTGTTGGAATTGGCCAAATTAATTTCGAAGGAACAAGTGTCTTCTGCATAACACCCATGGCTCCACTTTGTAAAATTCTCATGGGAAAGTCTACCGGCGATGCAGTTGATTGGCAGGGAGAAAAGATTACTGTTTTGAGCAGTAAATAGGCTAAAGGCATCAGGCCTGAGGACAGCCTATAATATCACTTCAAATCGTTCAGTAAATCAACTCCTATCGTTCGTTCTACTGTGAATCCTTCAGCATACTTCGCTCCTATTGGGCGACCAATTTGCATCATTCGACCTTTGATAAAATCAAAAAATTCTTCTCCAGAAATAGGCGTTTGCGGTTCTATGGAAGTTGGATCGTAAAATTGAGTTTTAAAAGCTTTGATAGCATTTATTTTGTCATCAATAAATTCAGTGACATCAATAGCAAAATCGGGTTTGATGAAATAATCTTGGATATAGTGATACACTGCTTTTGGACGAAAAAAATCTTGCGGTACACCTTCCCAACTCGTCTCTATTTTCGTTAAACCAGCTAAAAAACAAGCTTCAGAAACTAATTTTGCAGCACGTCCATGATCAGGATGTCTATCTGTTATTGCATTCGCAAGCACAATTTCAGGTCTAAACCGTCTTATTTGTTGAATTATTAAACGTTTATTTTCTTCATTGATTTCAAAGAATCCATCTGCCATTTTCAAATTGACCCTCACATCAATCTTCATAATCTCCGATGCAGTAGAAGCTTCTTCATAGCGAGTATTCTTTGTTCCTCTTGACCCCAATTCTCCCTGTGTCAAATCGACAATGCCTACTTTTTTACCTGCAGCTATATGCTTCATTATTGTTCCTGAACAAGATAACTCAACGTCATCAGGATGTGCTGCAAATGCGAGAATATCTATTTTCATGTTACACCAATTATGAATTATGGGTTATGAATTGCTTGAACTCATATTCTTTTTTGTGGTCAATATAATGCTTCTAATAATTCTTAATAATTCCCTGGCTGGTTCATGCAATTCAGCATATTCCTCCAAAGTTATATAATCTGTTTCTTTTAACAAGTCAAGCCAATAAATTGATTCGGCACATTCCTTTTGAGAGATGTGGAGTTTGTGTACAAAATCTGCTTTTGACTGAGCATTTGCTGATTCTCTAATATTTGCACCAACAGAAGTTCCCGAACGCAATAATTGTTTGCTTAATATGTATTCTTTTCTTGATTGAAGTGTTTTGTAAATATGAATCGATTTAACTGCAAACCGAAAACTCTTATCTTGAATTATGTTTTCTTTCATTTTGTGAATTACTTACTTGAATTTAAAAATTATAATTCATAATTCATAATTCATAATTCATAATTCATAATTCATAATTCATAATTCATAATTCATAATTCAAAAATCCACCACCTCTGACTTTATCCTTTGATTGTAATTTTTATTTCTTATTGCTGCAACTGTTGTGAAAACTGCAAAGGCAACTACTGCGATGATTATTCCAGGAGGAATTGTTCCAAGTCCCTCACCTTGAGCATATGAATGTAAACCTACCAAATAGAAGTTAACACCAAAGAAGGTAAAAATTATGGCTGAATAACCCCAAAAACTCATTGCGTTGAATAAGAACTTACCTTTCAAGGCTGGAATCATACGGAAATGTAAAATAACAGCATAAACTAAAACTGAAACCAAGGCCCATGTTTCTTTTGGATCCCATCCCCAATAACGTCCCCATGATTCATTTGCCCAAACCCCTCCAAGGAAGGTTCCGATTGTTAGCATGAAAAGTCCAATGGTCATAGTCATTTCTGACACGTAGGTCAACTCATTAATGTTTAAAGTAACCAGTTTACCGTTATTCGTATTTCTTAATGTGTATAGTGTAAGGTTGAACAAACCTAGAATAGCAGCTAAACCTAAGAAACCATAACTTGCTGTAATTATAGCTACGTGAATCATTAACCAATAAGATTTCAAGACTGGTTGTAATGGCGTTATTTCAGGATCCATCAAATTCATTTCTGTGACATAAATCATCAATGCCGCAAGAATTGCTGTTCCTGCCAAAATAGCTGGATTCTTTTTTGCAAAAGCAAAACCTGCAATCATTGTCGCCCAAGCAATAAACACCACCGCTTCGTAACCGTTACTCCAAGGTGCGTGACCAGAAATGTACCAACGGAAGCCAAGTCCAGTTCCATGGTAAGCGAAAATTACCACTAGAAATCCAACTACAATTTTTGCGACTAAGGATAAATTTTTTGAAGCCTTTTTGGAAGGATTTACAAAAATTTTCAAGAAGAAAATAAACAACAATAAAACACCAAACAGTAAATACGAACGAAACGAATTTTTGAATATATTCATTTTGTTGTAGCTGATTTCAACTGCTACAACGCTTTCAGAAGGAACAACTTTCGATCCTGCTTCTCGTTGGAATTTCTTCAAATCTGCCAATATATCTGTCAACTCGCCATATTGATTGGTTTTCGCGGCTTTGTCCAAACCAGAAATGTATTTCAAGGCAATCGTTGATGAAACGGTGTCCTTTTGCAACAAATCCATGCTAAGCGGAATAAACCAAGTGTTATTCACATCATTCTTAACTGGAATAATTCGCATATACTGCCAAGCAAAAATCGATTGTACGACTTGAAAACGCTCCACCAATTTAATTAACTTCTTATCGAATTCATTTCTTTTCGACTCCAACGTTTGATGCGCTTTCTGGTAATCTCTCATTAAACGGAATTCACCATTTATGTCAGCTAATTCTTTGAATGAAGCATATGCACCTTTCACTTTTAAGGTATCACGTAAATTAGCAGGTACAGAGATTATCTTTTGATCCATCCAATAATCTGGATACATATGCATACTCATCACTGTTTGAACAGCATTCTTCCCATTGAATTCATTTCCTCTGTAAATCTTGCGCATCAATTGATCACACATCGTATGCATCGGTATAATTCGCCCGTCAAAATCTTGCACTAATAAAGAAGCTAATTCTTCTGAATGTGCCTCTGACATAATCGTATGAACCGCTTTTGTTTTGGGTTGTTGAGTTTCGGTTTGACCGTGATCGTGTCCATCTCCTTCAAAATGTTCGTGACCTTCCGCTTCATGGTTATGACCAGCATGTTCGTCCTGTGCGAAAGCACTATTCGTAAATGACAATCCTACAATCAACAGGAGCATCATCAATTTTTCACGCTTTATTTTTGACTTTCGCAATAAATCATTCAATTCTCTAAAACGTCCAATTGGAGCAAAAAGTGATAAAATCATTGCCAACGCCATTAGTAAATAACCAACGTAGGTAATATTTGTGCCCCACCAGTCATGGTTCACACTTAAACGCGTACCTTTTTCATCGGGATCATAACTTGATTGAAAGAAGCGGTAACCACCATAATCCATTACATTATTCATGAAAATTCGTTGATCCCGTTTGTACTTGTTTTTCTCATCAACAATTGTCACTTCACTTGCAAACGAGGATGGTGCGCTAGATCCTGGGTAACGATCCAATTGGAAATCGCGACAAGCAATTGCAAAAGGTAAAACAATTGGCGTGGAACCATATTCCATCTCATACGTCAATCCATTAAATGAGAACATTTCGTGTTCTGGAATCGTTCCAATTCCTCCTTTTAGTTGAACAATTTTGGAGACATTTCCATCCGTAATTTTGATGGTCAAATAATCAGAACCCACATCTCTCCTGCCCGAAGGAAGCAGCATTTTCTTCGCGTGATTCAGTACTGATTTGAAAACGAATTGTTGCTCGCCTACTTGATACAAGGTTGTTGTTTGAAAAGGAACCAAACTATCCACTGGAATCTCAACGAACAATGAATCTGCCGGTGCTTCACCTGTTTGACGTGCCTTTTTCATTTCGGACATTGGCAACATTCGCAAAGGCAACTTTGAACGCATCATAATTTTTGCGCCTTGTTGAAAAATATCAATTCCCGGCATTGCGTCTTTCTTTTCAAAGGAAAGAGCAACATCACCAACCATTAAAAATCCACCCGGTTGCAAATAATTAGATTGCATTCCATTCGTCGTAATTTCTAAAACAAGACCTTTAATGGAGTCATTGATTACCAATGAATCGACCATTTTCTTTTGGTAATTCACATATTCAATTGTTATTGGCGTTTTATGTTTTGGAAAATCGACATCAATAGAAAAATCATTTATATCCATTCCAAATGGCTTGTAGGCTGTCATAAATTTTTTCTCAGCATACGTATATTGTACTTTCCCATCATTTATACGAAACCAAAGATTTGGATCAGATGAATAAATAAAATCAGTTTGCTTGCCCTCTCGAATCACCATTAGTCCTTCAAAACTGATGAATCGTGTAATTCCCGCACCAATGATGATAATAAGAAAAGAAAGGTGGAACATCAGCATTGCAATTTTTTCTCGTTGAAACATTCTATAGCGAAAAATATTAGCAATCAAATTCAACGCTAAATACACCAACAATACTTCAAACCAAAGCGCATTATAGATAAGAATTTTTGCTGTTTGAATATCGTGCGTTGATTCAATGAGTGTTGCTGCTCCAATTGCGACTAAGAAAATAATCATGGCTACTGCCATCATGCGCATTGAAAAAAATGATCGAGATAATTTCTCCATTTGATGTGATGTATTTTGGGTGCAAATTTAAGCATTGAAGCCGTGCAATTGATGTATTAACAAATATTATTACAAATTGATTTTGAGATGCTGGATTTTTTGAATTAGAAAGTTGATATACTACCGTCTCGGCTCCGCTCGACGTCCGTTAGTTAGGCTGACGATTGAAGTCAACTTCAGGTTCGTATGTCGGTTGGAGTCATTTCAGTTATCAAGTGGAGTCGTTTCGGTTGTCGAGTGGAGTCGTTTCGGTTGTCGAGCGGAGTCGTTTCGGTTGTCGAGCGGAGTCGAGACACCGAAAGATCAAAAAAAATCCCAACTCTTCAGCTAGGATTCATTAATCAAAAGGATTTATTTCCTACAATTTCGAAATATACTCCTCTACGTTCTTTTCAATGCGACTCACAATATTCGAAGTATCCGCTTTTT
>JAIOZF010000108.1 GCA_021740745.1 Crocinitomicaceae bacterium | reverse complement strand
CCTTTCTTCTCCTGCGTTTCACTGCGGAGAGGGCGGGATTATCTCAACTTCCTTTCGTCAGTTTTCGATGAACTTCGTTTCGAACCCTGGGTTCTCATCCCTTTCTTCTCCTGCGTTTCACTGCGGAGAGGGCGGGATTCGAACCCGCGATACACTTTAGGCGTATACACACTTTCCAGGCGTGCTCCTTCAACCACTCGGACACCTCTCCTAATTTTCAATTGTTAAAACACATTCGTTTATGTGTTTCTTTATGGGGCGACTAAAGTACGAAAAAAAAGACGAATGCTAAGTTCTTAATCATTTCTTAACGTTGACATTTCTCCGCAAATAGGCTTTTTTAATTGAATGATAATTTTATCTTGTTGTTTTTCAGTACCTAGTAAATGCATTAATTTAGTAATAGATGCTTCTGTGGTCATATCATTTCCGCTAATAACCCCAACTTTATTAAAGAATGAACTTGTTTCATACTTCCCTTGTTGAACAGATCCTGATCCACATTGGGTCGTATTTAATACAATTCCACCCTCTTTTATGTAGTTTGAAATTAGATTTCTGAATCTTTCATCGCTCGGTGCATTTCCTGCACCAAAGGTTTCAAGTACCACTGCTTTGGTAATATTACGATCGAATAAACTTTTATAGGCATCTGCAGGAAATCCTGGAAATATTTTTAAAAGTGCAACACGATTGTCCATTTCAGCCATGAATTTCAATTCTGTCAATTCTGAACGAAATAACTTGTCCTTATTGTACTCAATCCTAATACCTGCCCTTGCCAATTCTGTGTAATTTGGTGATGCAAACGCTTCAAATTGATTGGCTGATATTTTTGAACTTCGATTTCCACGGTAAAGTGAATATTCGAAGTAAACGGCAACTTCCTGAACAATTGATTCATTCTGAGCATCTTTATCTGCTGCAATTTCTATTGCTGTGATTAAGTTCTCCTTTCCATCCGTACGAATGGTTCCAATGGGTAATTGCGAACCTGTAAAGATGACTGGTTTTTTCAATCCTTGTAGCATGAAACTCAAAGCAGAAGCAGAAAATGCCATGGTGTCGGAACCGTGAAGGACCACAAATCCATCATAGTGTGCATAGTTGTCAAAGATCGTTTGCGCAATTTGAATCCATCGCTTTGGATTCATTTCTGAGGAATCAATTGGCTCCTCAAAGCTAAAAGTGGATAATTCAACATGCAATCGGTGTATTTCCGGAACATGTTTATAAATATGATTAAAATCGAAGCTTTTAAGTTCTCCTGTCTCTTGATCTTTAATCATTCCGATGGTTCCACCGGTATATATTATCAGTACTTTAGGTTTTGCTTTCATCAATACTAAGGAAGTTTTTTATAGTTTATTGCCTCACCCCTCTCGTCATTGATTAAAAGGTAAGTCTCGTTTAGTTAACTTATTTTTTTGAACAAATTTTCAGCGTTTTGAGTCGTGAAATTAGCTAATTCATCCACACTCATCCCCTTAATATCTGCCAATTTTTCTGCAACATAGTTGATGTATGCACTTTCATTTCTTTTTCCGCGAAATGGAGTAGGTGGTAAATAAGGCGAATCTGTTTCTAAAACAAGTAAATCCAAAGGAATGTCTTTAACAACTTCGTCTAATCCAGACTTCTTGTAAGTTAGTACTCCACCAATCCCAATTTTAAATCCACCATAGTTTTCAATGCGCTTTGCTTGTTCAAGGTTCCCCGTAAAACAGTGGAAGACCCCAGACAATGTCGAATCATTCAGGTCATCAACGATTTCAAATATTTCATCAAAGGCATCTCTTGCATGAATGACAATTGGTAAGTTAAGTTCTTTAGCCCATTCAATTTGAATTCGAAACGCTTGGGCTTGCTCGTTTTTGAATGTTTTGTCCCAATACAAATCCATTCCAATTTCACCTACGGCTATATTCTCTCGTTCAAAGAGATGCTGTTTTACAATTGCCAAATTTTCCTCCCACTTTTCATTAATGTATCCTGGATGCAAGCCCATCATAGGAAAGCAATTGCGCGGAAATTGTTCACATAAGGTATACATTGGTTCAATAGAATCAACGTCTATGTTTGGTAAAAGCATTTTTTGAACACCTTCTTGAATCGCTCTTTCAATCATAGCTGTCCTATCTTCATCAAAGGATTCAGAATAAAGGTGGGTATGTGTGTCTATAATATACATTAATACAATGAAAGACTTAAGCCAAATTGAAGTAAATTCAATTTGACTGATTCATTCGATTTAAAGAGTCCATTTAAATTGTATGACCCAAATAGCGCCCAGTTACGGATTCCAAATCGCATGTGAACAGCGTAATTTAATCGGTTAACATCAGCCATATCATACGATTTTTCAATGACTTTTCCATTATTTCCATCAAACTGTGTTTTCTGAAATAAGTTTAATTGATAACCAACTTTTCCTCCAATGTGAAATTTAACATGTTTCCAGCCTTTTGAACGAAATCTAAATTCAACCGGAATAGAAATACTGTTTCCAACCAATTTATTTTTGTCGAACAGCAGAGTGTCTAACTCATTGTATAAAGTATACTTCCCTGTTGGATCGGATACAAATTGATTGTCATGATGAATGGTGAATAAGGAATGCGACAAACCTGTCCCAAAAGAAACAAGATTGTTCTTCACCATTGGGATATCAAAATAAATACTTGAATTGAGGCCAAGTGAAGCCCATTTATTCTGAAAAGGTTTCGATTCTCCAGCCCAATCTGAATAGGTGATATCAAAAACTAAACGGTCATATTTTCTTACTTTTTCTATTTCGGCTGGACGCAAACCAGTATTAAACCACATTACGCCTGGCCTGAAACGGGAAATTAAATCAGCACCTTCACTTGTAAACTGTGCCTCACCGCTTAAGGAAACTAGCAAGAACAAGAAGGAATAAATTAGTTTATTCATCATTTTTTCTAAGTTTATTTTCCCATAACCAAGCATGAAGAATTGCATCTTCGAACGAATGAACGGCTTCCCAATTAAGGAGTTCTTTTGATTTCGCTGAGTTTGCGTAAATCTCATCAACATCTCCAGCTCGTCTTGGACCAAATCTCCAATTTATCTTTTCACCAGTTATTGATTCAAATGTTTTGATTACTTCAAGAACCGTTTTCCCTTGTCCTGTGCCCACGTTTACTGCATCAATTAGTCCTTGTGTTTCATTTTCTAGGTAATTGAGTGCTTTAACATGCGCCTTTGCTAAGTCACACACATGGATATAATCGCGCACACAAGAGCCATCTTTTGTTGGGTAATCGTTTCCGTGAACCACTAGTTCTTTTAATTTCCCAATAGCAGTTTGAGTGATATAGGGCAACAAGTTGTTTGGTTTGCCATTTGGTAATTCGCCAATTAAACTGCTCGGATGGGCACCAATAGGGTTGAAATATCTTAAATTTAATATTTTGGCAGTTGGTTGACTAACAAAGAAGTCATTCAAAATTTGTTCACCTATTAATTTTGTATTCCCGTAAGGTGAACTTGGTTTGCTCAGAGGAGTTGATTCTTTGACTTCTTTTATTCCTTTGGGTTCACCGTAAACAGTGCAAGAGGAAGAGAAAACAAAAGGTCGAACATCATATTTAGCCGATAATTCAAGAACATTAAGCAAGCCTATAATATTGTTTTTATAATATTTCAATGGATCTAAAACTGATTCACCTACTGCCTTATAGGCCGCAAAATGAATTACCCCATTTATTTTATAGTTTCTGAAAATTTGTTCTAATTGAACGTAATCACAAATATCTATTTCATGAAATTGAATTTTTTCACCGATTATTTTTTCAATTCCTTCGATCACAAGTTTACTCGAATTCCTGAAGTCATCGAGTATTATTGGAGTGTAACCATTTGAATATAACTCAACAACAGTGTGAGAGCCAATATAACCAGCACCTCCTGTGACCAAAATAAACTTCTCATTTTGCATTCTTCAAAGTTAAAAGAAATGCATTAACTTTATGGTATGGAGGAGAATTCTACTATTAATTTGAAACGTTTTATTCCACAAAAGGCTAGTAAATTACTTTTGTTAAAGATTGTATTTTATATGTTGGTCCTTGGATTTTTGTTCTATTTACTTTATTCAGAGTTTTCTCAGAAAACGGTGAAAAGCCCTGTTATCAAGGAAATTGAAAACATAAAAATTATCCAATAGAACAACTTTTTATATCCTAAATTGTTTATTTGTTATGAGAACGGTAATAATAATGCTCATTTCAGGGTTGTTCATGTTTTTATCAGTTTCTGCAAATAAGAATTTTATTCTTAAAGTTGAAATAACTGGTTTCAGTGACAATAGAGGAGAAGCCTATGTAGCTTTGTATAGAGAAAATGATGATTTTCCTAAAATGGCTGGACAATTCAAAGGAAAAACAGTGATTATTTCTAATAAAACTGCCAAAGTAGAGTTTTCAAATTTGACCTATGGTAAATTTGCAGTGGCTGTTTTTCATGATCGCAATAAGAACGGAGTCTTAGACAAGAACATCTTGGGTATTCCAACTGAATCATATGGCTTTTCAAATGACGCAAGAGAAACCTTTAGTTCTCCATCGTTTAGTTCAGCATCATTCACAGTAACAAATGCAACAAGTATAAAAATCAGAATTCATTAATTCAAAAGGCCTAATTCCTTATAGTGTTTATAAAGTTCCATTTGTGCATGAAATGGAGATCCATCTGATTTTCGATAAGTGTTTTTTAGATTTTTATCGATTAATCTAGATTTTACACTCCCTCTCCATTGAAAATTGAAAATTAAATCGAGTTCTTGTTGGACTGCTTTACTAAAAATTGGGGTTCCAACTTCTATTCGTTTATCTAAATTTCGTTCCATCCAATCGGCACTTGAGATGAAATAAACAGGATTACCGTTATTTTCAAAAATCATAAAGCGTGCATGTTCTAAATAGCGATCTACAATGCTAATTACAGTAATATTTTCACTTTGATTCTTAATCCCAGGAACCAAACAACAAATACCTCTAATAATCATTTCGATTTTCACACCTGCTCTACTCGCATCGTATAATTTTGAAATCATTCGTTGATCCGTTAAGTTATTTAACTTGATGCGAATACGTGCAGGTAAATTATTTTTTGCATTCTTGATTTCTGTTTCAATTAAAGTATTGAATTTTCTTCGGGTATTAAATGGAGAGACCATTAAATGTTTAAAAATTCCGCGCTCAAGGTTGTTTTCCATTAAACGAAAAACCCTTTTAACTTCTCTTGAAATAGTCTGATCCGAAGTCAGCAGCGCTATGTCGCTATAAATTTTTGAAGTTTTCTCATTGAAATTACCTGTTCCAATATAGGTAATCAATTTTTCTTGAGTTCCTGAACCTCTTGATATTTGAAGTAATTTTGAATGGACTTTTAAATTTTGAACACCATAGATAATTTTGGCTCCAGCTTCTTTTAACTTTTCTGCCCAATACAAATTGTTTTGTTCATCAAATCGAGCTTGAAGTTCAAATACTATATCTACATCTTTTCTATTGTAAACAGCTGCAAGTAGGGCATTCATCACCTGTGAATTAGAAGCCACCCGATAAACGTTAATTTTAATAGATTTTACCTTTGGATCAATAGCTGCTTCTCTGAGTAAATCAACGATGTAATCGAATCGTTGATATGGAAAATGTAATAATACATCTTCTTGAAGGATTGCTTTTATAATCCCGTTGTATTTTTCTATTACTGGATGTTGAACGGGAACTTGTTTCGGGTAGATAAATTTTGGTCTTTCAAAATCTGGGAAAGACATAAAATCCTTAAAGTTGTGATATTTGCCGCCAGGAATAGTGTTAATACCAAACTTTAAATTCAATGATTTTAATAAATGATCCAATAAATCTTTAGGCATACGTTCATCATAAACAAAACGGACTGGTATCCCTTTTTTACGATTTTTTATGCTCTTTTCAATTTTTTCAATGAGTGAAATGGTTAAATCATCATCTAAATTTAATTCAGCATCACGGGTGAATTTAAACGTGAATGCCTCAATTTTAGTAAACGTGAATATTGAAAAGATTGATTTTAAATGTAAACGTATTATGTCATCAAGAAGGATAACATATTCTTTACCATCTATACCAGAAATTCTATAAAAACGCGGAAATTCGGTAGGTACTTGAATTAAAGCATATCTTACACGTTCTCCTTTTGGATTGGTCATTTTCGCAGCTAAATAGATTGAATAATCTTTCAGTCGTGGGAAAGGGGCTTTTTTGTCAAGAATGATTGGTAATATAAAATGTTTTAATGATGTATTAAAATAATTGGAGAACTCCGTTAATTGTTCTTCATTTATTGATTTTTCGTCTAAATGAAAAATTCCTTCTTTTGCTAATTCATCAACGATAGATTTGTAGGCTATTTCAAATTTCAATTGTTGTTTCAGAACAATTTTTCTCACTTGATTATATAATTCAAGTGAATTCCCCTCAAATCCATCTACATTTTTTCGATTAACTAAAGATAATCTTCGCAGATTGGCGACACGAACACGGAAGAATTCATCCATATTGTTCGAATAGATGCCTAAAAAACGCATTCGTTCAATCAAAGGTACTTTTTCATCA
Organism: Crocinitomicaceae bacterium; assembly: GCA_021740745.1. Taxonomy (GTDB): domain Bacteria; phylum Bacteroidota; class Bacteroidia; order Flavobacteriales_D; family Crocinitomicaceae; genus M0103. The sequence goes on along the minus strand of JAIOZF010000108.1, from coordinate 1,255 downwards.
AGTGCTTCTTGCAAAACACGTTCGTTAAAGGATAACCAACTTAATTCACGATTAATTAACATCATCCTACAAAGTTTATTATTTTCTTGAAACAAGAATTATCTTCTATATTAATTTAATATGAATTATCAATCTTCAGTACAAAAAAAATCCCAAGAGAAATCTTGGGATTTTAATTTTTTAATTATCGTTAATTAGCGAATCAAATTAACATGACCGACTACCATTTTTCGTTCGTCGTTTTTATTCGTTTTGAATTCAATTTTCCAAGTGTATGTTCCATCTTGGCACATTTCAATTTCGCCATTTGAACCGTATGTTCCATTCCATCCAATTGAAGCGTCATGAGATTCAAAAATAATTTCACCCCAACGATTGAATATCAATAATGTAAAATCATAAGGGTCGAATCCAGCAGTGAATACTGGTTGGAAAATAGGATTGAAGTTATCATCATCCGGTGTAAAAGTATTCGGAATATAGAATATTAATTCTTCGTAAATGATTATTGACGTATAAGCAGTATCCGTGCAACCTAAAGGCGAATAAGCAACTAACATTACTTGATATGTCCCAGGTTCGCCAGGATAAATATTCGTCGGATTGGTTACATTCGATGATTGTGAACCATCACCAAAACTCCACAAATAAGAAGTAGCTCCTGTAGAAGTATTGGTAAATAAAACTTCTGTATTTTGAGTTGACAAAATACTAGAAGATGGGGAAAAAGACGCTATAGGCAATGCTTCAATACATATTAAGTCTGTTGAAGTAAGTGTTCCAACACATCCGTTATTTGATGTTGTAGTTAGTGTGACATCATAACAACCACTTTGAGTAAATGTCACAGGGACAGTGCCACATCCAGTCAGAACTGTTCCATTACTAAGTGACCATACACAGTCCGCTGAGTTTACAGTTGTATTTGTCAAATTTACAGTTAAAGGCGCACAACCTATGGTTACATCAGGTGTAAATGATACAACTGGAATTGGATTAACAATTACATCAACTTGATCGGTATTAATACATCCAGCTGTGCTTGTTCCTGTTACAGTATAAGTTGTTGTTCCAAGAGTTGGAACAAAGGTAATACCGTTGGAAATAACCGGACTCCATGTATATGTATTTGCCCCAGATCCTGTTAAAGAAACGGTAAAACCATCACAAACAGTAACGTTATCTCCTGCGAAAACAACTGGTAATGGATTAATTGTAATAACAAAAGACGCTGGACAAGCTGGACCAGGAATAG
>JAIOZF010000107.1 GCA_021740745.1 Crocinitomicaceae bacterium | reverse complement strand
TCTTCGATGAGCATGCTGCGCATTGCCCAATTACACATATTATTTTCATCCGCTGGATTGGTTTTTTGCCATAGTGTTTTCGGTACGACACCAAACATTGCTCCTCCATCGAGCTTAAAATTTCCTGTATTTAATGAATGTATTTTCATATTGTAAATTTTAAATCAAGCTTTTAATCCAGCAACATAAATTAATATGATTGCACTGATTGCTGCGATGAGACCAATCAATTTTCGAAGTGTAATGTTTTCTTTAAATGCGAAATAACCCACCAGCACGGAAAGTATTACTACTGCTACATTATTGATTGCTAAAACTGTTGAATCCGTCCAACCAGTGGCAGTATAGGATTGCATTAAAAGGTAAATAGAGAAGTAATTAGGGATTCCTAAGATAATACCAGCGGCAACATTTCGAAAAGCAAATGTTGCTTTCTTTTTGAGAATCTGAACTATTAAAATCGAAAGACCGATACATCCAGCGATTCCAAAACCAAAAGCCGAAAACAGAGAAGGAGTAAGAACGCCTAGTTCATATTTTTGAACAAAATTCAGGATGAAATCCAACATTCCACTTCCTACAAAAAGAACCAAGAGCATCCAATGCGCACCTTTTTCTGATTGACTTGTCTCTTTGCTAAACGAAACCAAAAGTACCCCAATAAATGCCAATGAAATTCCTGCAATTTTGAGTAGCGTGATATCTTCACCATATAAAAAGATCATCAGAAGCATCGACATTGCCATACTCATTTTGTTGGCAGTAGATGTCATTGCGACACCATTTCGTTGAGAACTCAATCCCATTAAAATGAAAAGTGAGATAAACAAAATGGCACAGATGACCATGTAATATGGCCAATTCCCAATTGTTAAGGCTGCTGAGTTCCATTCAGAACCATACAACAAAACACCGCACGTAAAAGCCGTGAAATAGTTAAATACAATTGCTTGAAAAACATCAATCTTGTAAAAGGAAAAAAGTTTAAAAATGACAAATATGACACTTGAGGAAAGTATCGCGAGGAGTAAAATAATCATTTTCTGTAGTAATGGTAGATATGGTCACTTGAAAATTTATAACTGTGCGCTGGCACTTTATTTATAGATGGAGCTTTGGTTCCTTCGCCGAAGGCAGCTTCACCAACAATTACACGTGCCTCATCCCAAACATTGTCAAAAATGAAATATTGTAGTGTTCTGCTTCCACCCTCTACAAAGACAGAAAGGATATTGCGTTCATATAGTTTTTCCAAAATATAGCGTGTATTGACTTCTGGGATTTTTATCCATTCCACACTTCCTTTCACTTCGTTTCGACTCCGATTGAAAATGATAGTTGGTGCTTCATCTGAAAAAATGTTTACATCACCACTAATTTTCAATTGACTATCAATAATAATTCGAATTGGGTTGTTTCCATATACATCACGAACAGTTAAGGAAGGATTATCATTCTCTACCGTTTTTCTTCCAACCAAAATCGTTTGCTCTTCTGATCGCCATTTATGTACCAGTGATCTCGTTTCTGGGGAAGAAATCCAAAGAATTCCTTTTTCGTTATTTAAACGAGGACCATCAATAAAACCATCTTTCGATTGTGCCCATTTTAAGATAACGTAGGGACGTTGTTTCTCGTGAAAGGTAAAAAATCGCTTATTCAACTCGCGACATTGTTTTTCAAGAACACCGACTTCAACTTCCAAGCCAGCATTTTTGAGAAGCTCAATTCCCTTTCCACCTACTTTTACATGTGTGTCTTTACAGCCAATTACAACTCGTTTGAATCCTTTTTGGACCAATAAATCCGCACAAGGTGGAGTTTTTCCATGATGCGCACATGGTTCTAATGAGACGTAAATCGTTGATTGTGAAAATAAGGTTTGATCTGCTACACTTGCTATTGCATTTACTTCTGCATGTGGTTCACCAAAGCGTTTATGAAATCCCTCTCCGATAATTTTATCATCACATACAATTACTGCACCCACCAATGGATTTGGCGCAACCATCCCCTTCCCCATTCGGGCAAGTTCGATGCATCGTTGCATGTAAATTTCATCTTGATTCATTGTTACGAAGATAAGGATTCTTTGCAAACCATATTCTAATACCTATGTCTAATCTCTATATCTGACATCTAGCTCTAACCTCTATCTCTAATCTCTGACATCTAGCTCTCCCTCGATACATCCGCCACGTCGGACACTCGGTAGGCTTGTTTTCAAATTTCCATTTAATAAAAAAGAAAATATTACATTAGTCGAATGAATCAAACAACAGCTAAAAAGAAAAACTTTCAAATTGGATTAATCTTAGTTGTAGCTGCTTTAGGCTACTTCGTAGATATTTACGACCTAGTATTATTTGGTGTTGTAAAAGCTGAAAGTTTGGGTCAAATCATGGTAAATGCTTCTGCAGATGAAATTGCTGCCACTGGGAAATTTCTATTCAATATGCAAATGCTTGGAATGTTGATTGGGGGATTATTATGGGGAATTTTAGGCGATAAAAAAGGACGTTTAAAGGTGTTATTTGGATCAATCTTACTTTACTCAATTGCCAATATCGCGAACGCTTTTGTTACAGATGTCACAACATATGCCATTGTTCGTATAATCGCTGGAATTGGATTAGCTGGAGAATTGGGTGCAGGGATTACCTTGGTCTCAGAAATGATGTCCAAAGAGAAACGGGGATATGGAACTATGATTATTGTAACTTTTGGAGCTTTGGGTGCTGTTGTAGCCTCTGTAGTTGGCTCGAAAGGTGAAACAATCGGTCATTTCTTTACATCACTTACAGGCTTACAATTTGCTAATTGGCAAGTAGCTTATATTGTTGGTGGACTAATGGGTTTAGTATTATTACTTTTGCGTGTTGGTACAATAGAATCCGATTTCTTCAAAAATGTGAAGCATGAATCGCACATCCGAAAAGGAGATTTACGTCTCATTTTTGGAGACAAAAAGAACCTCATCAAGTACCTTCATTGTATTTCAATTGGCATTCCGATTTGGTATGTGATTGGCTTACTCATTATGAATTCGAAGGATAATTTTGGTCCGTGGTTGGGAGTTGACAATGTTGTGAATGGCACAGCAGTTATGTATGCTTACATTGGTTTGTCATTCGGTGATTTGCTTTCTGGTATTTTAAGTCAAATCTTAAAAAGCCGAAAGATGGTGGTGTATTTATACCTGCTATTTACTTTTATTTTGACAATCGTTTTCTTATTTGTCCTGAAAGATATTTCACTTTCCACTTATTATTTGATGTGCTTTTTATTAGGAACAGGGACCGGATATTGGGCCATTTTTGTCACCATCGCAGCCGAGCAATTTGGCACAAACATTCGATCTACGGCTGCCAACACCATTCCTAATTTTGTAAGAGGATCAGTGAATTTAATCGTGTTAATGTTCGGAATTTTAATTTCATTTCAAGTGAGTGATGGTGTATCTGCCTTTTTCGTAGGCTTGATATTTCTGCTCTTAGGGCTTTATAGCATTTCGAAATTAAAAGAAACCTTCGGTAAGGATTTGAACTACATCGAAGGTGGAGAAATTGTATAAAAAAAGCCGTTCAACAGAATTGAACGGCTTTCCTTTAATCTTTATTTAATTAGTGAGAAGCTAAATAAGAAGCAACTCCATCGAAGCTTGCTTTCATTCCTTCGTCACCTTTTTGCCAGTTTGCTGGACAAACTTCACCATTTTCTTCGAAGAATTGTAATGCATCTACATAACGTAAAGCTTCATCAACGTTTCTTCCAAGTGGGAACATGTTCACCAATTCGTGCATTACTACACCTTCTTTGTTGATTAAGAAAAGTCCACGATAAGCGATCATTGGACCATTCGCTGTAAGAACTCCATCCATGTCGTACTCGTACTCACCTGCTAATACACCGAACGCTTCTGAAATCGTTTTAGATGTATCTGCTACGATTGGGTATTTTACACCTTGAATACCACCATGTGCTTTAGGAACTTGTAACCATCCCCAGTGAGATTCTTCCGTATCTGTAGAACAAGCTACCACTTTAACTCCACGCGCTTCAAATTCGCCTAATTTTGCTTGAAAAGCATGTAATTCAGAAGGACAAACGAAAGTAAAATCCTTTGGATAAAAGAAGAACAATACATGATTCTTTCCAATGAATTGATCTAATGAAAAATCTTGAACGATTTCTCCTCCATTTACGACTGCTGCTGCTTTGAAAGACGGTGCTTTTCTACCTACTAATACTGCCATTTTATTTTTGTTTTTATAATTAAATTTAATTGTACAAAGTTACGATTTTTCGATTAATTAGCGGTGTTCAACCAAGCGGTAAACATCCAGTTTGTTTTTTCTTTCTCGCGAATAAAGTCACTCATGAGTGCATTGGTACCTTCATCATCATTATCACTAGAAAGATTAAGTATTTCACGTTCAAGTTTCAACAAACTCTTTTGTGCGTCAAGAATGTATTTCATTCCCTCCTCGCCATTGGAAATTAAATTGTTCTCAGGGATAATGCTTTTTGCTAAATAATCACTGAATCGGGAAAGGGGTGTTACTCCTAAAGTTAAAATGCGTTCGGCTACTTCATCAATTATGATCTGTGTTCTTGAATATAATTCTTCGTATTTCAGATGAAGTTCAAAAAATTTAGCCCCTTTCACGTTCCAGTGCAATGAACGAAGGTTTTGATAATGCAATTCGTAGCTTGCAAGTAAAACATTCAATCGTTCGGTATATGTTGTTGGTATTTCCATGTTTAATGTTCTGTGCTACAAATTTACGGAGATCCAATAATAATTTTTATCGATTAATTCTATCTTTACATAAATTTAATCTATATGATTTCACTTCAACAAATGCAGTACATCATTGCCTTGTGTGATGAGGGACAATTTCAACGAGCGAGCGAAGTATGTTTTGTAACGCAGCCAACTCTTTCCATGCAAGTAAAAAAGGCAGAAGACGCACTTGGCTTTCTACTTTTTGATCGTTCGCGTCAGCCCCTTGAATTGACTCCATTTGGAGAAAAACTGGTTCCAATTCTCCGTGAAGTATTAAGTGAATCCGCTAAAATAAATACCGTTACTCAACAAATGAAAGGAAATTACGTGGAACGCATTCGCTTGGGAATCATTCCAACTATAGCGACCTATATGGTTCCTGATTTATTTCCTCAGTGGTTAGATAAACTTCAGAATGTACAATTATCGATTGTTGAAATGAAAACTGAAGATTTGATTGTTGCACTAGATAAAAAAGAATTGGATGGAATCATCATGGCTGGACCATTCACTGATGTTCGTTTTACAACCCAAAAATTATATACGGAAGAAATCAAGGCCTATATTCCAAATGAATCGAGGACTTCTGTCGTTGTTGATGACCTCAAAGAATTGCATCCATGGTTGTTGAGCAGCGGTAATTGCTTGCGAAATCAAATGATTCAATTATGTCAAATTAAGGATGAGGCCAGCGAAAATCAATGGAATTACGAAGGTGGAAACATTGATCTTCTCATAAAGATGACTGAACAATATGGCGGTTACACCTTAGTTCCAGAATTCTTCCATACAAGCACTGAGCAAAAGCCCTTTCTAAAGCCAATCGTTTCAGCACAAAACGAATTATATCCAGCACGAGACGTCATTGCCATTTATCCCAATCGCAGTTTAAAGGAAAAATCAATCAACCAACTGATTCGTGAGATTCAATTGAAATACAATACCAATAAGAAAAAATTCGATGTCTTAGGTTGGAAGTGAAAAAATTAAGGAAAATACTTATTCATTAACATGTAATCTATGTTTCCCGCTTGGGAGTGACAGCTTATGCAGGATGATCCTTTGTCCGAAGCAGGTTGAATTACTTTTCCATCTTCTTCTAAATATCCCCAAATCCAACCATTTGCATCTGCATACTCACTATCCGACTTTTTATATAAAATCGCATATCTTTCAAGCGTTGATGAATTTTCATTTAACTCCTTAACAATTAACGAACCGTCTGGAAATGAAATTCCCTCCATCACTTTACCGGATGCATCTAACATTGTTGTAGCAACAGCATTGTATCTAGTTCTTAATAGCGGCTGGGAATGACCACTTCCACTGCTTTTGTTTAAGAACGAACTTGAGTTTTTATACCAGGTAAAACCACTTGTCTCCTTAGATAAATCATATAGTTCCTTATCTATATCTGCAACTTTGTTCTTTTTACAAGCTTCCAAGGTCAACACAATAAATGATAAGATCAAAAACGGAAAAATAGTTCTTTTTAATTTCAGCATACGAGGTGATTTAAATTGCACAATATCAACGAAAAATTACGGAATCTATTTAATTACAGCTGGTAAGGTTTTCATTTCCTCCTTCGAATAGAATTTTAAAGAGCTTGTATTCACACAATGGCGCGTGTTCTTCGCTGTGAATTGTTCTCCTTCGAACACATGTCCCAAGTGACCTTTACAATTCGTACAGATAATTTCAATTCGTCGCCCATCGGCATCTTTTACACGCGTCACAGAACCATCAATTTCGTCATCGAAGCTTGGCCATCCGCAGTGCGATTCAAATTTTGTATCAGAAGTATACAAAGGATTATTACATTGGCGACAAAGATAAATTCCCTTGTCTTTTTTGTTGTAATAGTCTCCTGTGAACGCACGATCCGTTGCTTTGTGCACTAACACACGTTCTTCTTGCTCTGTCAATTGATTGTATTTCTTCGTTGTGTCGGCCATTTCTGTTGATTTAATAGGTTTAGTTGCTTGACCTTGGCAAGCGCTTAAGATTGAAATAAAAAATAGGGCTATGATCAGTTTCATACTTTTGTTTTTTAAATAAACGTATGAAAGTGGGTTTCTGTTTATGATTAACAAAAATTAGTAGAAATTATCACTCAATTTGATGATTCGAACATTCAAATATTTGAGCTGATTATTCATTTATCTAATGTCTCAATAAAATCTCTAATCGTGCTGTACACCTTTGCCAATTGATCTTTGCTAATACAATAGGGCGGATTAATGAAAATAATATTCCCCAACGGACGAATAAGCAATCCATTTTCTAAGAAGTATTTGTACGCTTTATCTCTGATGTCGGCAAAATAAGAGGATTCACCGCTTACTTTTAGTTCGATTGCCAGGATCGTTCCATATACCCTAATATCTTGAATTTGATTCGACATTAACGTAGCTGCAAAACGCTTGTTTTCGGTAGAAACCATTTCAATTTGCTCCCAAGTGCGCTCTAATTCGAACAAATCTAAACTCGCACAAGCTGCTGCACAAGACAAGGGATTTCCAGTGAATGAATGTCCGTGAAGTAACGCTTTCAACTTGTCTTCCGACAAAAAAGCGGTGTAAATTTCTTGCGAAGCGACCGTCAAGCCCAATGGTAAAACACCACCAGTTAAACCTTTGGATAAACAAACAATATCAGGAACAATTGCCGAATGCTCAAATGCAAAATACTTTCCTGTTCGTCCCCATGCAGTCATGACTTCATCCAGAATAACAAGCACATTGTATTCTTTGGCTAAACTCACCAGCTCGTTTAAAAACTCAACTGAATACATGCGCATTCCTGCCGATCCTTGAACCAATGGTTCTAAAATCACTGCGGCAAATTCATTCGTTTCAAAAAGCGAGGTTGCTTTCTTGAGCAATTCAGCTTCATTTTCTTTCGTTGGAAATTCTAAAAAATCTACATCAAAGAAAAAATGTTCAAAAGGTTTGTTGAAATATCCTCGTTGACCGATGGCCATTGCACCAAATGTATCACCGTGATAGGCTCCATCAAGCGCCAAAATGCGTTGTTTAGCATCTCCTTTGTTGAACCAATATTGAAACACCATTTTTAAGGCAACTTCAATCGCCGTCGAACCATTATCAGAGAAAAATACCTTTGTTAGATTGTCGGACAAAAGCTTTACGATTCTTTCGGCTAATTCAACACCT
>JAIOZF010000024.1 GCA_021740745.1 Crocinitomicaceae bacterium | reverse complement strand
CAGATGAGGAACGCGCTGAAATGGCAAAAGCTCCTTTCTCTTTAGAAAAATATTGCAAAGCACTGGACATCAAAGAAGTGATGGGTGAGGCTGGTTATTCGACAATGGAACGTGGTTCTATCCGTCCAACACTAGATGTAAACGGAATTTGGGGTGGATATATTGGTGAAGGCGCAAAAACAGTGATCGCATCGAAAGCATACGCAAAAATCTCCATGCGCTTGGTTCCAGATCAAGATCCAACGGAGATTACTGAACTTTTTACGAAGCATTTTGAGTCAATTGCTCCAGCAAGTGTGAAGGTAATTGTTAAACCTCATCACGGCGGAGAACCAGCTGTTACACCTATTGATTCAATTGGATATAAGGCAGCTTCAATGGCATACGAAACAACTTTCGGAAAGAAACCAATTCCAGTTCGAAGCGGTGGAAGTATTCCAATTGTTGCGATGTTTGAAAAAGTATTGGGGACGAAAACAATTTTAATGGGATTTGGGTTGGACAGTGATGCGATTCACTCACCAAACGAACATTATGGTCTCTTCAATTTCTACAAAGGAATTGAAACTATACCATATTTCTACAAGCATTTCACCGAACTTTCTAAAAAATAACAAATGCTTCGATTCTTGTTTCTTGCTTTAGTTAGTGTTTTCTTGGTTTCATCTTGTGCCCTTGAAAGTCCAGAATTTTTGGGCTCTGAAGGTGTGACGGGATTTAAAATTGATGGAAAAACAATCAATTTTAATGCTGGAGTGAAAGTAAGCAATCCAAATTGGTTTGCCATTAAAGTTAAACGTTCGACAGTTGATGTATACGTGGAGGAACAATACATGGGCAAAGTAAGCTTGGAGAAAAAAGTCAAATTAAAAGCAAAACGAGAAAGCATTTTGCAATTTCCTTTGAAAGCTGAATTGGAAGATGGTGCTTTGTTTACAATGCTGAGATATGCTTCAAAAGAAAATGTGAATGTGCGCATCAAAGGAAAAGTGAAAGGTGGCGTTTGGTTTTTTTCGAAGAAAATAGAAATTGACGAAACCCGCCAAGTGTCAGGAAAAGACCTGCAATTGAATCAACAAGGAAAATAAAAAAGATGATAATTAAAGAAGCTGTATTCGTTATTTCGAACGATAAATTAGAAAATTGTCCGAAAGACGGATTAGCTGAATTTGCCTTCATTGGGCGTTCAAACGTAGGTAAATCTTCCTTGATTAACATGATCACTGGAAACAAGAAACTGGCGAAAACTTCTGGTCGACCGGGAAAAACACAATTAATCAATCATTTTTTAATCAATAAAAGCTGGTATTTGGTCGATTTACCGGGCTATGGTTATGCCAAAGCATCCAAAAATGCACGTGCAAAATGGGAGGTTTTTATCTCCGATTATTTGACCAAAAGAGAAACTCTTGTTAACGTTTTTGTTTTGTTAGACAGCCGCTTAGATCCGCAACAAATCGACCTTGAGTTCATGAATTGGTGTGGCGAAAAACAAATCCCTTTCTCCATGGTCTTTACCAAAATCGATAAATTATCGAGTACCGCCTTACAGAAAAACCTAGCTAAATACAAAAAGGAAATGCTGAAATACTGGGATGCTATTCCACCTGTGTTCACGTCTTCCGCTGAATCTGCCTTCGGGAAAGAGACAATTTTGAATTATATCGATGCAATTAATAAGAACCTTGAGGCTTGAGGGGAGACAACTATTTAACTACAATGTTCTCCCATTTTAGTGCAATCAATTGACAATTGAGTTTTCTCCATTATCTTTGCGGTCATGGAACAAAAAGAAGACAATCTAAAGGAAATTATTTCCCACGCAAAAGAATACGGATTCGTATTCCCCTCTTCAGAAATATATGACGGTTTAGCTGCAACATACGACTACGGTCAATTGGGCTCTGAACTTAAAAACAATATAAAATCCTATTGGTGGAAATCAATGGTGCAGATGCATGACAACATTGTAGGAATTGATTCTGCGATTTTCATGCACCCAACAACGTGGAAAGCTTCTGGTCACGTAGATGCATTTAACGATCCGTTGATTGATAACAAAGATTCTAAGAAACGCTACCGTGCAGACGTACTACTCGAAGAGCACATCGAGAAAATTCGTCAGAAAATTGAAAAAGAAGTTGAGAAAGGCATCAAAAAATTTAGTGATAGTTTCGATGAAGCTCAATTTCGTGCTACGAATCCAAATGTATTGCGCAATGCACAAAAAATCACGGAAATTGAAGACCGGATGCGCACTACCTTGGAGAATAATGATTTGGAAGGTGTTTATCAATTAATCGTTGATTTAGAAATTGTTTGTCCCATTTCTGGTTCTAAAAACTGGACCGAAGTGCGCCAATTCAACCTTATGTTCTCCACTGAATTAGGCTCTGTTGCGGGAGACGCATCAACTATTTATCTTCGTCCAGAAACGGCGCAAGGTATTTTTGTGAACTTCTTAAATGTTCAGAAATCAGGTCGTATGAAAATTCCTTTTGGAATTGCTCAAATAGGGAAAGCTTTCCGTAATGAAATCGTAGCGCGTCAGTTTATCTTCCGTATGCGTGAATTCGAACAAATGGAGATGCAATTTTTTGTGCGTCCAGGTGAAGAAATGAAATGGTACGAATACTGGAAAGAAACACGTATCAAATGGCACAAGAAATTAGGCTTGGGCGACAAAATGTATCGTTTCCATGACCATATTAAATTAGCACATTACGCGAATGCCGCTGCCGATATCGAATTTGATTTCCCAATGGGCTTCAAAGAATTAGAAGGAATTCATTCCCGTACTGATTTCGATTTGAAGCAACACGAGCAATTCTCAGGTAAAAAATTACAATATTTTGATCCTGAATTGAATCAAAACTATGTGCCTTTCGTGGTGGAAACATCTGTTGGTTTAGACAGAATGTTCTTAGCTGTGTTAAGTGCTTCTTACAAAAATGAAAAATTAGAAGATGGTTCAGAAAGATCTGTTTTGAGTCTACCAGCTGCATTGGCACCTTACAAAGTTGCGGTGATGCCATTGACTAAAAAGGATGGTTTACCTGAAAAAGCGAATGAAGTATTGAACTTGTTGAAGTTCGATTACAACTGTACCTACGATGAAAAAGATTCTCCAGGAAAACGTTATCGTCGTCAAGATGCAATAGGAACACCTTATTGTATTATGATTGATCACCAAACAATGGAAGACAATACGGTTACAGTAAGAGACAGAGATAACATGGAGCAAATTCGCGTTTCGATTGGTGATTTATACAAAATCATTGATGAAAAAGTGAATATGCGAACGCTTTTGGTTGATTAAAAGGTTGCCACGAATGCACGAATCGAGTTTCAATTTGGAAAATATTCGTGTATTTGTGGCTTTATTTTAGACGTTCTACTAATTCCAGTTCACGACGTTTCCGACACGCAGTGATTCTTCAAAAGAAGCTTTTAAACGGTCAATTTTGCGTTGTGCAGTTGTATCGCCTAGTTTTGCTTTTGCTTTGAGTTTAAAATAAGTATCCAAGGAATGACCGAATAGATCTTGTTCCAATTGGTTTTTGATATCAGAGATTTTATGATTCACTTCAATTAAGAAATGTTCAATTTCACCCAATTCACTCAACTCTTCATTTGAAACGTCCGGTTTTCTCAAAAGAGTGGCATAGCGCGGCAACAATTCATTCAAAGTATTGACAAATTGATCCAGTTCTCTATTTAATTCCTCTTTATTTCGTTTAAAATCCTTCATATCTTATGAGTTGATTCAGACGAAAGATAGGGAAATCTCCTTTACTTCCACATTTATTTTTACAAATTAACATTTATTTGAAGTTACATGGAATAAGAAATCATTCCACTCTTTCATTATCTTTACAACCATGGCTGGTATCTATATCCACATTCCTTTTTGCAAGCAGAAATGTACCTATTGTGATTTTCATTTTAGTACCACTTTTGAGGCGTATCGAACCGAAATGATTGCTACTATTTGCCAAGAAATAGTTTTGAGAGCCAATGAACTGAATAAGGAAAGTATTAAAAGCATCTATTTTGGTGGTGGTACACCCAGTTTACTCACAGAACAAGAATTGAAAGATATTCTCACACAAATTAAGCGTCTATTCAATATTGAAGAAAATGCTGAAATTACCCTGGAAGCGAATCCAGATGATATTAAGCATCAGCAACTCAAGATCTGGAAAGATGCTGGTATCAATCGTCTAAGTATCGGAATTCAGTCCTTTAGAGCGGATGATTTAAGTTGGATGAATCGAGCGCATTCAGTTGAAGAAGCCGAAAATGCAGTTCGTTTAGCTCAAGAAGCTGGATTTCAAAATATTACCGTCGATTTAATTTATGGCTTACCGAACTTAAGCTTGGAGGAATGGAAAGATCATATTCAACGAGTTCTTAATATGAACGTAAACCATCTTTCAGCCTATTGCTTGACAGTGGAAGAAAAAACGCTGTTAAATAAATTAGTCAAAGAGAAAAAAATCATTCCAGCGAATGAAGACCAACAAAGTGATCAGTTTGAGTTACTTGTTTCAATGACCGAGTTAGCAGGATTCGAACAATATGAAATATCCAATTTTGCTAAAAATCAACATTATGCTATACACAACACGAATTATTGGACTAGTCAAATGTATTTAGGTGTTGGTCCTTCTGCTCATTCATTCGATGGTGAATCGCGTCGTTGGAATGTTTCCAATAATCGAAAATACATGGAATCCATGGGTAAAGATTCATCTTGGTTTTCAGATGAAAAGCTAAGTGTGAATGAACGTTGGAATGAACTCTTGCTGACAGGATTACGCACTAATTTTGGTGTTTCAATCGACCAGCTCAAAAAAATAAATTCTATTAGTCCAGCAATTGATGCCAAAATAACAGAATTCGTTGCTTATGGTTGGATGGAGAAGTCCTCTACCCTTCTGCGTTTAACGAAGGAAGGGAAATTGAAGGCCGATTATATTGCCAGCGAACTCTTTTTAACCTAAGCTGTTATCTTCAACTAAGGTCCAAATTTAAAAAGTTTGGGTATTTTTACTATTCAACAAATCTATAAGCATGTTTAAATTCATACTATTTTTTGTGGCACTTCTGCCATTTTTTTCTTGGTCACAAAAAAAAGTCATCGATCATACCATTTACAACGATTGGAAAAAAATTGATAATGCACTTATTTCAACCAATGGCAGATATGTGGCTTATGAAATCAATCCACTTCAAGGAGATGGGTTCTTGTTTCTGTATGATCAAGAAACGGGCAAAAAGGATTCTTTCCCAAGAGCTAAAGAGGCACAATTCTCTTTTATAAATGATTTTCTTGTTTTTAAAATCACACCTGGATTTGATACCCTCCGAAACTGTGAGTTGAATAAAATTGATAAAAAGAAATGGCCCAAAGACACACTAGGAATCTATGTTTTTGCAAGTGATTCATTGACGAAAGTTGCCAAACTAAAATCGTTTAAAATAGCCGAAAAAACGGGCTTGTTAGCATATACAATCGATGAAAATAAATTAGAATCAGCTGTTCCGACGAAAAAGAAGAAAAAACACAGTTGCAAAAAGAACACTTCGGCAAGCTCAGTGGACAAAAACGAAGTGAAATCAGATGGTAATATCCTAACCGTACTTGAACCTGCGAGTGGAAATCAGTATAAATTGAAAAATATAACCGATTACCTATTTAGTGAAAACGGAAAAAGGTTGGCTGTAGTAAGTCATCAAAAAGACAAGGTAGATTCATTTGCATTAATGATTTATGAAGGGAAAGATAAAATCATTTATACCTTTCCTAATGGTACTTCCATTCGTCAATTGAGTTATTCAAAAGATGGAGAAAACTTTGCATTTGTTCACAGTGCTGATACGGCGAAAGTGAAAAATTTTCAGCTGGAATGCTATCATTTTCCTTCAAAAACAAGCAAACGCATTGCAGATACTTTAAACCATCAACTGCCAGCTGGAAAAGCGATTTCAGAACATTACAAACCCTTATTTACAGAAGATAATCGAATTCTTTATTTTGGAATTGCTGATAGTTCTTACACTGAACCAAAAGACACTTTACTCGAAACGGAAAAACCAAAATTAGATATCTGGCATTACCAAGATGATCGTATACAACCACAACAATTGGTGGAATTAAAGCGGGATCAAAAGAAATCACAGTTGTTTGCATACTTGTTAAAGGAGGATAAATTCATTCCACTTTCGAATGACACCTTAAACCTTTCTGCTAATGCAAAACTAGTAGGTGATTACCTTTTTGCCTATTCCGATGAAACCTATAAATTAGAAAATCAATGGGACTCACCTGACAAAGAAGATCATTATAGAGTGTCCGTTCTAACGGGTGAACCCGAATTAATAAAAAAGGCTGTTCGTTTAGATGGTCAACTTTCACCAAGTGGTAAACACTACACTTATTTCAATGAAAAAACGAACAACTATTACTATTTAAATCCAACAACGAAAGAAGAGAAATGTATCACTTGTTCAAGTAAAAATGTCAACTGGCAAAGAGATATGAATGGTATGCCAATGCTCGCATATCCATTTGGTGTCAGCGGATATACCGAGAACGAAGAAGAGATTTTATTACAATCGGAATACGATATTTGGACTTATTCGATTGCCAATAATACACTTTTTTGTTTGACAAATGCAGAAGGTTTACAAGCAAAAACTAGACTTTCCATCGAAAAATGGTACGCTGATTCCGTTTACTATTCTTACCAGAATTCTTACATTAAAGGATTCAATGAAACAACAAAAGCTGAATCAATTTACACCTTAATTGATCACGGAGATCATACTGATATGGTTCAGCGCTATTCAACCAATCATAAAATTGCTGGAATAACGCGATCAAAAGGAAGTGACAAAATCTTATTTAGAAAAATGTCCTTAAGTGATTATCCAGAATTGCGATTGAGCAAAATTGACTTTTCAACTGAAAAAATAGTAACGAATACCAATCCACAGCAAGCTGATTACAATTGGGCAACAGTGGAGTTAATCAAATGGAAGAGTTACGATGGAATTCCACTTGAAGGACTTTTATACAAACCGGAGAATTTTGACCCAAGCAAATCTTATCCTCTGCTGATATATTATTATGAATTGTATGCTGATGATTTACACAATCATTACGCTCCTAAGCCAACGGCTTCAATCATTTATCCAACCGAATATGCTTCTGCAGGTTATGTTGTATTCATTCCAGATGTTCGCTATAAAATTGGTCATCCGGCAAAATCAGCTTATGATTGTATTATGAGTGGAACCGACCATGTGTTGAAACTTGTTCCTTCCATTGACCCAAAACGTATGGGTTTACAAGGTCAAAGTTGGGGTGGATATCAAACTGCACAATTAATTACAATGACAGATCGATTTGCAGCTGCAATGGCAGGAGCGCCAGTATCTAATATGTTCTCTGCATACGGCGGAATTCGCTGGGGGACTGGGGTCAACCGACAATTTCAATACGAACGAACACAAAGTAGAATCGGAAAAACCATTTGGGAAGCACCTGAATTGTACATTGAAAACTCACCATTGTTTCATTTGCCAAAGGTAAAAACGCCTTTGTTAATCATGCACAACGATGAAGATGGCGCAGTACCATGGTACCAAAGTATTGAGATGTACACAGGTATGCGTCGCTTACAAAAACCAGTATGGTTGCTGAACTATAACGGTGATGATCACAACCTAATGAAAAATGCCAATCGTTTCGATTTAAGTATCCGTATGCGTCAATTTTTTGATCATTATTTAATGGGACAAGAAGCACCTGTTTGGCTATTGGAAGGAATTCCAGCAGTGAAGAAAGGAAAGGAACTTGGATATTAGATTTGAGGCGTCAGGCATATGGCTTAAGGAAGTAACGATTAGAAAAAGATATGTTTAGAGGGAGGAGATTCATTTTTTTATCGGCCTTGGTTGTTTTTGTAGCCATTACTGTCTTAAGTTTAATGCCCCCTCGAACTAATTTGACTATTCCAACGAATGACAAAGTAGGTCATTTTATTGCTTACGCTGTTTTTTCATTAAATATTCTATTATTGGGGAAGAACATCATGCAATATACGGTGTCAACATTACTTATTGTGACTTATGGAATATTGATTGAATTTCTCCAATCATTTGTCGGGAGAGAAACTTCTTTTTATGACTTTCTAGCCAATTCTGCTGGTGTTAGTATTGGAATCGTGTTATTTCTGCTCTTTCGAAAAGCAATCAATCAAATTTTATTAAAATTCAATGTAATTTCGTAGAGCGAAAAACAATACATGGAAAAATTACAAAATTTCATCAATGGCAATTACTGCGCACCTATTGGTGGCGAGTACATCGATAATTACGAGCCAGCAACGGGCAAAGTATATAGTTTAATTCCCAACTCCGATGAAAGAGATGTTGAACTTGCTGTGAAAGCAGCTGAAGACGCATTTCCAATTTGGTCGAGTATGAGTGCTGAAGATCGCAGTGCGATTTTAGTTCGCTTATCTGAAGGAATTGAAAAGCGAATGGATGAATTTGTAGCCGCTGAATCGCGTGACAATGGGAAACCATTGACACTTGCCGCTCATGTTGATATTCCGCGAGCAATCTCAAATTTTCATTTTTTCGCAACAGGCATCATACACTTTTCGTCAGAATCACATTACATGGAAGGTGTTGGAATTAATTATACCATTCGCAAGCCAGTTGGAATTGTTGGTTGTATTTCGCCATGGAATTTACCTCTGTACCTGTTTTCGTGGAAAATTGCACCTGCTTTAGCTGCCGGAAATTGTGTGGTAGCAAAACCTTCCGAAATTACACCTTATACTGCTTATCTATTAGGACAAGTAGCAAAAGATGCTGGAATGCCGGATGGCGTATTGAATATTTTACACGGATTGGGAGGAAGTGTTGGTGATGCTATTGTAAAACATCCAAAAATTAAAGCGATATCATTCACAGGTGGAACAAAAACGGGAGAATATATTGCCCGCACAGCAGCTCCGATGTTTAAAAAGTTATCACTTGAATTAGGGGGTAAAAATCCAAATATCATTTTTGCAGATTGTGATTTTGACGATATGCTGAGTACTACATTACGCTCTTCGTTCGCAAATCAAGGACAAATTTGCCTTTGTGGTTCACGAATCTTTGTGGAGCGACCAATCTACGATAAATTCAAAGAAGCATTTGTTGCGAAAGTGGCTAAAACAACCGTCTCGAATCCAGAAGATCCTAAAGCAATACTTGGTGCAGTAGTTTCCTTACCACATTTGGAAAAAGTATTGTCCTATGTTGAGTTAGCAAAAGAAGAAGGCGGAACCGTTTTAACAGGTGGTGTTCGCGTTCAATTAGAAGGTGCATTCAAAGATGGTTATTACTTGCGACCAACCGTAATCGAAGGATTAGCATACGATTGTAGAACAAATCAAGAAGAAATTTTTGGTCCAGTAGTTACTATTACACCTTTTGATACAGAGCAAGAAGTATTGATGATGGCCAATTCAACTCAATATGGTCTTGCTGCAACTTTGTGGACTAGTGATTTAAAACGTGCACATCGCATGGCAGATAAAATACAGTCAGGTATCGTATGGATCAATTCTTGGCTGGTGCGTGATTTACGCACACCTTTCGGAGGAGTTAAAGCTTCTGGTGTTGGAAGAGAAGGTGGTTTAGAGGCTTTGCGCTTCTTTACCGAACCTAAGAATGTGTTTATTAAGTATTGAGGATATTGATTGCAGATTATAGATTACAAATTGCAGATTGTAGATTGTAGATACAAAAAAATCCTCAACTTGCGTTGAGGATTTTTTGTTTAAAGAAATTTCAAGATTATTTGATAATCAATTGTTTTGTTGCAGTACCTTCAGTTGTATACGTTTTAACTAAATACACTCCAGAAGCTATTTGAGAAACATTCAATTTAGTTGTTGATGCTGTTTCAGTTACAGTTGAAATTACTTGTCCAGCTATGTTCAATAATTCAATTTTAGTAACATCTAAGTTATTTGCAAAAACTGTTACAGTTTCGTTTGCTGGATTAGGATAGATACTAACTGCATTAGAAAGATCAATTTCACCTAAACCTGTAACATCTTGTATACAGAAATTCTTAGTATTTGTAAATGCAAAGTTCGCATCTGCTTCTAAAAGTTCAGCAACAATCGCACTATTGTAGGTGATGTTATAACTTCCGTTACCACCATTAGCTGCAGAGCAATTTGTCAATCCATCACCATAAGAATCCATTAATTTAAATGAATAACAACCGTATGACAGACAAAAATCACGTGTTATTATTCCTTGTGTACCATCTGAATAACCAGACTCTGAGTATAGAACTGTATTTGAAGCATCCCTCAATTCCCATGAAGTTTCAGATGCATAGCAATCCAAATCTAAACTTAACGTAACCGTTTGACCATTTACCACAATGGTTAAAGCTGAAGTTATCAAGTTATTGTTTGCATTCTCATCAGTTGAACCATTTGGGCTCGTAACTTGTGCATTGAACGTATGATTTCCAGCTGGCAAAGTCATATTAGGCAGTGTAACAGCAGCAGTTTGATATTGTGCCAATGAACCTGTCCAAGGGAAAGAATTACTATAATCACCATCCACACCGTACGTAATTGTCGCAGATGTTAACGTAGTTGTTCCGCCGTTTGAAATAGTAATTTGAGGAGAAACAACCGCTCCGCAGAAAGTACCTGACACACCTTGTGGGTTGTTTAATCCTGCATCAATTGCAACAGATGACGCTCCAGATGGATCATAACCATCAATAAACTGAGCACCTGCATTGTTTGGATCTAACCAAAATTTCAATTGATTTGTTGAATTACTGCTCGCAGGATTCCAAGAATTTGATACACGACCGTAATAATCAGGAGATGAAAGGTTTGAACATGATGCCCCTCCACCCCATAATTGACCAATGATTCGGTGATTTTGATCAAATATAGGTGAACCTGATGAACCGCCTTCAGTGGTAGTGTTTCTATCCCACTCTACTGTCCATGTTGAATTAGCTTCAGTTGAACCCATTCCTTGAGAAATTCCTGCTGCCGCATCATCGAAAGAGATTTTTTTGATATCCCCTGACGGATGGTGGATACTTACAGTAGATGTTGGAATTGTACCACTATTGTCCCAACCTGAGAAATAAGGAGAATAAGAAGCTGGCACAGTACCACCTACTAAACCACCTGTTATTTCCACTAAACAGAAATCTGATGGTGTTCTTCTTGAACGTAATACTGCTCCCGACAAAGAAACGAAGGACGGATTTGAACCATTCGCACAACCAG
The DNA here is from genome assembly GCA_021740745.1 of Crocinitomicaceae bacterium. Classification (GTDB taxonomy): domain Bacteria; phylum Bacteroidota; class Bacteroidia; order Flavobacteriales_D; family Crocinitomicaceae; genus M0103. The sequence goes on along the minus strand of JAIOZF010000024.1, from coordinate 26,165 downwards.
TAGATTGCCAGTTGAAGCGGAAAATCCAAGATGCTGGATTGCTGTAACAGTGATTTGCTGTTAATACATAAGGTTTCCCATCATTCAAAGTATTGTTAATTAAAGATCCTGAGCAAAAACCTGAACTTCCTGAAACAAGCATCACTGCACCATTGCGTTGATCTGTCCAAGCAGCACCATCTGTACAATTCACATTCATGTTACAAGAACCTGAACTTCCAAATGCTTTCTCCATAAATTCATTTGCTGTTCTATAACCATGTGTTACAGTCCCAACCGTAACATTTCCAATTTTATTGGCATTTGCTTGAGGAACATAATATTCAACAATTGCTGTGTTTCCAGGAACCAATTCTGTTCCTAAAACGCCTTCATACGTATGGTAAGCACTAAATTTTCCAAGAATAAATGATTTGTCTGGGTTGTAAACGTACAATTCGTTCCCTTCGGTAATCTCTGTTTCTTTGAAAGTCAAGTTAACCGTTAAGGCATTTTCACACGTCACTTTTAACAACCACAATTTATCACCATTTGGCAAGTCATACCAAGTACCAGCATTGTTTAATCCAAGGTTAGTATAATTGTTAAATCCAAATCTCCATGGAGCAGTTCCTGTCCCATCAACTAAAGCATCTTCAGCTTGCAATGCAGCTATATCTGGCTGTACAAAAGTTTTAGAGTCCATTGTTTTAAAATTTGAACTGACCTTTTGGCCTTTTGGTGTGCCTCCATCACCTTGTTGGGCAAAGGAAATTCCGCCTAAGAGAATCGCGGAAAGAATAAGTAATTGTTTTTTCATACTTCTAGTTTAAGCTTAATTTATAGTTAGCGTTTTTATTTTCGTTTAATGCTGCACCCGCGAGGTGTCGTTTCTTTTTCTTTAATTTTTTCTCCTTTTGATAAGGTTTCTAAAGAATTTTTCAGATACGTCAATTCTTCTGTGCGTTTCGTATCCCATGTATTGTCAATTGATCCAACGTAAACCAATTTCATATTCTTATCAAAAAGATAAACATGTGGTGTCGTTTTTGCGCCAAATGCATCTGCCATTTTCGAGTCTGTATCCACCAAATAAGGCATCGTATATCCTTTTTCGGAAGCATGCAGTTTCATTGCCTCAAACGAGTCTTCATTTGCTCTCTTTGCTTCGTTGGAGTTAATCAACACCATTCCTACTTTTTTGTCGAGCGCCAATGTATTCAAGGCATTGTATTGCACTTCCCAACCAGCAAAATGATCATTCCCAACAACAAACGGACAAGTATTACAAGAAAAGACAACCAACAATCCATTCTCCAATTTAAGATCGTTCAAACTCTTGGTCGAATTATCTATTCCTTGTAATTTAACATCACTCATTGGGGCTGATTTACCAACTTTCAATCCTTTATTACCCTTGTTGTTACCAACAAAAGACGAACAAACAAATAAAAACGTTGGCACTAGAACTAAAAAAAGAAAAGTGTTTTTAATCTGTATCTTATACATCTATTCTATATTATTAAAATTTATGGTCATTATTCTTCGCCAGTATAAACTGAAATTCAACTGTAAGGCTTAGTTTATTCCGTTTAAACAACTATTTTTAACCTAATGTTTGCAAAATTGACCCCAAAATACTCATTTCTATGAAAATAACAACTCTCTTTTTTTTAGTCATTCTTGGTTTTTCAAACCATGCGCAACAGTTCACCCTTCCTGCAGAAGAATACCCGTTTTTTGATATTGTTGAGTGGAAAGGCACTGGCTCATTGCTTTTAAACAGGGATCCTACAGGATTGAAAAAGAAAATAAATGTAACCATGGTTGGTGAAAACCCAACAAGTACTTGGCAAGAAAGTTTCAATCCAAACACAGATGCATACTATTTTATTTCTAGTGAAAATGCTCGATATGTCTATTTCTTAGATCAATTAGAACTTATCGGTGGAAAAATGTCCTTTCATCAAATAAATAGTGCAGGAAATTTCAAAAGCTCGAGTGTAGATGTTGGAAATGCCATCAAGAAACTAGGTAAATATGACTACAATGAAATGAAGCTTATCGATGTTATTACCACAGATAAATCGCTTCTGTTTGTGCTGCGTTGGAATGATAAAAAAGAAAAAAAATACATCGATTTCTTGGTTGCGATGACGCATAATAACATGCTGTTATACACCAATATATTAGGAGAAGTAAGTGAAGAAAATTTAAAAGATGTGCGATATGGGCATTGGAATTATTGCGGATTTCAAGGAGAGAATATCTTCTTTGTAACAAAAGATATTCAAGATAAAAAAGTTGGTTGGTCAATGAGAACAACCAATTCAAGAGGTGAAACAACGAATACCTCATTCATTTCTGCACCGTCTTTTTCATTTGAAACATCACTTGTTGCTCCTTTTGGAATGTCAGGAAAATATTACCTTGGGTTAAGTGACAATCAAACAGGTGTAATTGTTAGAAGTAATGACAACTTTTATTTGACAGGAATTCAAACGAGCAGTGCTGGAAGATTTCTAGAAATGTATGTGTTGAAAAATGGGAAATGGGAAAAAATACAATCAACACCGATTGCTGCAGAAAACAGCAAAAAGCTTGAAAAATTTGCCGTATTCTCTATGAATGAGGGACTTGCAATAGCAAGTGGCGCCTTTGATTATTTTCTTCCGAGAGACGCAAGTAAAAAAGTTGTGAAGAACATTCATTCGAAATTAACGCCAAATAATCCAAGTCGTGTGATGCAAGATTCATCAAGCGATAGATTTACTGTATCTTTGGCAACAAGTTTATTTTTATTTGATGTAAATCAACTAAAAAAACCTACTAGTGTTAATTTCGAATTGATTAAAAAATGATAATTGGTATTTGTGGAGGAAGTGGTTCCGGAAAAACAACACTTTTAAAACGTATTTCTGAAACGTACGCGCATTTGCAACCGTCTGTCTTTTCGATGGACAATTACTATCTTCCCATAGGAAATCAAGCGATTGATGACAATGGAAAAGTAAATTTTGATCTCCCATCTGCCTTGGATGAGCGAAAATTAATCGATGATTTGTACCGATTAATTAACGGCGAACACATTCATGTGAAAGAATATCATTTCAATGCTCCACCAGATTTAGATACAACAGTTATGATTCGTCCCTCGCAACTAATCATTGTGGAAGGACTTTTCTTATTTCATTATGAAATGGTTAGAGCTGTAATCGATTTGTCTATTTTTATTTCTGTGCACCCCGAAACACAATTGGATCGACGCTTATTAAGAGATCAAACCACGAGAGGATACTCCAAAGAAGACATTATGTATCAATGGGAACACCATGTAATGCCTTGTTATAAGAATTACTTACTACCTTATGCTTCATTTGCTGATTTCAGGTTCCGTAACGATGAGCATGCGGATAAAGATTTTGGTGAATTGGTGAAATTGATTGACACACGATTAGAACAGGTGGATGTGAGCTCATGAAACAACTGAAGAAATATCGCTATTATGGTATCGCCTTGCTTTCAAGTGTGGTTTTTGCCTTTTACTTTTCAGCGGTATTTTCAAGTAACCATAAACCACTAATCAAGGCATTTCAGCAGCAATTTTCTCAGAAGGAAAAAGAATTAAATCGCTTTTTAGATTTAAAAAAAGACGAGTTAAAACACAATCAAGATTTTGCAACTTGGCCCAATTACACGGAAGAAAACCAATTCTATTTGCATGTTTTCAAAAATGACTCATTGATTTTTTGGAATACCAATCAACTTCCAGTACTCTCTTTTGCCGACATTCATTTTCCTTCAGAAGGTATTATTCATTTACAAAATGGTTGGTATTATTCCAACATGTTTGAAGCAGATGGACACAAAGTATGCGCTAGTTTTTTAATCAAACACGATTACCCATATGAAAATAAGGATTTAAAAAACGAGCTTTCTGAATCTTTTTACATCCCTTTCGAAGGAAGTATTTCACTTGAAAAAATTGACAATTACAACATCTCATCACTTTCCAATACCTTTCTTTTTTCTTTTGTACCAGATGATCTTCAAGTGGCCAATGAAAATGAGTCAGTTGTCCTCAGTTTACTGTTTCTTCTTTCACTTTGCACTTGGTTATTCGCTATTCATTGCTCAATAAAAAGAAGTTCTCCTTATTTAGGTATTGTTTTCGTCTTCCTTATTATAGGATTGCGCTTCCTTTCTCTTCGACTAGAATTCTTCAACTTTATGAAGGACACAAGGATTTATCAACCTGATTTATATGCTTCGAATTCCTACTTCCCCAACTTTTTTGAATACCTTATCAATGTCATTGTCATTTGCTACATTCTCATTGCACTGACAACTTTCATTCAATCATTGCGCACTACAAAATTGATACGATACATTGGGTATATCGCATTATTACTGAATTTCCCATTGTGGTATATGTTACTTGTTTTTACCAATGGACTAATTGAAAATTCTTCCATTCCTTTGGATATCGAACAATTATTTTCATTGAACGCATACTCGATTCTAGCAATTGTTAGTCTAGGTGCACTTTATTTCTGTATCCATCAATTCGTACTTGCAGGTTTTAGGTTACATTATAAAAACAAAATGGGAATTTCTACCCTTGCAGTCGGAATTTTTATACTCGGATTTTCATTTTTCATCATCGAAATCACGATGGGAAATCAATTGCTATTTGGAGGACTATTTCCGCTTGTTTTCTTAGCCTTATTGTCTTATCAAGTTTTTCGGCAGGATATTAAAAACAACATTGGATTTTCCATCCTATTCTTGTTCCTATTTTGTGCGACTTTAGCTAATAATTTTTCAGAATTAAGTGATCGAAAGGAGCGACAAGACCGAGAGTTATTTGCCAATCAAATTGCAACAGAAAAAGATATTGTAACTGAAATTGAATTTAACAACCTAAGTCAACAATTGCAAGATGATGCCTTTTTGTTAAAATTCTTGACTCTGGACCGTAAAATGAGCGTTTCAGATTTCGAAGACGCAATGGAAAGACGCTTCTTCAATGGCTATTGGGAACGTTATGAAATGAATTTCAATTTGTTTGATGTAAATGGAAGTTCATTAATTGTTGATGATAATCAGAACTTCACATCCAGTGACATTGATCATTTGATATCCGAACATGGGTCTATTTCTGAGATTGATACCAGCATTATATTTATTAAAGATTACACAGACCAATACAGTTACATCATTCGTTTACCGCTTATTGCGAACGATTCGCTGAACAAAGGGATTTTTGTAGCAACACTCAAATCAAAAAAAATACCTGAAGAAATAGGTTTCCCAAGATTGCTTATATCATCTGGAGCGAATGTCATTGAATCTCTAGAAGATTATTCCATTGCGAAATATCATGATGGTCGTTTAATTACAAAATATGGGATTTTCACTTATCCTTCTAATGATAAACTTGTGCGAGAATGGCGTAAAAATTCTGGTTTCCAAGACAAAGGAGGTTATAATCATTATATTCTGCATAAAAGCGAAAATGACATCATTGTTCTCTCGAGTAAAAACCATTCGAGTATAGAACTCATTACTTCCTTTTCTTACCTGTTCTGCTTTTTCGGAATCTTACTCCTTCCCTTGTTTTTTAAATCATCTAATACAACTCCATTTTTCAAAAAGACCTTCAGCTTGGCCATTAAAATTCAATTTGTTCTTATTGGATTGGTATTCGTTTCACTGCTTGGCTTTGGCTGGGGAAGTGGGATATTCGTTCGCAACCAATACAACGACTATACGCATCAAATGATTCGTGAAAAATTGAATTCAGTTGACAAGGAAATAAAATCAAAAATTGGAACAAAGAAATACTTGGATATTCAACGTGACGGTAACTATTTAGAATATATTCTGCGGAAATTCTCGAAGGTTTTTGTGACGGACATCAATTTGTATGATAAAAAAGGGCAATTAATCGCTTGTTCTCGTCCTAAGGTATTCAACATGGGCTTAATTAGTGAGCAAATGAATCCGACGGCTTTTTACACCATGAAAATTGAAAATAAAAGCGAGTTTATTCATCAAGAAAATATTGGCGATTTAGATTATTCATCTGCCTATTTACCAAGTTATAACAGTGAAGGCGAATTACTTGGCTACATGAACTTGCAGCATTTTGGTCAACAAAAGGAATTCGAAAATCAAATTCAGAACTTTTTAGTTGCAATCATCAATGTCTTCATGCTTCTGTTGGCTGTTTCTATCATTCTTGCCATATTTATTTCCAACTGGGTAACAGCTCCTTTGCGTTTATTACAGCAAAGTTTTGCCGGTGTTAAATTCGGTAAACACAACCAACAAATTAATTACACGAAGGATGATGAAATTGGTGCACTTGTAAAAGATTACAATCAGAAACTCGATGAACTCGAATTTGCAGCGCAGCAACTTGCACAAAATGAGCGTGAAAGCGCGTGGCGTGAGATGGCGAAACAAGTGGCCCATGAAATTAAAAATCCTTTAACACCGATGAAGTTGAGCATTCAACAATTACAACGTGTGTATGATCCATCTAATCCAGATTCGGGTGCTAAATTAACGAAGGTTGCTAATTCACTTGTAGAACAAATTGATGCTTTGACCAAAATCGCGAATGAGTTCTCCAATTTTGCAAAAATGCCAAAACCAAATGAGGAGCAGATGGATTTGTTGCCTCTTATTGAACGTGTAATTGAAGTTTCTCACAGTGAACAAGAGTGCGAAATAAGCCTGGTAAGTCAATTGAAAAATGCCGAAATCGTAGCTGATAAAGATCAGATTTTGCGGGTCTTCAATAACTTAATAAAGAATGCGCAACAAGCCATTCCAGAAGATAAAATTGGAAAAATTTCAATTGATATTCGTGAAAATGAAAATTCATTTATAATACAAGTTATAGATAATGGTGTTGGTATTCCAGTTGATCAGCAAAGCAAAATTTTTGTCCCTTATTTCACCACAAAAAGCACAGGTACAGGTTTAGGTTTGGCAATGGTTCGTCAGATTATTGAGAATCATAATGGTACAATTGACTTCAGCACGAGTGAAGATAAGGGAACAACTTTCACAATTACATTACCTAAAGCAAAAAAATAAGACCGAATCACATTTGCAATCCGGTCCTAATAGAAAACCTTGTTTGTTCCGTTGAACAAACACCTTGTATATTGGAATACTTAGGCCAATAATGTAAAATAGACGATGAATAAAATGTCGATTGTGGAACTAACAATTCCTGCCATCATAATCCATTTCATCGGTGCAACAGCAAGAAGTAAACTCAAGGTAATCATAGTTGGTATAATAATAACTGAAGTTGCCAAGGTATTACCCAAGGCACCCATTCCTACTGCAATTCCACCTAAACAACCAACGATTGTTAGAATAACGCAAATCAATCCAAAACGATTAAACTCTGAATCGCTCACTAATTTTTCAAATTTACTTTGATGCACTTTTGCTTCCATACGTTCTATTTTTATTAAGCAAATATCTTTTAGAATACAGAGCCAAAGAATGAGTTCAGTTAGATAAAAAACTGATTTTCGTCAGAAAAAAAACTAATCAGCCGCTAATTACTGCGTATTCAATCAAAATTAGAAAATCAAATTGTTGATTTTAAAGCTGATTTTTAGTAATTTTATGGTGCTAAAACTAGAATTATGAACTATTTATTTTTGATGAGAGGAATTTCTCTATCCTTTCTTTTGTGGAGCTTTAGTTTCTCTGCACAAACCATTAAACACATCCAATACGACATTGAAAATGTAAGTTCCGCAGGAGTTCCAATAATTGGAGAACCAAGGATTCAAGCTTCTGCTTTTCAATTATTTCGTTTAGACATCGAATCCTTGCGTCAGCAATTAGAAGGTGTAACGTATCGTGAAGGACAAATAAATGGCTTTGTTGGACATTTGCAATTACCTCATACCGATGGAACAACGAAAGCCTATTCGGTAAAAAGAAACCAAACAATGCATCCTGATTTAAATGCCCTTTTTCCTGAAATAAGAAGCTATGATGCATATGCAAAAGATGGATCAGGCGCCTATGGAAAATGGGATATTACACCTCAAGGATTACACGCTATGATTTTTATCCCAGGTCAAAGCACAATTTTCATTGACCCATACATGGATGGAAATACAGAATATTACATCGTTTACCGTAAAAAAGATTTTATTACCTCTAAAGTAATTGATTGCCAAGTACAATCAATGGAAACAGAAACAATGAGTGAACCTGAACTTGCAAATATTAAAGCAATGTTTGGTTCTTGTGATTTACGTACATACCGCTTGGCAGTTGCTGCAACAGGAGAATACACCACTTTTCAAGGAGGTACATTGGCTTTAGCTCAAGCAGCGCAAGTAACAACTATGAACAGAGTAAATGGTGTCTATGAAAAAGACATTGCTATTACGATGGTGATTGTTCCTAATAACAACTTAATTGTTTACACAAATGCTGGTTCAGATCCATACGCGAATGGGAATCCAGGAACAATGATTAATCAAAATCAGACAAATGTTGATAATCAAATCGGAAGTTCCAACTATGATATTGGTCACGTGTTTGGAACCAATAGTGGTGGACTAGCAGGATTAGGTGTCGTATGCACTGGTGGGCAAAAAGCGCGAGGTGTAACAGGAAGTTCCGCTCCAGTGGGCGATCCATTTGACATTGATTATGTGGCGCACGAAATAGGTCATCAATTTGGTGGTAACCATACTCAAAACAATAATTGCAACAGTGTTGCGGCTGCTCGCAGAGAACCAGGAAGTGCATCTACAATTATGGGTTATGCTGGAATTTGTGCGCCAGATGTACAAAGCAATAGTGATGACTATTTCCATGGATATAACTTAGGTGAAATCAGTATTGAAATTTTAAGTAATGGACACACATGTGAAGTATTGACAAGTTTAAATAATACACCACCTGTTATCGCATCAACGAATGGGAATGTTACTGTTCCTGCCAATACTCCATTTGCTTTGACTGCCATTGCCACTGATGTTGACGGTGACCAATTGACTTATTTGTGGGAACAAATGAACAACCAAGCATCTACTCAGCCGCCTGTAGCAACAGCAACTGGTGGACCGAACTTTAGAAGTTTTGATCCTGATACGTTGCCAACTCGATATTTCCCGAAATTGAGTGCTCTAGCGAATAATGGACCTTTTACATGGGAGGTAATTCCTTCAGTAACACGCACCATGAATTTCAGGGTTTCAGTTAAAGACAATCATGCCGTTGGATCATGCAACGACTATACAGATGTTACGCTTTCAACAACTGCTGCGGCTGGACCATTCATAGTAACTTACCCAGATGCAACCGGAATTAGCTGGCCTGAAAACAGCACACAAACTGTGACATGGAATGTTGCAAACACAAATTTAGCTCCGGTAAACTGCAGTTCAGTTCGCATTCTATTGTCAATTGATGGTGGTTTAAGCTATCCGATTGAATTAAATGCAGGTACAACGAATGATGGGTCCGAATCTGTTTTGGTTCCTGCTACTCCAACAACAACCGCACGCATCATGATTATTTCTGCAGCGGGAACTTTCTTTGACATTTCTAACAATAACTTTACCATTACAACATGTGTTCAACCAGATGTGCCAAGTCTAAGCTCAGTAGCACCAAACTGTTATGGTGACGATGCAACAGTCACAATTACTTCAGGAAATTTGAACCAAGCTACTCAATGGGAATGGTTTAGTGGCTCATGCAATGGAACATCAATCGGAACAGGAACAAGTTTGACCGTTAATCCATTAACAACCACAACATATTATGCCATCGGAACAGGCGGTTGCGCAGGTTCATCGTGCGGTTCAGTTACTGTAACTGTTCCTGCACAAATTGATAATAGTGTAACTCAAAACGGAATATTGCTAAGCGCTAATCAAAATGGGGCAAGCTATCAATGGATTGATTGTGCGAATTCTAATAGTCCTGTAGCAGGCGAAACAAATCAATCATATGCGACAGACCAATTAACTGGATCATACGCCGTAATCGTAACAATGGGCGCATGTTCGGATACATCAACTTGCTTTTTGGTTGATCAATCTGGAATTGCTGACATCGCGAATGCGTTTATAAATGTTCAACCTAATCCATTTACCGACATAGTAACTGTGAATTGGACTGGAATTGAAATTGAAAACATCGAATTGACAGATGCAGCAGGTAAACTTATTTATAGAGAATCGATTAACAGTGAAAACCATTCAAGTATTCAAACAGCAGGGATGAGTAAAGGTGTTTATTTCATTCGATTGATTGGTACAAATGGAACACTTGTTCGTCAACTTATTAAACAATAACGTAAAGTGGCTGCATGAAAGTGCAGCCTTTTTCACACTATGAAATTCATTCTCCTTTTTGCATTTTTTGCGCTTACTAGTGTCGTTTGGTCACAAAAATCGTTCACCTATTACTTAATGGGTCGACCTATGTCCATTGAACGGAATAATGCGTTATTGACGGTTGGATTAGAAAATAAAATCAATTTTGAATTTGCTGGAAATGATGTTATTGAATTAAAAGGAATTGAATATTTTGTCAATTACAACGATTCAATTTCTAAGGTAATAGCAGCAACAAAATTAGGTGAAGACTGGTTGAATGGCATTTATTCCAAAACTGATCAAGAAGAAATACGACAAAATGTTGTTCGAGAGCTTGTGCGAAAAAACAAGTACTTCGAAACGAAGGATCACGATTTATTTCAAGCAATCATTTTACTTAAAAAAAGGAAGGGGAAAAAAACTGGTCCAGATGCAAGAGGATACAAGGTCTATGTTGTTGGACAATTAAAGAGTGACGAAACAAGAAAATTTAATACGAATCTGATTTTCAGGTACAACAAGAAAAAAAACAAACTGATTCTTAAGTCACATAAAGTTGGACCATTGCCATTTAGCTTGCCTCAAAACGGACTCGTTTGAATCGAATCACTCTCTGTTTTAATTAATTCGCTAAATTTGCCCAAGAAGCATGGAAGATTCTAAGAAAATAGCCGTTATTGGTGGTGGAAGTTGGGCAACTGCACTCGTGAAAATTTTGTGCAATAACCTCAATTCTGTCAATTGGTGGATGCGTAATGAAGGAGCAGTTGGTCATATTTTGAAGTACCGACACAATCCAAATTACCTACAATCTGTTGAATTCGATTTAAATAAAATCAATGTCAGCACTGACTTAGAAGAAATAATTCGACCAGCAGATATTGTCATCATTGCAACTCCATCAGCCTTTTTAACGAAAATCTTCGAGAATTTCCCTAAAGATGCAATGAAAGGAAAGATAGTCTATTCTGCAGTGAAAGGAATTATTCCCGAATTCAATGCAATACCGGCGCGTTTCATTCATAAAACCTTTGATGTTCCCTATAACCACATTGGAATTATTTGTGGACCCTGTCATGCAGAAGAGGTAGCTTTAGAGCGTCTTTCTTACTTAACTATTGCCTCTCAAAATGAAGAAAGTGCGGATGAAATGGCTGAATTATTAGCTTGTCGTTATATTAAAACAACCGTTTCCGACGATTTATTTGGAACAGAATTGTCAGCAGTTCTTAAAAATGTTTACGCTGTTGCATCTGGAATTTGTTCTGGACTTGGCTACGGTGACAACTTTCAAGCGGTATTAATTTCCAATGCCATTCAAGAAATTGAAAATTTCATTGACGAAGTTAGTCCGATTCACCGTGACGTTAAATCAAGTGCTTATCTAGGAGATTTATTGGTGACAGCCTATTCTCAATTTTCTCGAAATAGAAGTTTTGGTTTCATGATCGGAAAAGGATATTCTGTTAAAACCGCTCAACTTGAGATGGACATGATTGCAGAAGGCTATTATGCTGTAAAATGCGTTATGGAAATCAATAAAAAATTCCAAGTAGAAATGCCGATTGTTGAGGCAGTTTACCGGATTTTATACGAACGAATTTCACCAGTCATTGAAATGCGTATTCTGACAGATAAATTAACGTAGTATTTCCATCCAAAGACAATTGCACGAAAATCTTAACTTTACGATTATTGTTATTTTTGCGCAAAAATCAATTTCATGAAAGTTTTCAAATTTGGTGGTGCCTCTGTAAAAGATGCCAATGCTGTTAGAAATGTTTCAGACATTCTAAATCTATTTTCAGGTGAAAAAATTACGGTAGTTGTATCCGCGATGGGTAAAACCACCAATAAACTAGAAGAAATTGTCAAGGCCTATTCAAAGAACGAACCCAAAATATTCAAAGCCTTAGTAGATGATATTTATGAGTTTCACATGAATATCATGGGAGAATTGTTCCTGGAGCGCCACTATACCTTATACAATGATATTGAAGATGTTTTTGAAAAACTAAGAGCAAGATTCAACCAACCTTTTCCAGATAATTATAGTTTTGAGTATGATCAAATTGTTTCACTCGGAGAAGTTATTTCTTCTAAAATAGTTGCAAGCTTTTTGTTCGAAAAAGGTCACTCAGCAACATGGGCTGATGCGCGTAAATTAGTGCGAACAAATAACCTTTACCAAGAAGGAAATGTTGATTGGGATAAAACCGAAGAATTAATAGAAACACGTTTCTTACCCGTTTTCCAGTCATTTGACATCCAAGTAACTCAAGGATTTGTTGGACACACTCCAGAAGGATTCACCACTACTTTAGGCCGTGAAGGATCTGATTATACCGCTGGGATATTTGCGTATTGCACCAATGCAGAGAGCGTAACTATCTGGAAAGATGTTCCAGGAATGCTGAATGCCGATCCAAAATGGTTCGACAATACGATTAAATTGGACAGCATATCATTTAAAGAAGCAATCGAATTGTCGTATTACGGCGCGTCGGTTATTCACCCGAAAACGATCAAACCACTTCAAAACAAGAAGATTCCTTTGTACGTGAAATCGTTTATTGATCCAAGTGCGTCTGGAACAGTGATTCAAGAATCAACAGCGAAGGATGATTTGGTTCCCTCGTTCATTTTTAAGATGGATCAAATTCTTTTTTCATTTACAACCAAAGATTTCTCGTTTATCATTGAAGAGAATTTGAGTGATATCTTTAACCGTTTAGCAAAAGTCAACGCCAAAATAAATTTAATGCAAAATTCTGCCTTGAACTTCTCTATTTTGCTAGACAGAAGTAAGGTGGATCCAGATCAAATCATTGACTTATTCAAGGACACCTATGAAGTTCGTTACAACGAAGGCTTAGAATTGGTAACAATTCGACACTACGACGACGAAACGTTGAAGCGTGTAACAGAGAACAAAGAGATTTTGTTGCAGCAAAAAACGCGTCAAACTGCTCGATTGGTTATGAAAGATTTAGGATAGGAACTAGAGATTAGATAGAGGCATAAGGCATTAGAAGCTTGAGCCAATTCCGAATCCTGAAATCCGAATCCCGAATCTCGTTTCCTGAATTATACCCTAAAAGTGGTACTTGGGTTTTCATGACTTTAAGCTATTTTTGTTAATTCAACATGAACAAAACATTAGCACATATCAAAACTGGTCAGCATGTAATTGTGACGGGTATTTCTGATTCTACTTTGAAACCGAAGTTGATGGAAATGGGCTTGGTGAATGGGAAAGAAATTACTGTTTTATTCAAAGCGCCTTTTGGTGATCCGATTGCAATTGATGTCCAAGGATATATTCTTTCATTGCGTTTGGATGAAGCAAAGCTAATACTTGTTAAAGCAAGCAATTCAACAGAAGATTTTGTCTAAGTTTGTCCTATGAAAATCGCGTTATTAGGGAATCCAAATACCGGCAAAAGTTCAGTTTTCAATATGTTAACTGGAATGCGTCAACACGTTGGAAATTTTCCTGGAGTAACGGTTGACAAAAAATTCGGCAATATTACGCTTGGTGGCGAAGACCATTCAATTATTGATTTCCCTGGAACATACAGTCTTTATCCTCGCTCGAAAGATGAGCAAGTGGTGTATGATGTTCTTTCGAATCCAAATCACATTGATTATCCTGACGTTGCCATCGTTGTGGTGGATGAATCGAATTTAGAACGAAATTTATTTCTGTTCTCACAAATCTACGATCTCAACATTCCGACAATATTAGTTTTGAATATGGCTGATATTGCCCGTAAAAATGGCAAAACAATTGATATCGCTCGACTGGAAGGTTTTTTTCCTGGAACAAAAATCATTGAAACGACCGCACGAATTGGCGTTGGAAAAGATCGCTTAATGAAGGAGCTACAATTTAAGGAACCTTCAACAGTCGAGCAAGCCTTTTTACCAAACTACAAATTATGTAAGTTAGATGATCAACAAGGGCAAGAAAAAGAAGCCAATGATCGCTTTGGGTTGATTAAAAAAGTAGTTTCATTGGTGGAACAACAAGTTGAAAAACCGACTGCCAAACAACAAAATAGTTTAGATAAAATCCTCGTTCACCCCATTTTTGGATATGTGATTTTTGCAGCTATTTTGATGATTATTTTCCAATTCATTTTTTCTTTCGCTGCCATACCGATGGATTTCATTGATGGAACATTTTCTGATTTAAGTTCTTGGTTAAGCAATACGTTGCCAGCAGGTTTGTTCTCCGATTTATTGAGTCAAGGAATTGTTCCCGGTATTGGTGGAGTTGTCATTTTCATTCCTCAAATTGCCTTGTTATTTTTCTTCATATCAATTCTGGAAGAGACAGGATATTTAGCCCGCGTAGTATTTATCATGGATCGTTTGATGCGACCTTTAGGATTGAACGGCAAAAGTGTTGTTCCCCTATTGTCAAGCGCCGCTTGTGCCATTCCTGGCGTGATGGCTACGCGCACTATTTCAGATTGGAAAGAAAGAACAATAACCATTCTTGTTGCACCTTTAATGAGTTGTAGCGCACGAATTCCTGTTTATACCTTGCTTATCGCTTTAGTGATTCCCAATGAAAAAGTACTTGGTTTTTTAAACTTGCAGGGATTGGTTTTATTCGGACTCTATTCACTTGGCTTGGTTACGGCTCTTCTCATTGCTGCTTTGTTGAAAATGCTCATTCGCTCCAAGGAAAAAGGATATTTGTTATTAGAATTACCGAGTTACAAATCACCTCGTTGGGGAAATGTAGGTCTGACTGTTTGGGAGAAAGTACGTGTATTTGTATTAGATGCCGGTAAAATCATCTTAGCGATTTCAGTCATTTTGTGGGCAATGGCAACTTTTGGTCCAGGTGATCGAATGGATAAAGCAGAGCAAAAAGCAAAAGTTCATGCGTGGGAACAGCATTTGAGCGCCGAAGAAACGAATAGCAATATTGCTTCTGCTCGCTTAGAAAATTCGTATATCGGAATACTTGGAAAGGGAATTGAGCCTGTGATAGCTCCTTTGGGCTACGATTGGAAAATCGGTATTTCGTTAATCACATCATTTGCGGCGAGAGAAGTATTTGTCGGTTCCTTAGCAACAATATATGCAGTTCAAGGTGATAGTGATGATAATAAACGTTTAATTGATCGTATGCGCGATGAAAAGCGTTCAGATGGAAGACCCGTTTATACCTTGGCATCCGGAGCTTCTTTAATGATCTTTTATGTATTCGCCATGCAATGTATGGCGACATTAGCTGTTGTTAAACGTGAGACAAAATCATGGAAATGGCCATTGATTCAAATTGCTTTTATGGGCGTACTCGCCTACATCGGATCATTTATCACTTATTATATTCTAAGTTAATGCAAGTAATTTTGGTCATATTGGTAATTACTGCTGCTGTTTCCTATATAGCGTGGCAATTCTATCAACGGTTCTTCAAAGCAGATGGGAAATGTGATGGATGTGCAATAGGCAATAGGCAAGAGAAGTGATTTGATTTATTTCAGATTTATTGATCAATCTTTAAATTTTAATTTTTTCTTTTTCCAATTCATTGGATTATCAATTATATATTGTTCAATTCGATTAAAATCATTCTGATTTCTAATTATATGTTCGTAATAATTTCGTTGGAAGATTTTGTTTTTATAAAATTCTGTCGGGGCGAATTGGGAATCAATCGGAGATTCAATCGGGGCGAATTGAGATTCGGTTATCGGGGCGAATTGAGATTCGGGGGCGAATTGCAATTCGCCCCGACGATTTAGAAATTGATTAATCTTTTTTGTGCTTGCGCCTTTAAATCCGCGGATAATAGCGCCTATTGTGTGTGATGGGCTTTTGGGATTCGAATGAATCCATTCTTTATCCTCTTTTTTTTCCATTTGAGCAGTTATCGTTATGATCATATGCATATGGTCAGGCATGATAATAAATTCTCCCAAAGAGACATTAGGTCTCAATTCAATGGTATTTCTCCATTCTTCTTCAAGGATTTTTCCGACGGTATTTAGAATCATTTTTCCGTCTTCAATTTTGCCAAATAAATGAATTCGATCTTGGGTAACTAGTGTAATAAAATAGCTTCCTTCCTGAGAATAATCATAATTTTTAAGGCGAATTGATTGCCTGTTAGGCAGGTTTGAATTTGTTGACATTTTAATTTTTTCACATTAAGATACGAAAAAATAATATGCAAACGCTGTCTTCAATTAATGTCCACCACCACTCGTTTCATCAAACGTAATTCCCTGCTTTTTCAAAATAGAGCGCACATAAACAGCGAAGAATGCCAAGTATGCAAAACAGATAGCACCTACTACAAAGGATTCTTGAATGCCAATTACATCGGACAATTTTCCTTGAATTGGCGGAATAATTGCACCACCCAAAATCATCATTACTAAAAAGGCTGATCCTTGTGACTGGTATTTGCCTAATCCTGCAAGTGATAAAGAGAAAATTGCAGGCCACATAATAGAACAAAATAATCCTCCACTTAAGAAGGCATAAACGGCAATCGTTCCATTTGTTGTTAAACCAATAACCATTGAAATAATTCCCAAGATACCGAAAACACCTAAGGTCAATGCTGGTTTATCATTGGTTAAATAAAATGCTCCAATTTGCACAAGAACACACAAGATATACCAATATAACGGTGTAACGTCATATCCAGCAATACTTGTAAAACCTATAACAACACCAAAAGCGACAAGTGGAACAATGAAGCGCAGTACTTGTTTTGTTGAACGTTCTAAATTAAACGCGTTGATTGCGCCTGCCCAACGACCAATCATTAAACTACCCCAAAACATGGCTATGAACGGCGCTATTTGTGATGAGTTATAACCTCCAAATTCTTTTTGCTTTAATAATTCGCCAAGATTACTTCCAATTGCCACCTCTACTCCTACGTAAACGAAAATAGCTAACATTCCCAATGTCAACTGAGGATATTGCATGGCACCCCAGCCCTTCTTTTGCTTTTTACCAAGTATAAAAACAAGAAGTAATCCACCGACAACAATTGCCAATCCCCCAGCTAACCAAGCCATACGACTTTGTTCCAAGGGTTTACGAATCTTATCCATCTCACCTTGAATAGCCTGTTGTGTTTCAATGTAAGGTTGAGGAAGAACCTTGATTGTATTACCATGTTGGTCAATTGAAACCATATCATAATCATGCTGCAATTGCACTAAATCTTTTGCAGCATTGCTTTGATAAGAGCTGAAAACGGGAACAAAACAAGCTGCCAACAGAAGCGTAATTACTACCAAAGAAGTCAAGGCTTTGTTCGCCTTTGTTGTTGCTTCAGCAGCTTTTTGGGTTGGTTGTTGGTCAACTAAGTTTTCATCAATTACTGTATCCACTTCGCCAATCTTTCCTGAAGGAACTTTTTTCGAAAAGCCAAAAAGCGCTGCAACTCCTAAGAATAAAGCACCAACACACGCGTAAAGAATAATAACTTTAGTCAGCGACAAGGCTTTAATCATCTCATCACTTATTGCTGAAGCTGTTCCAAATAATGCCAATGCTACAATCAATGGACCAATTGTAGTCCCCAAACTATTGATTCCACCACCTAAATTGATACGATTACTTCCAGTTGCTTCATCACCTAATAATATCATAAAAGGGTTGGCAGATGTTTGTTGTAAGGAAAATCCTAAAGCAACAATAAACAGTCCAACCAACATTCCTGAAAAAACACCTTGGTAAACCGAAAGAATCATGGCTACTGCTCCTAAAGCCGAAAACAATAAGCCATAAACGATACTTTTTTTATATCCCCAATGTCCAACAATGTCCTTTCCAATTGCAGTACTAAAAATGAAAAGTCCTAGTGCGCCAAGGTAATAAGCCAAGTAAAAAGCAAAATCAATTAATTGACTTTGAAATTGATCTAAATGAAAATAATTCTTACAAAAAGGAATGAAAACGCTATTTCCTGCTGCAATAAATCCCCAAAAGAAGAATACCGTTGTTAGGGTTGTTAATGCTCCGTAATTTGTTTGATTATTAGAATCGTTTGCCATACCTTATTTTTTATACGTATTTGTAATTTTAAATTGTTCGCCTAATTTGAACCCTATTCCCACATGCACATCACCTACCAAAGGCAAGTTTAAATCTGGGTGACCAATGTAAGGTCCAACTCCACCATAAGCATTTATTGTCATTCGTTCAGTAAGGTTACGAACGAAACCTATCGTGATTGGAAATCCTAATACCGCGTAGCGATCAAAGGCAAATATTTGAGAACTTATTCCGGCATAAAATGATGTGTGTTTTGAATTATAAGCCATATAATTTATTCCAATTCCAGTATTAACAAGCAAACCTTTACCATACAATGTAAATATTCGAAAAGGAACGTGCATTGCGACTCTTTTCTGATAACCGAAACGATGCATATATGAAATATTCAATCCCAACATGAAAGGAGAAAATGGATTAACTGATAATAAGTTTTCAGAAACGATAACTGTATCCGTAATCAAAATAATTCCTGAAGAATCTGTTGTTTCAGTTCCAACAATTTCTGCCGGTTTTACTAAAACTCCAGTTGAGTCATAATCAACGTAATACTTCAACTTATTAATTGCAACGTTAGAACTAACTTCTTTATTTTTAGAATTGGTTGTAAAAAAATAAATGGTTGGATAATTAATATAATCAATGGTCACAACTCGACGCATACCCGAATTGTATACAAGTGTATCGTTATGTTTTGCAGCCGACTCTTGCGAAAATGCAAAAATATGAAGGAATAAAAATAAGAACAGTATAATACGCTTCATTGTGTGTTGTTTGAAGCGAATATACAAAGATTTCTATTGAAGGCTTGAATTTCCTGATTGGGAATTTACGAGCGAAAAGAAAATAGAATATAATCCAAGTATCAACGAATATATCTATACGTTGTCTTTATATTTTAGTACAGTAATAGAAAAACGAGACAACAGGACAAAGCAAGCAAAAATCTTGAGCTATTTAAGTAAAATGTTTATCCGATTTTTTCCTTTAAAACCTCTTTTTCTTGAGACAAACCAATCATCTTTTTGGCTGTGCGAACAATTGAATCTTTATCGAAGCCACAGTCAGCCCAAAGTTCTTTTTGCGTTCCATGATGAATGTATTGATCAGGAATTCCTAAGCGCACAACCTCAGATGTATATTTTTGGTCGACCATAAATTCAATTACTGCTGAACCGAAACCACCCATCAAACAGCCATCTTCAACAGTAATGACTTTTTTGAATTTAGAAAAAATCTCGTGAAGCATAATTTCGTCCAAGGGCTTCACAAATCGCATATCGTAATGCGCTGCTGAGACACCTATCTCTTTCAATTCTTTCGTTGCTTGTTGGGCAAAATTTCCAGGGTGACCAAATGTCAAAATCGCAACATCTTCTCCATTCGTTACTTTTCGTCCAGTTCCAACTTTAATTGCTTTCATGGCAGTTTTCCACTCTGTCATAACACCATTACCGCGAGGATAACGAATCGAAAAAGGACCCATGTTTTCTTGCTGCGCTGTGTACATCAAGTCGCGCAATTCAGCTTCGTTCATTGGAGCAGAAACAATCATATTAGGAATGCTTCGCATATAAGAAATGTCATAAGCTCCGTGATGTGTTGCACCATCAGCTCCTACCAATCCACCTCTATCTAAACAAAAAACAACATTTAAGTTTTGTAAAGCAACATCATGCAGCACTTGATCATAAGCACGTTGCATGAATGAAGAATATATATTGCAAAAAGGAACCAACCCTTGTGTTGCTAAACCAGCTGAAAAAGTAACTGCATGCTGTTCTGCGATACCCACATCAAATGCGCGATCTGGCATTGCTGTCATCATAAAATTCAACGAACAACCTGATGGCATGGCTGGTGTTACACCCATGATTTTATCATTTTTTTCGGCCAATTCAACTATTGTATGACCAAAAACATCTTGGTATTTCGGTGGTTCAGGTGATTTAGGCACAACCTTAACAATTTCACCAGTTTCCTTATTAAAAACGCCTGGTGCATGCCATTTAGTTGGATTTCCTTCTTCTGAAAATTTGTATCCAGCACCTTTACGTGTAATACAATGCAAAATTTTCGGACCAGGAATGTCTTTCAAATCCTCCAATACCTTTGCTAAGCCAATTACATCGTGACCATCAACAGGACCGAAATATCTGAAGTTCAAGGCCTCAAACAAATTACTTTGCTTTAACAAAGAACCTTTCAATGCGGAAGTTACTTTCGATGCAATCGTTTGAGCATCTGGACCAAACTTGGAGATTTTTCCGAGCATGTGCCAAACCTCATCTTTGATTTTATTATAAGTGTGAGAAGTTGTAATGTCTGTAAGGTATTCCTTCAAGGCGCCGACATTTGGATCAATTGACATGCAATTGTCATTCAAAATCACCAATAAATTTGCGTCCTTTTCAAAACCAGCGTGATTCATTCCTTCAAAAGCCAGTCCAGCTGTCATTGCACCATCTCCAATTACAGCGATGTGTTGACGGTTCTTTTCACCTTTGTATTTGCTCGCCACAGCCATTCCTAATGCAGCGGAAATCGATGTAGAAGAGTGACCAACACCAAAAGTATCAAATTCACTTTCTGAACGTTTTGGGAAACCAGAAATACCACCTTTCAAGCGATTCGTATGAAAACGATCGCGTCGACCGGTTAAAATTTTATGTCCATATGCTTGATGACCCACATCCCAAACCAGTTGATCATCGGGAGTATTGAATACGTAATGTAAAGCAACAGTTAACTCAACAACGCCTAAACTAGCACCAAAGTGACTGTTTCCAATCTCAGAAATGACATCAACAATATACTGACGAACTTCGTCCGATACTTGGGGTAGATCTTCTATATTGAATTTTTCCCTTAAATCTTTGGGAAGATTAATTTGATCTAAAAAGGGGCCTGCTTGATAGTTTTCCATGTGCTTACAATAACAAATTTATGGCTATTTGTGTAGAGAACAAACAATCCGTTGGTTTATTTTGTTCACACTCTTATTTAACGTTTTTTAATACACATAAAAAACGCCTATAAATACAGGCGTTTCGGGAACTATTTTGATGAAAAAAATCCGATTAATTTAAAACTAAATCTTTTAAAATTCCTACCAAATTTGGTAGTTGAAAATTATCTTCTTCCATGTTTACAACTGCTGCCTCATCGCTTGAATTCGATTTGCTTTCTGAAGGTTGAGTTGTTTTATCGACATTTTCTTTTGTACATGAGCCAATTGTGAATTGCTTCTCGTTCATAGTTGTGATAATTTCCTTCAGTTCTTTTTCAGAAACTTTCGCTTCATCGAAATAAACATAGGTTTTCTGCTTTTCCGCACCTTCAACAAAATCAAACTTCACTCGTTCAACACCGCCTGTTGCCTTCAATTCTTTTCGAATTGAGCCACCGCATCCCATTTCACATGTCATTCCTTCCACTTCCATCGTTAAAACTGCTGTAGAATGCACAGGTGCTTTTTTTACGTCAGTTGATCCTTTCTCTGTACGAAGTAACACTTCCTTCGGTTCAGATGAACATGCACTTAAGATTAACACTCCTGAAAATAAAATACTTAGCTTTTTCATGATACTGAGACTGAAAACATTTACTAAAGTTACAAATAAAGGCTTAAAATGTTTTATTAAATCTAAAGTTGTGTTAAAAAATCAAAAACTAACGCAAGCAAAAAGAAAGCACATGATCAATGAATTCATCTGGGGATTCAGCATGTACCCAATGTCCAGAGCCCAAAACTGTCACAAGATTTGAATCTGGAAAACGTTCTTCTATTTCAGCGACGTCCTCGTCCAAAATATAATTGGATAATTCACCACGAATGAAAAGTGTTGGTGTCATGACTTCAGCATAAGGCAAAGCACTCAGAATGTTTTTCATTTCCCTCTCTAGTACCTTTAAATTCATTCGAAATTCTAAAACACCCTTCTCCTTCCAATACAAATTCTTTAGCAAAAACTGAATAACTCCTTCAGAATCGATGTGTTTTCTTAAAACCACCTCTGCCTCACTTCTTGCTTTCATTGAAGGCAAATCCAAGGCATGCAATCCTGCCAAAATGTGTTCATGGTGCATTGGATACTCTTTCACGCCAATATCAACCACAATCAATTTTTCCAATAAACTTTCATATTTCGCAGCAAAAAGCATTGCCACTTTTCCCCCCATTGAATGTCCCAACAAAATCATGCGATTCAATGATAAATCATCACACAACTCTTTGAGATCTTCCACCATTAAGTCATATGAAAATTCATCCGACCAATCAGAATGACCATGATTACGCAAGTCAACCAAAATTACACGGTAATATTCTGCTAATTTCTTAGCATGGGTCTGCCAGTTATCTGAAAAGCCAAATAAACCATGCAGTATGACCATTGGTTGACCTTCACCTAGCTCTCGGTAATGTAATTTCATTGAATTGCCTTCGAATCAATTTATATATTCTCAAAGAAATCATTCCCTTTATCATCTGTAATGATGAACGCTGGGAAGTTCTTAATCGTAATTTTTCTCACTGCTTCCATACCCATTTCTTCAAAGTCAACGACTTCAACAGAAGTAATGTTTTCTTTTGCTAGAATAGCCGCTGGACCACCAACAGAACCAAGGTAGAATCCTCCATATTTTTGACAGGCATTCTTCACGTCTTTCGATCGGTTTCCTTTCGCCAACATAATCATGCTTCCACCCATACTTTGGAATAAATCAACATAGGAATCCATTCTTCCTGCGGTTGTTGGACCAAAACTTCCTGAAGCCATTCCTTCTGGAGTTTTTGCCGGACCTGCATAGTATACTGGGTGATTTTTAAAGTAGTCTGGCATTGGTTTACCTGCATCCAAAATCTCCTTTATTTTCGCATGAGCCATGTCTCGAGCAACAATCAAGGTGCCATTTAACTTCAGACGCGTTTTAATCGGATACTTGCTCAATTCAGCCAATACCTCTGCCATAGGTCGATCTAAATCAATTTCAACTGGCGGTACCATATGAGGTGCCGTTTCAGGCAATAACTGACGTGGGTTTTTCTCTAATTGCTCAACAAACAATCCTTCCTTCGTTATTTTTGCTTTGATATTTCGATCGGCAGAACAAGAAACACCTAATCCAACCGGACAAGAAGCAGCATGTCGTGGCAAACGAATCACACGCACATCATGCGTAAAGTATTTTCCTCCAAACTGCGCTCCGATTTGACTTTCTTGACAAATCAATTGAACACGCTTTTCCCATTCTAAATCACGGAAAGCTTGACCTCCCATGTTTCCTTCAGTTGGTAATTCATCAAAATATCCTGCTGATGCTTTTTTCACAGCGGCCAAATTTGCCTCTGCTGAAGTACCACCAATTACTAAAGCTAAGTGATAAGGCGGACAAGCAGACGTTCCTAAATCTTTAATTTTTTCACGAACGAATTTCTCCAATGAAGCATCATTCAATAATGACTTCGTTTGCTGGTATAGGAAAGTTTTATTGGCAGAACCTCCACCTTTTGCCAAGAACAAGAATTCATAATAAGCTCCCTTCTTCGCATAAATATCTATCTGAGCAGGCAAATTAGAACCAGAGTTCTTTTCTTCAAACATCGAAATAGGAACTACTTGAGAAAAACGTAAGTTTCGTTCTTGGTAAGTATTGAAAATTCCTTTTGAAAGGTATTCGGCATCATCCACTCCCGTATAAACATCCTCTCCTTTTTTTGCCATCACGATTGCAGTACCTGTATCTTGACAAGAAGGTAATTGTCCTTCTGCCGCAACAACAGCATTTTGCAATAAATTATAAGCGACAAAACGGTCATTATCCGTTGCTTCTGGATCCTGAAGAATATTATTCAACATCTGAAGGTGTTTTCTTCTCAAATAAAAGGAAACATCGGTCATTGCTTCTTGCGCCAAAACTTCTAGTGCTTTGGGATTGATATTTAAGACTTCACGATTTCCGACTTTCACAACTTCAACAAAATCAGAAGAAATCTTGCGGTATTCCGTTTTATCCGAGTGAATCGGATACGGATCTTGGTAAAAAAATTCAGCCATTTAAGTTCTCAATTAGATAGACAAAGTTAATCATATTGATTCTTTCAGCACTCGTATTTCTGACAAAACATTCATCTTCAATCGAGCATTGCAACATTACTATCCTCTAATTCTTCAACCAACATTGCTGTAAAGAATTTTCACTATTAGTTGTGTAAGTTTTTTCATAGTCGATGGATTAAACTTCCATAGGCTTTAAATCTATTTTTACTATCTTCGCGACTTCATTTTAGTAAGAAATCATGACAAATAAATATCCGGAATACAAAGGATTGAATTTGCCGAATGTGGCGAAAACGGTATTGGAAAAATGGGAACGAGAAAATGTTTTCGAGCAATCGATTACTACTCGTGAAGGCCACCCACCGTTTATTTTCTTCGAAGGTCCACCATCTGCAAATGGTTTACCCGGAATTCACCATGTAATGGCGCGTTCAATCAAGGATATTTTTTGTCGCTATAAAACTCTCAAAGGTTTTCAAGTAAAACGCAAGGCTGGTTGGGATACGCATGGACTTCCAGTTGAATTGGGTGTGGAAAAAGAATTGGGTATTACCAAAGAAGATATCGGCACTAAGATTTCTGTTGAAGATTACAATAAAGCGTGTAAAGAAGCGGTAATGCGCTACACAGATATATGGAATGACCTAACCTTAAAAATGGGTTATTGGGTGGATATGGAAAACCCATATATTACTTACGAGTCAAAATACATGGAATCGGTTTGGTGGTTGTTGGGTCAATTGTATGAGAAAAATCTCATGTACAAAGGATATACGATTCAACCGTATTCACCAGCTGCCGGGACAGGATTGTCCTCACATGAATTGAATCAACCGGGCTGTTATAGAGATGTTACAGACACTACGGTTGTGGCGCAGTTTAAAGTGAAAGATGGGGAGAAATTGCCGTTTGCCAACATTGTGTCCAATGCAGCAGGGACGGATAGCAATACGTCCCTGCTAGCATGGACGACTACCCCATGGACATTGCCATCGAATACGGCTTTATGTGTCGGACCTAAGATTGATTACGTTTTAGTGCAGTCGTTCAACCAATATACCTTTGAACCAATCAATGTTATTCTTGCTAAGAATTTGATTTCTTATCAATTTGGGAAAGGATTTCAAGCAGTTGAAGTCGCTGGTGAATTAGCAAATTATAATGCTGGTGACAAAGTAATACCATTCTTCGTTGCAGGAGAATGCAAAGGAACTGAGTTGATCGGAATCCGTTACGAACAACTTTTACCACTTGTTTTACCTGCTGAAAATCCAGAACAAGCTTTCCGTGTTATTGGTGGTGATTTCGTTACAACAGAAGATGGAACTGGTATCGTTCATATTGCCCCAACTTTTGGTGCAGATGATGCACGAGTGGCTGCTGAAGCTGGTGTTCCTGCTATGTTGGTAAAAGACGATAAAGGAAATTTGGTTCCCTTGGTTGATTTGCAAGGAAAATTCAGACCTGAATTGGGAACTTATGCTGGATTGTTTGTTAAAAACGAATACTACAATGAAGGTGAAGCACCTGAGCGTTCTGCTGATGTTCAAATTGCAATTCAATTAAAAACAGAAAACAAAGCGTTCAAAGTTGAGAAATATGTCCACAGTTACCCACATTGCTGGAGAACGGACAAACCAGTATTGTATTACCCTTTAGATTCATGGTTTATTCGCGTTACCGACGTGAAGGAACGTAT